>JAEZEH010000039.1 GCA_023417785.1 Bacteroidota bacterium
GAAGGGGGTGTTGTGAAGGGGGTGCCGGTTTCCGGTTACCTGTTATCTGTTATCTGTTATCTGTTACCTGTTACCTGTTACCTGTTACCTGTTACCTGTTGCCTGTTGCCTGTTGCCTGTTGCCTGTTGCCTGTTGCCTGTTGCCTGTTGCCTGTTACCGGTTACCAGTTACCGGTTACCTGTTTGCGGTTTGCACGCGAGTCCCAAATGCGCGTTGATCCCTTTAGTTAGTAAATAAAAAAGGGCGAGGGAAGTTTCTGGTTACCTGTGGCCAGTTACCAGTTATCGGAAGCCAGTTAGCCGACTCAATATCAAATACGCACTCCCATCGGGGAAAAGTTTACGTTATTTGTTCTGAAAAATAGAAACAAATATCCATCAGTCTCGTAAACATCCGGAAAACTACCCACATGAAGGAATACCTTGGTGAATTCGAGGAACTGGTCCTGCTGACTATCGCCGTACTGGGAAGCGAGGCATACGGCGTGTCAATCCAACGCGAAATTGAAGAACGCTGCAACCGTACAGTCAGTATAGGTGCGTTACATTCAACCATCACGCGGCTTGAGGAGAAAGGCTATCTCAAGTCGTGGATGGGAGGGGCTACGAAAGAACGCGGCGGTCGTAGTAAGCGCTATTACGAAATTACGCAAGCCGGGAAGAAAGCAGTAGCCGAGACGAAAAACTTGCGTGACGAGTTGTGGGATCTTTCACGAATTAACCTGGCGCTTAAATGAATCATCAACCACCCTCACTTGCACGGAAACTGTTTGAGCGTCTCGCTGGCAACGCGCATATAGATGATCTCGTAGGAGATCTGGAAGAACGTTTCCATTACAACGTATCGACTGGGTCGCCACGCCGCGCAAAGCTCCGGTATTGGATTGACGTGATTTCACTTGTGTTCTCATATGCGCTGCGGAAACGAAAACGTGACGCGAAGTCAGTGTATTCTTCCTCCGCGATCTCACCGGATATGCTGCTTAATTATCTGAAAGTCTCCCTGCGGAATCTGGCACATCATAAGTATTTCTCTATTCTGAATGCGTTCGGCCTGGCGATCGGGATGTCGGTCAGTTTGCTGCTCATATCTATTTATGGTTATGTAAGCACGTACGATAATTTTCACGAGAACAGCGCGCGTATCTATACCGTTATTTCCCATCATCGTGACGGGGTTGAAGAAACGGATTTTGCATCGGCTCCGCTTCGGCTTGCGGATCGCATGGAGCAGGAGTTCGCCGGGGCGGAAGACGTTGTTCGTATTGTGAAATCCCGCGGAATGGAATTGAAATTTCGTAACGAGACGATTCCTGTCCGAAGCTATTTCGTCGAACCTGAGTTCTTTTCGGTTTTTTCGTTCCCGCTCACTCAGGGGATACCCGCAGTACTGGACAAGCCAAACCAGCTCATTCTTACAGAGTCCGCTGCTATGAAGTTCTTCAACAGCCACGACGTGGTCGGCAAAACGCTTGAATTTAGCGATGGTCAGCTTTATCAGGTAGGAGGGGTAATGAACGACCATCCGCGGAACTCTCATTTGAATTTTGAAATGCTTCTGTCGTTTTGCACCCTTCCCGACAGAAAAGTTTCCGCCGTGGATCAGTGGACTCAATTTGGAGGTGAATATGTTTATGTAATGCTTGATGAAGGTACCGACCCCGACGCGCTCGAAACGTATCTCGAAGCCGTGGCAACTTCCGAGTATTCATCTTCACCAGTGAAGGTGACGTTCAGCCTGAATCCGTTGAAGAACATCGCAATGGGGCCTGATCTGAATGGTGCGATCGGGGTCGCCTGGGAGTTTAGCGGATTTTTATTGTTTGCTGTTTTTGCGCTTATGATTCTCCTTCCGGCCTGTTTCAACTACACAAATCTATCAATCGCCAGGGCATTGAAGCGTTCCAAGGAAATTGGTCTGCGCAAAACGATGGGCGGATTGCAAACACATCTGTTCTATCAGTTTCTAATGGAGTCAACCGTCATTGCGTTGGTTGCATTGGTTGGTGCGCTGGCTATTTTCGTGGGCATCCGCAGCGAGTTCCAAAGCATGATGGTTGCCGGGGCATCTCTTGACTTGTCGCTTACATGGAGGACGACAGTGCTGTTTTTAATCTTTGCATTAGGGACAGGTGTTGCGGCGGGGCTATTTCCCGCGCTGCATTTTGCGCGACTCAATCCGATTGCAGCGCTGAAAAGCAAGGTCAATGGTCGTAGATCCACATTCACCATTCGGAAGGTGTTGACCGTATTTCAGTTTATGCTTTCTTTCGGGTTCATCCTGTCATTGGTAGTGTTCAGCAGGCAATACCAGTATTCGATCAATTTCGATTTTGGCTTTCACAAGGAGAACATTCTTGACGTGCGAATGAATGATGTCGAACCGGAATTATTTAAAACTGCATATTCAGATTTGGCATCAGTCGAATCGATATCGATGTCGTCCGGGATTTTAGGTGTGGGCGCTTCACGTACCTGGATTCATGATCACGGAAATGATTCGGTGGAGGTCGCCCATATGTTTGTCGACCCCGCGTACATTTCAAACTTTGGATTGACTCTCCTGGCCGGAAAAAACTTTCCTGAGGTCGCTTTTCAACAAGAGAAATACATTCTTGTGAATGAAGAATTTTTGAATGCCTGCCGGATACCCAATCCGCGCGATGCAATAGGCCGCACATGGCGTGTTGATGGTAACGAGGTCGAGATCATAGGTGTGCTGAAAAACTTCCATTTTGAACCGTTATCTGTCCCCATCGACAAATTCATCTTTCGGTCGGACCCGTCGCAATTTGCGTTTGCCAACATGCGGGTAAGTTCCGGTGACGCGGGAGCAATGGTCGGAGAGATGGAGCGCACCTGGAAACGACTTCCAACTGACAGCAGGTTTACAGCCCGGTTCTTCAAGGACGAGCTTAACGAAGCATACCAGGGCTATCAGGCCTTGTTGAAGATTGTGGGCTTTCTTGGAATCCTTGCCATAACGATTTCGCTTCTGGGTATGTTGGGCATGGTCGTCTATACGGCCGAAACGAAGACGAAGGAGGTGGGTATTCGGAAAGTGATGGGAGCCAGTATATCCGCAATCGCCTTGTTGCTTTCGAGGGATTACCTGAAGATGATGGGCTGGGCTGTAATGGCAGCGATTCCTATAACGGGTTTATTGCTGAACATGTTGCTTCCGCACCTGCAGTACTATAGTGTCCGTTTATCGGTCTGGGATGTTCTGGTCAGTACAACAATTCTGATCGGGCTGGGGCTTCTAACCATTGGCAGCCAGACGTACAAAAGTGCTGTCGCCAATCCGGTCGAAACCTTAAGGATGGAGTAGCCAGTACCCAGTTTCCAGGTGGCCAGTTACCGGTTTCCCTCGCCAGATACCGGTTCCAGATACCAGTTTGCCAGATACCAGTTTGCCAGTTACCAGTTGCCAGATACCAGTTCCAGTTAACAGATACCAGTTGCCGGTTACCAGTCCGGTCTGGGGGACATGGAGCCTTATGGGGTGGTACCGTGGGTGACAGCCCGGCTTATTGGGCCGGAGAGTGGACAAAGAGTGGACGGAGAGTTCAGGAAGAGTACCAGTTGCCGGTTAGCCGGATAGCCAGCTACCAGTTCTACCCTAAATCTTGAACCTGCGTCCGTTTCTTACACATGAGCCATAGAAGCTCGGCCTCTGTGACATTTCCGGTTACTTTTGCGTGTCTTTGGTATAGATTCCAAAAGTCTTACCATGAAACGATTACTTCTTTTTGGCTCATTTTTATTAGTCTCTGCTGCCATCCAGGCGCAAGGTGTACAGATTCACATTGGGGCAACCAGTGCTGTCAACGCCACTTTTGTTCTTGATAAGGGTTTGTCGGACGATCCACGATACAACTCAACGCTGACCTATAATTTCGCGCCCATAGGATTTAACTTCGGTGTAGACCTTAGCCGGAAGTTTGGACTTTCCCTTGAAGGTATCAAGTCCGCCCAGGGCCAGGTATACGAATTGGTTGACGTAGCGCGGAATATTCGTGGTGAACGCCGTATCGATCTGGAATACATTCAGCTCCCCCTGATGCTTCGTTTTATGGGCGGCGGAAATTCAGCGGCTCGTGCGAACTTCAACCTTGGGCCACAGATGTCGTTCCTCACCGATGCGCGCGAATCGATTCAGGCCGATGCAGGGACATACGCGATCCCGGAAGGAATGGACCTTGCTTCTATTCAGGCGGAATTCCCTACCGCTACACCGGGTGCCCAGCCTGGAACCTATACGCTGGATTCAAATGTGCCGAGCCGTGACCTGCTTAGTAAAGAAGCCGATGAATTCAGGAACTCTGAATTTTCCATTGCTGCGGCTTTTGGCCTTGATATAGATTTGTCAAAACACCTTTATCTGACCACCCAGATACGGGCAAATTATAGCCTTACCGACATGCGCAACGGCGACGTCATTGAACGTGTAAAGGGCGGTGAGGCCGGAAGCCTGTTTGGCGAACGCGCCAATGTACTGGTTGGCGTTCAGTTGGGTCTCCACTGGATGTTCGGAACGACGCGTTCATTCCGCAACCGATAGTCAGAAAAAGGTCAGTGTACTTATGCAGTTTTTGCTTTCCGGCTTTAATAATTCAGAGCCGTTTTTCCTATCTTTAGCTGTTAGTCATACGTTGTGTCAACCGTTGGGAGTAATCCTGTTATGAACCAGTTACGCGAAAGAAAATGAACGAAAATACTATTCAGGGATTGAAGGAGGCGTTGCGGCATTCTCCGGATAACGTCCCTTTGCGATTGCTTCTTGCCGAAACACTTTTTTCCCTCAACAGGCTTGCCGAAGCGGAAACGGAATTTACCACCATTCTCAAGATCAGCGACGACTCGAAGGCGAAACTGGGGCTTGCCCGGATCTACTTCCAGAACGGAAGTTATTCGGCGTGTAATGTAGTTCTCGAAGAACTTATTGATGGCGGTAATGCTGAACCCGGGATTCTTATCCTGTATGCCAAGGCACTTCTTAAAGAGAATGAAATGGGCAAGGCCATCGAGATTTATCAAAAGGTTCTGGCTATGGACCCCTTCTTTCATGATGAAGAACTAGATGCGAAGCTGCGGGTACGACATGTGCATCCTGGCGACGAATACGAGGATGAGTTGGATGACCGTTTTCTGGAAAAACCAGATACTAATTTCTCGCATGTCGGCGGTATGGATGCGGTGAAAAAAGAAATCGAACTCAAGATTATCAAACCATTGAAGCATCCGGAACTCTACAAAGCTTACGGAAAAAAGGTCGGTGGAGGTATTCTGCTTTATGGCCCGCCAGGGTGTGGGAAGACATTTATCGCGAGGGCGACGGCAGGTGAAGTCAATGCGCGGTTCATCAACGTAAGTCTGAATGACATCCTTGACATGTGGATTGGCAACAGCGAAAAGAATCTTCATGAGATTTTTGAGCTGGCCAGATACAATACACCTTGCGTGTTGTTCATTGACGAAATTGACGCATTGGGCGCGAGCCGAAGCGACATGAAACAGTCCGGTGGGCGACACCTGATCAATCAGTTTTTGCAGGAGCTCGACGGAATCGCAGACACAAACGAAGGTGTACTCATCCTCGGCGCGACAAATACACCATGGAATCTGGATCCGGCGTTTCGACGTCCGGGAAGATTTGACCGCATTATCTTTGTACCGCCTCCCGATGAGCCGGGCCGGGAATCGATTCTGAGATTGAAACTGAGTGGCAAGCCAACGGAGGCGATAGACTACGGCCAACTTGCAATGAAAACAGAGCATTTTTCGGGTGCGGATATAGATGCCATGATCGACCTGGCGGTTGAAGCCAAGCTGGAATCCGCTTTTGAAGATGGCATACCAAAACCGCTATATACAAAAGATCTTCTGGCCGCTGCAAGGAAACACAAGGCAAGCACACAGGAATGGTTCGGCACGGCGAAAAATTTCGCGCTCTTTGCCAACGAAAGCGGATTATACGACGACATCTTAGCGTATCTGAAAATCAAGAAGTAGCATGATAGAAGATCATCGGATTTCAAAAGTGGTACTGCTCATCGAGCAGAAAAAATACCCGGAGGCCGAACGTATGTTGAGGGATCTGCTTTCACAGGATCCCAACAACATTCATTTTCTTTCGCTGTTGGCCGAAGTTCATATTCAGGATGATCGTTTCGTGGTGGCCCGTCAGATTATTGACAATGCCATTGGTTTGTCGCCGGAATCACCACATCTGTATTATATGAAGTCGCGTGTTGCCGTGGCCGAGGAAAAATACGACGAGGCTGAAGCCAATGTTAAACAAGCAATAGAGCGCGATCCCTACGATGCGGATTATTTTGCCTTCTCATCGCAAATCAAATTGATGAGAAAGGATTTCAATCACGCGCTTGAGCTTGCGGATCGGGCTCTCGCGATAGATTCCGAAAACCTGCTGGCATTGAACTCTCGGAGTACTGCGTTGTTGAAACTGAACCGAAAAGAGGATTCCTTCAATACGATCCAGGGAGCCCTTCGCGAAGATCCGAACAACGCGTATACCCACGCGAACTATGGATGGGGCCTGCTCGAAAAAGGCGACCACCGTAAAGCGCTGGAGCATTTCCGTGAGTCATTGAAAAACGATCCGTCTTACGCCTATGCCCAGGCGGGCATGGTTGAAGCGTTGAAGGCGACAAACCCGATCTACCGGTTGTTTCTGAAATACGCTTTCTTCATGGGCAACCTCACCGCCCGATATCAGTGGGCAGTAATTCTTGGTTTTTATTTCGGTGTTCGGATTCTCAGAAGTGTCGCAAAATCCAACGCGGCACTACAGCCTTTCCTCGTTCCACTAATCATTGTGCTTACGCTGGTTGCGTTTTCCACCTGGATTATCGAGCCGGTAAGTAATCTGTTCCTGCGATTCAATCGGTATGGCCAGTTCCTGCTCGACAAAAAGGAAAAGATGAGCTCCAACTTTGTGGCGGGTAGTTTTGCATTGTTTGCCTGTGGACTTCTCGGCTACTTCATTTTATCAGACGAGCGATTTCTCGCACTCGCAGCATTTGGTTTTGCGATGATGGTTCCGCTCAGTATGATGTTTTCACCATCGAAATACAAACACGCTTCGCTGATCTATGCTGTAGCTATGGCTGTCGTGGGCACGATCGCTGTTGCACTGACATTTTCTTCCGGAGAATTATTCAACATCTTCTCGGTCATTTTCATATTTGGTTTTGTCGCCTTCCAATGGCTTGCCAATTTCTTCATAATCAGGCAGACGAACCGGTAGGATGGAGGCTGGATTCTATTATTCTTAAATAACACTTCATGCAAAAGTTGTTTTGTCTGGTTGCAGTATTTCTATCCACGGCGATTCTGTGTAATGCCCAACGAACTGAGTTGAGACTCAATCTGCAGAAGGGAAACGTCTACAAGCAGGTTACCAACGCGGAAACAACCATCGTACAGGACGTTGGCGGACAAAAATTGAATATCACGATGGCGATTGAAGGAACGTTTTCTTTTCTGGTTACGTCAGTTACCGATGCTGGATATGACATGGACGCGAAATTCGAATCGCTTTCAATGTCGATAAATACACCGCAGGGCTCGATGGATTTCAGTTCGGAAAGAGTTGACAGCACTGATGTTTTTTCGTTGATCCTGGGTTCAATGATAAACAAGGTATTCAAAGTAGCGATGACCAGGTCGGGCGAGATAACATGGGTTGGTGATGTCGAAAAACTTTGGGACGGAGCAATCGATCAGTTCCCGGAGCTATCTGAAATTCAGCGGAATCAAATAAAGGCGCAGCTTCTCAATGCTTACGGCGAGAAAGCGTTAAAAGGCAACATTGAAATGGTCACCGCGGTTTACCCGGATCGCGCGGTGCGGATAGGAGAGAAGTGGACTGTTAACACAAATCTGGAGTCCGGGATGTCGGCCGAAGTAACCAGTGAATACGAGTTTACAAAAATGACGGCAGACCACGTTTTCCTCAAAGGCGCATCTAAAATCGAAACATCGGACAAAGACGCGTATATTGAAACCAATGGCATGCCAATGAGATATAACCTTAAAGGAAAGATGACGTCGGAAATTCGCGCAGACCGCAAAACCGGCTGGATTGAGGAAGCCAGAATCAATCAGGAGATCGCGGGTGATACTCAGATTAAGGATAACCCGCAAATTCCCGGTGGAATGACCATTCCGATGACTATGACTAGTAAGATTTTGATTACGAACTAGACGCGTACACCGATCCCCGAAAGCCAATGATCTATATTACTCAACTTATTTATATCGTTCCCGGCCAGGAAAAAACCTTTGACGAATTCGAGGCAGTCGCTATTCCATTAATTACGAAATACAATGGCAAGCTGCTGTTCAGAATCAGGCCGGATCAGGAAACGTTCATCGAATCTCAGGGTGAACGCCCCTATGAGGTTCACCTGGTGGAATTCGGGAATGAATATGATTTCGAAAGATTCAAACTGGATGAGGACCGGAAACGGTTTCTCCATCTCAAAGAACAATCGATAAGGGCGTCGGTAATGATTCAGGGGGTCAGGCTATAGGGACTAAAGCTTTCCAAATACAGAACAGAAGAAGCCTGACTTTGCAGGCTTCTTCTGTTTATTGAGGTGCTATCGGGAAATCACCATCTTCTTATGCGCGACAATACTTCCGTCAATCACAAGCTGGTAGATGTAGCTTCCGGTGGGAAGGGTTTGATTAGAAATCTCAATTTCACTCTCACCGCGTGTGGTTAACTCGCGGGAAAAGACTTCCTGCCCTGTTATGGAGGTGATCCTTAGTTGTGCATTGCCCACATCGTCCGGAACATAGTAGCGAATCACCGTGGCTGTAGAGTACGGGTTCGGGAAGTTTTGCCATAGCCTGGCGCCATGTACTGCATCGGCGTTCGGATCAAGACCGCCTTTCAGGGCAGCGATTTCGGTCTGCAGTTTCCTGATCTCTTCACGTTGTTCCTGTGCCACCAGGTTTAATTCCTTAACGGCATTCACAAGCATATACGTCAATGCATTTGCATCGTAATCCAGGTAACTTTCCGGCTTGCCTTCTTCGGCTTCGGAAACGAATTCACCTATGGTATATGGAGCGACCTTTTGCATATCCTGCGCGATAATACCTACAAAACGTTTATCGGTAGGCAAGCCGGCCTTGCCATTGTAGCGGAACCAGACCGGATTAATTTTTTCAATGGTGGTTAATCCATCCTTGAATGGCTGGACATCTTGCTTCAGGCGCTTATCGGAAGCCACGGTCCACGACCCGCCACCCGGCTTCGCAGCAACACCGTTTACGTGGAGAAGATACCCTGGTGTAGTTGTTCCGATACCAACTTTTGCAGTCGTGCTCGCGCTGTTCTCCCCAGCCACCGAACCTATTACCACGGCATCAGAGACCCGGACAAATGCTTTTGCGCCAATTGCCGTGGTGTTCGAAAGGCTTGCTGACGCCGGACCGGCGTAACTTCCCAGCACCGCATTATTGCTACCGGTAACATTATTTCGCCCGGCGTTTCGCCCGATAAATGTGTTGTCTCTGCCCGTAGAAGTTTTTTCACCGGCTTCAATTCCAAAAAAAGAGTTGCGGTACCCTGTAGTGTTTGACTTTCCGCTTGCCAGTCCTGCGAAGGTATTGTCGTAGCCCGAAGTGTTGGCGACGCCGCTGTTAATGCCGTAGAAACTATTCCGGTTACCGGTCAAATTATTTCGTCCGGCAGCCGTACCGAAGAACGCGTTCTGATAACCTGTGGAATTCAATTCTCCGCTCGAGGTCCCCGTAAATGTATTTTCATACCCGGTATTGTTCCCAAACCCCGATCTGGCTCCCAGAAATACATTCAAACCTCCGGTTGTGTTTCCTTCACCGGCACTAAATCCGAAGAAAGTGTTGTTGGATGCCGTGGTATTGTTGTAACCAGCCCGGCTTCCAAAAAAGGAGTTGTAGCTTCCTGTAGTGTTATTGTATGCAGTCGCGCTGCCGAAGAAGGAGTTGCTTGCACCTAGTGAATTTTGATAGCCAGACAGGTTTCCAAAGAAGGAATTGCTACTGGCAGTGGTGTTGTTACTTCCCGCTGCCCAGCCTACAAAGGTGTTGCTCAACCCTGAGGAGTTATCGTATCCTGCAAAGCTTCCTACGAAGACGTTATAACTTCCGCCCCCATTCAAATAGCCAGTCTGATACCCGAGGAAGGTGTTATACCAACCTGAATTCGAGCTCACGCCGGACTGATAGCCAACAAAGGCGTTGTAACTTCCCGTATTAGAGGTTCCGGATTGAAAACCGGCAAAATAATTCGAAACCTGTGCGAAGAGCACAGAGTTTACCAGCAGCATGGCCACCATGGCTACCGCAGCTTTTTGGGTACAAATTTTCATAGAGAGGATGGTTAATGTTGAGGACCTGTAATGATGGAATGGAAAGAAAAACAATAACAAACAAATGAATACGAACAACGAATTGGCTAACTAACGAATTGGCTAACTGAAGAATCGATATTCTCCCGGGCTAACTGTACCTTATAGTTATAATTTTTTGAAATCCGATGCAAGTCATTATAACAATGTATTATCCGAAACGAAAGGATAGGTAACCGGGCAGGTAGACAAATGGTTGATCGCCGATTTCTCTTTTATGATAATATCCTTTCTCAAAATCTGTGCGCATCATGCATGCTACAGACTTGACGCGTTGTGCTCTTTTATTATCTTTCGTAAGAGCCGTATGAACTGTATGAACGAAAAACTCACTCCCGCCCTGCGCAAGGCACGATACGAAGACATATCGGAAATGCAGCGGATTTTCGCCGACACAATTGCCGCAGTTTGCAAGGACGATTATTCGCCGGAACAGCTCCGCGTGTGGATATCGGGAATACACAATCACCATCGCTGGGAAAAAATGGTACGTGAACAGTATTGTGTCGTGGCTCTGGAAGGTGAGAGGCTCATCGGATTCGGATCGCTTGAGGGTGGCTCGTATGTTGATTTCCTCTACGTACATAAAGACTACCTTCGTGATGGCGTGGCCAGCGTTTTGATCGGTGAGCTTCTGGCAGAAGCCGCGCGTCAGAGGACGCTGGTGGTCTCGGCTCATGTGAGCAAAACTGCCCGGGCTTTCTTTGAACGTCATGGATTTGCGGTCATCCGGGAAAACACGAAAGTGGTCCACGGCGTTGAAATCAAGAACTTCGCGATGTCCCGTCAGGGGCATTCGGGAACAACTCATCGCAAGTTTGTTTGAGCCAAAGTACTGGAAAGGAAAAGTCGAATATGATTGCGCTACGTCAGGCTTCGCCTTTGGACCTCGCCCTGCTTCGCTATTGGGATACCCTTCCGCATGTAATTGAATCCGATCCGAACGATGATTGGTACTGGGAGGTGGAACTGAAACGCGATCCGCCGTGGCGGGAACAACTTATCGGCGAGTTCGACGGCAGGCCTGTCGGATTTGTTCAGATTATTGACCCCCACACGGAAGAAAGCCGATACTGGGGCAAAACCGGACCCGGATCCCGGGCAATCGATATCTGGATCGGGGAAGCCTCCGATCTTGGGCGGGGTTATGGTACTGCCATGATGAACCTCGCGATTTCCCGATGCTTTGAACAGTTCGACGTGCATACAATCCTTATCGATCCGCTGGCTACCAACACAAAGGCGCACCGGTTCTATGAGCGCATGGGGTTTCAGTTTCTGGAAGGCAGAATTTTTGGCGATGACGACTGCCACGTGTATTGCCTCACCCGCGAAAAATGGTTAGCATTCCACCACCAATGAATATCACGTTTACCGAGATCATGCCGGCGGATCTTCCGCGCATTAACCGAATCTACACCTGGTATATTTTGAACTCCACCGCGACATTCCACACGCAACCGACGCGGGATGAGGAATTGCTTGAGTTCCTTTATATCGATCATCCGCGATACAGGTCGTATTTGATTTTTGAGGAAAGCAGCCTGGCAGGTTATTGCTTCCTTACCGCTCATAAGAAACGTCAGGCATACGACCGCACCGCCGAAGTGACGGTTTATCTTGATCCGGAGGTTCGCGGCCGGGGGATCGGTCGGGTGGCACTTGCTCATCTGGAAACAGTTGCGCGGTCTGTCGGCTTGCAAAATCTGGTAGGAGTGATCTCTGGCGACAACACCGGGAGCATTCGTGTTTTCGAAAAATCGGGTTACGAGAAATGCGCCCACTTCAAAAACGTGGGTGAGAAGTTTGGGATGGTGCTGGACGTTGTCGCCTACCAAAAGGAACTCTGATCCCCTCGCGCCGGATGCGTGAAATCGCACGCTAATTACCTGTAAACTTCATGGTCTGCTGACT
>JAEZEH010000023.1 GCA_023417785.1 Bacteroidota bacterium
ATATAACCGTTAGACTGTCGCACGTTGTAATCTCCGTTTTTTGTTGGCATTAACTACAAAATAATCTATCAGCGGCGCAAACACATTCATAAAAAGAATGGCCAGCATGATGCCCTCCGGATATGCCGGATTAAATACGCGAATGAGCACAGTTAGGACGCCGATCAGGAATCCATAAAACCATTTTCCGGCTTCCGTCTGCGATGCGGTTACCGGATCTGTTGCCATCCACACTGCTCCGAACGCGAATCCGCCGATCACCAGATGATAATGTGCCGGCAACAATACATAAGCGTTGCCTCCGAGCAGATTCATAACGAATCCCATCACGTAGGCGCCGGCGAATGTACTGACGATAATTTTCCAGCTTCCCGTTCCTGTAACAACCAGGATAAGTGCACCAATCAAGCACATTAGTGTTGATGTTTCGCCGACACTTCCCGGCATAAATCCAAGGAACAAGTTTTGAAGACTGTAAAATCCTTCCGGGGCCCATCCGGCACCGAACTCATTAAGCGCTTCAACCGCATTCTGACCTGACGTCGCAACTGCGTTGCCAATGGCCAGAGGTGTTGCTCCTGAGTATCCTTCGACCGTCTTCTGGCCTTCGCCAATATAGGTCCACACATCACCCGACATTTGCAGGGGATATGCAAAATAAAGGAAAGCCCGCGCTGTCAATGCAACGTTAAGAATGTTCATCCCGGTTCCACCGAAAGCCTCTTTCCCAATAACGACCGCAAAAGCAGTTGCTACCGCCACCTGCCACAACGGTATATCGGGCGGCATGACGAGCGGGATCAGCATTCCTGTTACCAGGTAACCTTCGTTTACGGGATGGCGGCGAAGGATGGCAAAAAGAAATTCGATGCCGAGGCCTACCCCGTATGAAACGACTATAACCGGCAATACCTGTTTGAGTCCCACAAGGAACATATCCATCCATTCAGCCTGTTCACCGATTGCGAGAAAATGTTGATAGCCGACGTTATACATCCCAAAAAGCAACGCGGGAACCATTGAGATGATTACGGTTATCATTAACCGCTTCATATCCATCGCATCCCGGATGTGCGCTCCTCTCGCTTGCGCCGTCAGGTTTGGCGCAAAGGCGAATGTATCAATAGCTTCGAAAGCATAATAGAACCGCTCCCACTTGCCGCCTTTTTCGAAGTTGTGTTTATACTTGTCTAATGTATTCCGTAAGAACTTCATAGTTTAACTATTCAGCATTAAGTCAATTCCTTCTCGTAGTAATTCCTGCACATTGTGTTTAGAAACATCCGCAAATTCACAAAGCGCGAGGTCTTCCTCAATCACTTCATAAATCCCGAGTGCTTCCATCTCGTCGAAGTCTTCGGCGATGATTGCTTTCAACAGGAATGTGGGAAGAATATCCATGGGCATCAATTTCTCGAATACGCCGGACTGCACGAAAGCGCGCGGTTCGCCGTGGATATTGCTATCAAGAACGAATTCCTTTTTGTAGTTGAGAAATGAAAACAGTCCCAGCCCCGGCTGTACACTAAGTTTCTTCGCGGATGGCGCAATCCATCCCATGAATTCGTAATAATCGCCTTCGGGAATTACAGAAACAAGGTTATCGAAAAACCCAATGTAGCCGTCCTTCGCGATGCGATATCCGGTGAGCACATTGCCGGAAATAACCCTTACGTTATCTTGTTTCAGGTTGTTATTGATAAACTTTTTTACACACGCCCCTGTGAATGTTGAATAGTACTGCGGTTCCTTGAGTTCAGATCCGGCGACGGCGATGACTCTCGATGCATCGTAAACTCCATTGAGGAAGAGCTTGCCGATCTGGATAACGCCGAAGGGGCTGATAGTCCATACGAGATCAGCTTTGCCAATTGGGTCAAGGTGATGGATTTGTACACCTACGCAACCACTGGGATGGGGGCCGGAGAACTTGTTTAACTCCGCACCTTTTACGGAGGTAAAAACCGGCGAAGCCTGCTTATCGGTGTGAACATTTACATGTACCGCGCCTGTAGTGAACTTCTTAAGAATATTGATCCCTGTCTGAAAAGCTCTTTCCTGCCCCTGGAACAAGAAATCATAATCAGGTGCGAGAGGGTGTGAATCAAAGGCCGATACAAAAATCGACTTCGGGGTTTCTTCCGGATTTGCGACAACTCCGAAAGGACGCTGAACGATATTTACCCATACCCCACTGGTGAGCATCTGCTCTTGCGCGGTTTCACGGGAAAGGGATTGAATTTCGGATTCTGTGTACTTGCGGAACTCCTGATATTCGATGTGGCTATCAGCAAGTATTTTAACTTCAAGAAGCTTGCGTTTCTCGCCCCTCTTGATTTCGATCACCTCACCACTGACAGGTGCCGTAAAGGCTATCTTTTCATTCCGTTTATCATGAAAAAGGGTTGCTCCCGCTTTCACGGTATCGCCTTCCTTGACAACTACTTTTGGCAAGTAAATACCATGAAAATCAACTGGCTTTACAGCAAATGTTTCTCCGGTTTCAATTGAGCCGGTCGCAGCGATTTTTGGAGCGGCTTTGCCCGCAAGATTAATGTCAAAGCCTTTTTTTAATCGAATGGTTTTGCCCATGAAGATGGCGGTTCAATGTTTACGAACGGGGGCAAAATTAGCATTTTTTCGAACATCCAACAGGGTAATATTATTTTATTGGAGCAGCCACTGATGAATAAAAAACAGCTTTTTGCAGCCTTTGTCAAAGGTTTGTCAGGAATGTTGCCATAGCGCTTAAATCATACGTGACAGCGCAAGTCTTACCACCTCGTCCACCTGTTCGTCGAGGGTGATAAAAGTGGTATCGATAATGATGGCATCAGTGGCCTGCCGCAGCGGACTCTCGCTCCGGGTCGTATCAATTTTGTCTCTTTGAATGAGGTTATCCATTACCTCGTTGAGATCGACCATCTGCTTTCTTTCCAGCAGTTCACGCTGACGCCGAAACGCCCTGACCAACATGTCGGCGGTCATAAATAGCTTTAACTCAGCATGAGGAAATACCGTGGTGCCGATGTCGCGTCCGTCCATCACAACGCCTTTTTCCCGTCCAAGTTTACGCTGAAGCTCCACCATGCTGTCGCGCACCTGTTTTACCGTACTCACCTGGCTCACCATTTCCGAAACCCGCATCGATCGGATTTTCTTCTCGACGTTAAGTCCATTGAGGAAGGTTTCCGACTCTTTTTGTGCGTTGAGTTTAAAGCTGATATGGGTATCCTCGAGCGCCCGGGTGACTTCGCGGGGATTTGTCAGGGCAACGTGCCGATCCAGAAACTGAAGAGTTACCGCCCGGTACATAGCCCCGGAATCGATATATCGAAATCCTAAAACGTTTGCAGCCTGTTTAGCTGTCGTGCTTTTTCCGCACGCGGAATACCCATCAATAGCAATGACAATTTTTTTCAGATTCATTAGCAGTCCTTTTGTGGACAAGGAATGGGCTTACCTGGTTTGAGTTTCTTTTTGTTGGTTGACCGGGATGAAGCGCAGCCATCGGCCAGGACGCACAGCGCCGACAACAAAAGGACCAGCGTCATCGAACGGATGCTTTTACGTTTTTCCATACACAGGTAAAAATAGAAAAACAAGTTGTTCAAAATAGAAGAATCGCCAAAATTCGTGACGTATAGCCTCACTCAGACGGCTTCTCATAACTCATGCGAAAGCCAATCTTCTTACCGCCGCCCATCGCTGCTGCGTGGTCATTCTTTTGATTAAGCGTAACGTATCGGACTTTATTATAAGGAGGGGCAATAAGATCATTTCGAATAGCTACTTTCAACGACAACTTCACAACCAACTGCAGGTCTTCGTGAGTGATCTCACCATTGGAGATTTCACCGAACTTGTCGACAAATTGCGGTTCCCCTTCCATAAAGAAGCGATTTTCATGGTTGATCATGAGCCTTCCGATCAGATACCCCTGGTCATGACCGCGGTTGTATCGCAATGAGTCGTACATAAAATTGTAAATATTGATCTGCCCGAAATATCGATTCACGTCATTGCCGGACACATACTGCGATTTTATTACCGGATGTTCGTCGTCGAAGGTGACAATATTGGTATGCATAACAAAGATAAGTACATCACCGGCCAACTTGAGCTGAAACTCGTGTTTACTGATTTTCTTAAAATATAATGTAACGTCGTCGTCGGCAGGATTGGCCTGGTCGTCTAATTCGCTTATCACCGATTTGGATTCATGACAAAGAACCGAAAAAGCATCTTCCATATGTTTGAAAGTAGTTTGCTTGGCCGTAGATTTACTTTCAAGCATGAACTTGATGTAATCAACAGGATCCTGATCAAGTTGAACATCCGCAGCTTCGGAATCAGCCGACGGAACTTCCTGGGCTGATTGCTCTGTCTGACTATCAACAGGTTGTATCTCCTTTTCATCAGCTTGCTGTGAATTCATGGGCGGCGTCATTTAATTCCGTGAAACAGATTAAAAAATAAAGCCAATTGTATGGAAGACAAAGCAGAGGGTAAAGGCGAGAAAAGCTTTCAGAGTTTCGGAAAACAGGTAGACGGTTTCGTCAGTGAATTTCAGGAGGCCGCCGAAAAAATGGAGGTTGAATTCAAGCAGAAATTTGAGGAACTGAAAGTGGCCGCTGACAGAGTTAAGAAAGAAGCCGAGAACAAAGAGCGCTGGAAAGAAGTTGAAGAAAACCTTCGAAAGGCCGCCGACGAGGTATCCAGTGCTTTTCGCGCTGCGTTTCGCAAACGTGACCCCTGACCCCTGATGTGGCAAGGCAGCACGACGAATACAGTCGCGCTGCCCCGCAACACAATTATACTTTCACAAGCTTCCAGTTTCCTTTTCTGAAAATGTAAATACTGGCGATGGCCATAAGTGATTCCGCCAGCGAGATTGCGACATAAACACCAACAGGGCCCGTATGGAAATACGCAGACAACGCGTAGGCTAATGGTATCTGAAATACCCAGAAACCTACGATGTTGATAATAGTCGGAGTGCGGGTATCCCCCGCCCCGTTGAATGACTGTCCTATTACCATTCCATACGCATAAAACACATACCCCAGCGAAACAATTTTAAGACACTGAACGCCGTGACGAAGCACCTCGGGGTCCTGACTAAAGAAACTGAGGATATACTCGGCCATGGAAAAAAACACCACCGTAATAAGCCCCAGAAAAACCATATTCATGAATCCAGCCCTCCATACTGAAGTCTCGGCCCTTTCCGGAAAACCGGCGCCAAGGTTTTGACCAACGAGTGTAGCCGAAGCGTTAGCCATACCCCATGCCGGAAGTATGGCAAAAATAATGATCCGTATGGCGATGAAATATCCCGCGAGCGGTGCGCTTCCAAAGTCCGACATAAGTCGCATCAGAAAAATCCAGCTTGCTGACCCGATTAACATCTGAGCGATTCCTCCCAACGAGACTCTTATCATATTCAGGATGATGACACTCCTGATTCTCATATGCGCGAGTTTAAGTTTCACAACGCTCGAGCCCTTTATAAGGTGATAGATCTGAAAACAAACCGCTACTCCGCGTCCGATGTTGGTGGCAATCGCAGCACCTTTAACGCCCATCGCAGGTATTGGTCCAAACCCAAGAATCAGGATCGGATCAAGGATTATATTCAGCGAATTCCCTATCACCAGCGCCTTCATGGCCAGCGACGCGTCTCCGGCACCTCGGAAAATCGCATTGATCATAAACAACATTATGATCGTAATGTTCCCTCCGAACATGATACGCGTATAATCGCCGTTACGCGCAATGAGGTCTTCACTACCACCCATAAAACGAAGTACGTGTTCAGCGAAAACGAGCCCCGCTATTGTCAACGCCAGTGAAACGAATAAGCCGAGGAATAGTGCCTGAACCGCAGCCTCCTCAGCGCCGTGTTCATCTTTTTCTCCTACACGGCGTGCCACTAAAGCGGTCGCTCCCATGCTAAGACCAAAGGCCAGGGAATAAATCAGCGAAAGGACAGACTCGGTAAGACCCACCGCGGCCAGTGCGTCGTTATCATTGAGCCGGCTCACAAAGTAAACATCGACAACGGCAAAAATGGATTCCATTCCCATTTCAAGGATCATCGGTACAGATAACAACACGATAGCGTGATTGATACTACCTGAAGTAAAATCCTGATGGTCGCCCTTGATACCGCGCCAGATTAGCGAAAAAAGTGTTTTGAGTTTATTAAAAACTGACATAGCGTAATGCGTAACAAAATAATTGATACTAAATACTGACCGGAGATGGTCAAAGAGAAGAATGAGCCCGGACGTGCCGGGTGCTAGATTGTCAGCTTCATGGTTCTAAGAAGTAACCGTAATAGAAGGCATTACGGATATCGACGGTAAAGGTTTTCAATCAGACAAAAAAAGGATCGGCGACGACCGATCCTTTTTTATTTTCACTATTTGAATCTGTTAGTCATTCCTCACAGAACTTCCGCCGGATACATTCTTTTCGACAGTTGGGTTTCCGCGGAAAATCAGATCACTCGCCCCTGACGCGGTAACGGAAAGTTCATCAGATACGGTTAGGCGTGCATGACTTGCGCCTGTAAGATTCAGCTCCGCAGAGCGCACCGGATAATCAAAAGCGCTTAACTCTGAAGCGCCGGAAATTTCCCCTGTAATTTCATCTCCGAGGCCATGCAACCGAAGTGTTGATCCTCCGGAGAGCATCACATTCGCAGACCGATAACCTGCGTCGATCTGAGCAAGAGACCCGCCGGAAAGGTAGCAACTGAAGGTTCCGTCACTTTCAAAGCCACGAACGGATGACTTACTTCCTCCGGAAAAGTGCACTCCCTTAAGGTCCGGCATACGGATAGTGATGTGTGTATCGTGCCGGCGATTTCCGGAATCGTCGTATTCAATGACCAGGGTGTTTCCAACGGTATACACGTCCAGATCATTAATATTTCGGCGGTCGCCTTTCGCCGAAACAGAGAAGATGCTGCTCTGTTCAACGTCTATGTGAAATCCGCTTCCCATTTCAAGTTGATCGAAATCGATAACCGCGTATTCGCGAGTAATCTCCTGAAGAGGACCTGGATCCTCTACGTCGCATGATACAAATAGCCATCCCGTAAGGAGGACAGCAAGAAGACTGGATAGTGATACTTTCATTTCTATGTCGTTTTAAGGCTAAGACAACACAGTCTTGAAATCCCCCTATCGATGTTTGTATTTTTATTCGTAGATGACCAAAGATTTTATGTTGACGAATTCCCGTATGCCCGCCATGGAAAGTTCCCGGCCGTAACCGGATTTTTTAATTCCGCCGAAAGGCATCCTCGCATCAGAACGCATCAGGCTGTTCACGTAAACCGTTCCGGATTCAATCTCCCTCGCGAGACGCTCGCCTCTTTGTAAATCGTTCGTCCAGACTGAGGCGCCAAGGCCGTAGCGACTCTTGTTCGCTAACCGTATCGCCTCCTCCTCGCTTTCGACGGAGGTGATGGCAGCGAGAGGTCCGAAGGTTTCTTCATCGAAAGCAGGCATACCCGGCCGCACATTGTCCAGAAGTGCCGGTTTGAAATTGGCGCCATTTCGGTCACCGCCGGTAATCAATTCCGCACCCGAATCAACGGAGCGCTTCAGCTGATTCTGGAGTTCCTCCGCAAGATCGACTCTGGCCATCGGCCCCATTGTTATCCCATCCACGAGCGGATCACCTTGTTTAATCGCGTCAATCTGTGTCCTGAACGCATCGATGAACTGGTCCTTTATTTCTTTGAATACGATAAAACGTTTGGCCGCAATGCATGACTGTCCGGCATTTTGCATGCGCGACTGCAGGGCAGTCTTCACCGTTTTCTCTATATCCGCATCCGGTAGCACAATGAACGGATCACTACCGCCCAGTTCCAGAACCGACTTCTTGATGTGGCTCGCAGCTATGGAAGCCACATTGGCCCCGGCCTTTTCGCTTCCCGTAAGGGCGACTCCCTGCACACAGTCAGAAGAAAGCACTTTCTCAACCTGGTTATTTTCAATGAGCAGCGTCTGGAATGCGCCCTCCGGAAATCCTGCCTCACGAAAGATCTTTTCAATCGACAATGCACATTGCGGAACGTTTGACGAATGTTTTAACACACCGACGTTTCCGGCCATGAGAGCGGGCACGGCAAACCGGAAGACCTGCCAGAACGGGAAGTTCCAGGGCATCACGGCCAGGATCACTCCGGTGGGAAAGTATCCGACGTAGCTTTTCTTCGCCTCGGTCAGGATCGCCTCGGATTTGAGAAACTCTTCGGCATGTTCAGCAAAATAACGGCACGCATCAGCGCATTTCTGAATTTCGCCGAGGGCTTCCGGCAAAGCTTTTCCCATTTCCATGGAAATTGTCCGCGCATAGTGTTCTCTCTCCTTCTCAATAACCGCAGCTGCACGAATCATTAGCCGTCCACGCTCACTGAAGGTCGTGCTTCGCCAGGACTTGAAAGTGAGATCGGCGTTGGCAAGCTTGGTTTTGACATCCCGGTCATTCATTAGCGGAAACTCGGCGAGCAGGGATTGATCGAATGGATTGATTGATTTCTGCATAAGATAAGGTTCAGCTAAAAATAAAAAAGCCAGGCTTCAAACCCGGCTTCTAATTATATCAGTATGGAATCTCTTATCCGATGGATACACGTTTGAATTCCGTCACAGTCAATCCCTTGGTTACGCTATCCAGGTATTGGGCAACCGTCTTTGAATTATCTTTTACGAAGATCTGGTGCAGAAGAGTGCTTTCCTTGAAGAACTTCTGGAGTTTACCCTGCGCAATTTTCTCCACCATATTTTCCGGTTTTCCTTCGGCAAGGATCTGAGCCTTGGCAATCTCAAGTTCCTTTTCAATAATGGATTTGTCGACATTTTTTTCGTCAACGGCTACCGGATTCATAGCAGCGATCTGCATTCCGACATCCTTACCCGCATCGGTTACATCTTTGCCGTTCACGCCTTTCAAAGACACGAGGACACCAAGTTTGGAACCAGCGTGGATATAAGGAACGACAGCTTCGCCCTTCATAAGGACAAACTCACTCACTTCGATTTTTTCGCCGATCTTTCCGATCAGTTCAACGATCTTTTCATTGATGGAAAGATCACCAGCGGAAAGTGCAAGCAAGTCTTCCTTCGACGCAGGCTTCTTCGCGAAAGCCGTGTCGGCGACCAGTTTACCCAGCGCCTGGAATTCTTCATTCTTGGCAACGAAATCTGTTTCGCAGTTCAGGGCAATGAGGACGGCTTCTTTTTTGTCGTCGCTTACCTTAACAAAAACGGATCCTTCTTTAGCTTCCCTGTCGGATCGGGACGCAGAAACCTTTTGGCCTTTCTTCCTGAGTATTTCAATAGCTTTTTCGAAATCACCTTCGGCTTCCGTGAGAGCTTTTTTACAATCCATCATTCCTGCACCGGTCATCTGGCGCAGCTTGTTCACATCTTGGGCGGTAATTGCTGACATTTTTATTAGTGTTAAAGTGCTTATGTGTATTTTATGTTGGCTTCATTTACTGAATGCCATTAAAAAAATCGTCCCACCGGCTTTTGTGTTACAAAACGGCAGGACGACAAAAAGATTTGTGATTCTATTGCTTAAGAGTTGGTTTCTTCGACCGTTTCGTCAACTCTTCTTTTCTCATCCTCTTCCTTCTTCTGGGCCGCATCTTCCTTGTCTTTCCTGCGCTCCATCAATGCTTCTTCAATCACTCTGCCGATATAGCGGGTAAGGATCGAAACAGATTTGAAAGCATCGTCGTTGGCAGGAACAGGGAAATCAACACCCGACGGATCGGAGTTCGTATCCACCAGTGCAAAAACCGGGATATTCAGCTTGTGCGCTTCTGTTACTGCGATATGTTCGCGCTTCACGTCAATTACGAATAATGCCGCGGGAAGTCTATTGAGGTCTACGATGCCACCGAGCAGTCTTTCCAACTTTGCTTTCTCGCGCGTTACCATCAGGCGCTCGCGCTTTGCCAGGTTATTGAAAGCTTCATCCTTCATCAACTTCTCGATGTGAGAAAGTTTTTTCAGGGATTTGCGGATCGTAGCAAAGTTAGTTAGCATTCCACCCAGCCAACGCTCGGTCACGTAAGGCATGTTCAGGCGCTTTGCCTCTTCCGTTACGATATCCTTTGCCTGCTTTTTCGTTGCCACGAACATGATTTTGCGGCCGGAACGCACAATATTCTTGAGAGCATAAGACGCCTCGTCGAGTCGTGCCAGCGTTTTATTCAGGTCGATGATATGGATGCCATTGTTTTCCATGAAGATGTACTCAGCCATCTTCGGATTCCACTTACGGGTAAGGTGCCCAAAGTGTACACCTGCATCCAATAATTCCTGGTATGTTAATTTTTCAGCCATTCTCAATAATATTAACGCTTGCTAAACTGGAATTTTCTTCTCGCCTTTCTTCTACCGGGCTTCTTGCGTTCCACCATACGTGAGTCACGCGTCATCATGCCTTCTTTTCTCAGTTCAGGCTTAACTTCTTCGTTGAACTCGACCAGGGCGCGAGCAATGCCCAAACGTACCGCTTCTGCCTGACCTTTTATACCACCGCCTTCAACGTTAACAGTAACGTCATACTGACCATCCAGCTTTACTGCAGTCAACGGTTGCCTGACTGTGGTCTGGTGAATCTCCGAAAGGAAATATTCCTTCAGGTCACGGTTATTGACTTTGATATCACCTTTACCTGGCTTTACATATACCCGGGCAATGGAGGTTTTTCTTCTACCGATTTTATTTACGATCTGCATTTATCAGAACTTTAATTCTTTGGGTTGTTGAGCTTGGTGGGGATGTTCAGCGCCGGCATAAACATGAAGGCTTCTGAATAATTCGCGTCCCAGTCTGTTTTTGGGAAGCATGCCGCGTACGGCGTGTTCGATAAGGCGTTCAGGATGCTTTCTCCGGATCATATTGGGAGTGTGCTCACGCTGGCCACCGGGATAACCTGAGTGCGTAAAGATTACGCGGTCATTCCATTTTTTACCGGTCATTCTTACTTTTTCGGCATTGATCACGATGACGTTGTCGCCGCAATCAACATGGGGTGAAAAACTCGGCTTGTGTTTGCCCCTGATAATACGTGCAACCTCGCTTGCCACGCGGCCCAGTATCTGAGCCTCTGCATCCACCACTACCCAGCCTTTTTCAACCGTTGCTTTGTTAGCATAAGTGGTTTTATAGCTATTATGATCCATTTTTGTTGTTAAAAACTAATTAAAAACACTACCCCCTCTAAAAAGGGACACAAAGGTAAATTTCCTGTTTCGTAATTGCAAGCGTGAGCCGACTTTACTCTTTTGAATTAGTAAAAAGATTCAGTATCAGGCATTTCTGATTTCTAAATTCCATCGCCGATGTATTCAGACAAGCAAACCCGGATTTGCGATAAGGCAAAACGCCTCCATAAAGTTTCCCCGGGCGTCGAAAAATCGGTCAAATCTCATTTATTGGACTCCAGCTGACGCATCAACGCGCCAAAATCCCGCGGATACGGTGCCTCTACCCAGCGCGGAACATCCATCATATCATTAAACCGCAGCGCGCGGGCATGAAGCGCCATGCGCTTCATGATAGGTCGTTCCTCTGTTTCCTTTTTCAGATTGAACCCGCGTTTCACCTCCGACAAATAAAAGGGCCTGCCGCCGTAGCTTTCATCCCCCGTTATTGGGGCATTCAGGGTGGAAAGGTGAATCCGGATCTGGTGCATCCTTCCTGTTACAGGTCGGCATTCGAGCAAGGTATGTTTCCGGTACGATACCAGGGACGTAAAGTATGTCTGCGCTGGCTTTCCGTCACGACGGCTAATCTTCACCACACCATCGTCCAGTTTCAGGATTGGCTGGTCGACAAGAATTTCATTGAATTGATGAATCCCGTCGACTATTGCGTGATAGACCTTCGTAATAAGGCGCTTTTCGAACTGGATACTCATGTGGCGGTAAGCGTCCGGATTTTTGGCGATGGCCAGCACGCCCGACGTGTCCTTATCCAGCCGGTGGCATACCTGGGCTTCTGCCACATATTCACGGGCGAGCTTGAGGATATTCACCGGCTCATGCCGGTCCTCGAGCGTTGAAATGAAGGGCGGCTTATTAATAAGGACTAGGTTTTCGTCCTCATACAAAATGCCCTCCCGAAAGTCGAATTTTACCTTTTTCAAAAACTGGCGAAAAGCCGGATTCTATCCGGAATGATCCGTGCCCGGCTTAAACCGCGGCAATTTAAAACTAAAAGTCGAACCCTTTCCAGGCGAGCTTTGAACTTCAGCCTTTGTGTTGTGGCCGTCAAGAATATGCTTTACGATAGCCAGCCCCAGTCCGGTGCCGCCTTTTTCACGGCTCCGGCTTTTGTCTACCCGATAAAACCGTTCAAAAATTCGCGGAACATGCTCTGACGGTATCCCTTCGCCATCGTCTTTCACCTGAACGATGACATTCTTTTTCGTCTGGTCCAGAATGACCCGTACTCGCCCACCTTCATTTGAATGCTTGACCGCATTTGAAACAAGGTTCGTCATCACCTGATTGATACGCTGATAGTCTGCATATGCAGAAACTGCCGGCGGGGCGTCGATGTACAGCTCTACATCCCGCTTTCCTGCCCTGTCTTCAAACTGTTCGAAAACTTCTTCTGTAAGCTTAATCATGTCGATGATCTCGAACTGCATTTTGATCTGACCTGTTTCGATGTGCGACAGCGTGAGCAAATCCTGCACAAGGATGTCCAGTCCGTCCAGACTTTTGGCTGCCTTGCGCAGAAACTTCATACGAACGGTTCTGTCGTTTACTGCGCCATCCAGAAGCGTGTGCAGAAAACCCTGGGCGGCAAAGATGGGGGTTTTCAATTCGTGCGAAACATCGGCAATGAACTCACGGCGAAACGCCTCTAGCTTTTTAAGTTCGTCGATCTCCTTTTGTTTCAGCTCGGCAAAGTTGAAGATCTCCTCATTGATCGACTTCAATGGATTTAATGAGGTGGAAACAGGTTTCTCAATCCGGTGTAGCTCGCGCTTCTTCAGTTTATCCATCACTTTCCGAAGGGAATTGATTTCGCGGAAAATCAAAAACTCAAGAACTGCGAAGATGGATATATACGATACCGAAAAACTGATGATACAGGTGACCACGCGAGCACTCGTATTCACGCTGTCAAACAGTGAAAGGAACAGAGTTGTAATGACAGCGATACACAGCGCAAGCAAAAGCGCCAATCCCCGGGAGCTGTAAACCATATCCTAAAAATAAGGGGAATACGTGATTATTGTTCAGCCGGACTAAATCCGACTTAATTTAGGCTGAATTTGTAGCCAACTCCCTTAACAGTAGTAATATAATCTTCACCGATTTTCTCCCGTACTTTTCTGATGTGAACATCAACTGTTCGGGCAAGCACATAGACATCAGTGCCCCAAATATTCTGTAAAAGATCTTCGCGACTGAATACCTTGTTGGGATTCAGTGCCAGAAAATACAGCAATTCAAATTCTTTCTTGGGCAAATTGATTTCGCGGCCACCAAGTTTGATCGTGTAACTCGAGCGGTCGATGATCAGGTCATTAACGGTGATTGTACTTACCTGGGCCGTCTTTTTGGTATCCCGTCTAAAGAGGGCATTGATACGGCTCATCAACGCACGCGGCTTAATGGGTTTAGTTATATAGTCATCGGCTCCCACATCGAATGCAGCGACTTCCGAATACTCCTCCGCCCGGGCAGTCAGGAATATAATAAACGTTTTCTGAAGTTCGGGGGTATTGCGAAGTATCCGGCACGTTTCAACGCCATCCATTTTTGGCATCATGATGTCCAGCAGCACAAGGTCAGGAACAAATTTTCTGGCTACTTCCACCGCCTGCATACCATCCAGTGCTGTTCTTACTTCATATCCGCTTTTTTCGAGGTTGTATTTAAGAAGTTCGACAATGGATTCTTCATCATCAACGACAAGCACCTTGTGCATTGACTTGTTTCCCATACATTAACTATTTGTACCAAAATTATAGACAATTGCGATCATAAACAGCCGTATCCGGTTTCTTAACAATTCCTTAAAGTAACAGAAAAAAAACGCGAGTCATTCCGCCGCAGGAAATTCGTTCCGTACTCGTTTCCGAACGCTGTTACAGAAATGGATACTTTTCGGACAAATATGCGATATAGGCCTTGAGGTCCTTATTGAAGCGTGTTTCCCATTCCTCGAAGAATATCTCCTGCGATGCCTGGTATTGTCTGAAATTAATGAACGTGGCGTTATTCGGCAGGCTATCCCGAAAGCGTCTTGCAGGGTTTCGCATAACATGAAGATCAAGTGTGTCCATCGCGGAAACGATCTTTCTGATGGTCGTTTCCTTAAGCCGGCGTTTCTTTTCAAGAGCCTGACCTTCGTCCATCTGTGTATAAAGACTATCAAGAACTTTAGCGCCCCGAAGCATGTGCTCTACATATTTTATATAATCTTCATCCTCACCAACGTACTCGATGTATTCCCGCGATTCAATACCGTACCGTGCAATCAGAAACCGTTCCGCGCCCCGATCGCCTATGAACGTGGCAAGGTTCTCATTGAAGTCAACACTGTCCTTAACAAAAATAGTTGCATGAGACATTTCATGTATGATGAGATTGGCGAGGTCGCCGTCACCGCGTTCCAGCATCTTACTGAGGATAGGGTCCGTAAACCAACCCAGTGTTGACCACCCGCCAGGATTTCGAACGATCACATCCCAACCGTCACGTTCAAGTTCGTCATGGAGATCCAAGGCCAGCCTCTCATTGAAAAATCCTTTGTAAGGAACTGATCCAATCACCGGGAACCGCCATTCATACGGCTCAAGTTTAAAAGGTTTGGCAGCCATCACCACCCACATTACCTCCTTACCTTTTTGGTCGTACATCGTCCGATAGTTCTTTGTGTCTTTCAAACCCAGGCTGTCGATAGCGAACCGGCGAACCTCATCGATAAGTTTAAGTTTTGATTTGAGCGAATCCGGAAAGTTCGGATCAGCCAGAAACTCCCCGACCGGCCTGGCATTCCATATTATGTGTAGTTGCCCATTTGCTTGTCTTATCCCATAAATGACCAGCTCATGATACACTAAGGCGAGTACCAGGACGAGTCCTAAAACAATTAGAAGAAATCGTTTGATAAATCGGACCGTTTTGTATGTCACACTAATATTTTTAGTAACTTGAAAGCACAAATTTAGGGTTTTGACACTAGATGTCAGAATAATTTTTTTGCGTCCAACTTACTGTAACTAATTTAATTAGGATACAATGATTAAAGCAGAACATGTAATAACTGACCGGCCGAGCCGTTTTCAACGTTTTTATTTTTACGCTGAAGTAGTAATTTCGGATCACCGTTGTGTTTAAAGAAATGATTTACCAGCTGCAGATGTACACCTATGCATTTGCTGAGGTTCATTGCTTGGGCCAACTGCTAAAATCACCTATCAAAAAGTTAAAAAACAATTAAAATGAGCGATGCTAAAGAAAAACTGAAGGCACTTCAGTTAACAATCGACAAACTTGAGAAGACGTACGGCAAAGGTACGGTAATGAAACTCAGTGATGAAAAGGTCGTTGATGTACCTGCAATTTCCACCGGTTCGCTGGGACTTGATATTGCATTGGGTATTGGTGGACTTCCTCGCGGCCGTGTTGTTGAAATCTATGGCCCTGAGTCTTCGGGAAAAACCACGCTTACCCTGCATTGTATCGCCGAAGCCCAAAAGCGCGGCGGGCTTGCGGCCTTCATCGACGCAGAACACGCCTTTGACAGGGCTTATGCCGAGAAGCTAGGCATTGATACGGAAAACCTGCTGATATCCCAGCCCGACAACGGCGAGCAGGCGCTTGAAATCGCCGATCACCTGATTCGCTCCGGCGCTATTGACATCATTGTAATCGACTCCGTGGCGGCTCTCGTTCCCAAAGGCGAACTCGAAGGTGAAATGGGCGAAAGTAAAATGGGATTGCAGGCGCGACTTATGTCTCAGGCGCTTCGCAAACTAACCGGTACGATATCCAAAACCGGATGCTGCTGTGTATTCATCAACCAGTTACGGGAAAAAATTGGCGTAATGTTCGGGAACCCGGAAACCACAACAGGTGGTAACGCGCTCAAGTTTTACGCATCGGTTCGTCTGGATATCCGAAGAATTGGCCAGATCAAGGAATCAGCAGACGACATCACTGGAAACCGTGTGAAGGTTAAGGTAGTGAAGAACAAAGTGGCGCCTCCTTTCAAAGTAGTTGAATTCGATATTATGTACGGCCGCGGAATTTCGAAATCCGGTGAAATTATTGATCTCGGAGTTGAGCTTAACGTAGTTCAAAAATCCGGCTCCTGGTTTTCATATGGCGGAAACAAACTCGGTCAGGGACGTGATGCAGTTAAGCAGTTGATCGAAGACAATCCGGAACTTATGGATGAACTGGAAAAGAGAATCAAAGAAAAACTCGTTGGCGAAAGCGCTAAAGTGCTTGAGGAAAAAGTATAACACTCAGGGAAAATGTTAAACATAAAAGGCGGACATTTCCGCCTTTTATGTTTTGCCCTGATTTTCATTAGGCCCGGATCGCGGCGACAGGATCAAGCCTTGCTGCAATAGCCGCTGGAACAATTCCGCTGACAACGCCGATCACTGTCGAGACACCAAGGCCCAGGATGATGTTCTCCAAAGAGAGGGCGATCTCCATCGTACCCACGGGAACAAATGTTATAAGATACACAAGGAACAATCCCGTAAGCCCGCCGATAAGACATAGGAACACCGACTCGAACAGGAACTGAAAAAGGATAAAATAATTTTTAGCGCCGAGTGATTTTTGCAAGCCAATAACACTGGTTCTTTCTTTCACAGAAACAAACATGATGTTGGCAATTCCAAATCCACCCACCAGCATTGCGAGACCACCGATAAACCAACCCGCCAGGCTTACGCCATCGAACAGGTTCCCAATTATCGCGGTGAGCGCTTCAGGCCGGTTGACGGAGAAGGTATCCTTATCCGCCGGCCGCACCCCGCGACGCCCGCGCATCAGCCCACGGGTTTCATTTTCCAACTCCACCAGGCCGACGTCGGTATCAAATCCTTTTATGCCGATGGAAGAGCCGAGTTCATTCCACCGGCCCGTTCCTGTCTGGTAAAGGCGTCTGAACGAATTGTACGGTATAATAACTACAAAGTCATTGCTCGGCGTGCCCATGAAGCTTTCGCCTTCCCGCTTCACAACACCGACCACATTATATTTCATATTCTTCACCTTGATTGTCTGACCCATCGGATTCTCGCCGTTGGGGAAGAGGGCTTGCGCGATCTCATAGCCGATGATCGCCACATTCCTGCCAGCAGCCAGTTCATCAGCAGTCAGGTAGCGCCCTGATTCGACATCAACCGTAAATATGTCATCGTAGCCTTCGCTTCCACCTACCAGCCGCACCTGGCCGACGCTGTTGCTTCCGCGCTTCACGTTGGCGCCGTCAGTATCCGCGAAGATGGCTATCGAACTGCTGTTTTTGAGGTTATCCGACAGAAACTTGAATTCGTTATACGACGGATTGGGTCGCATCCAGAAATCCCACCAGCGGTACTCGCCGTCGTTATCCGCAAGCCAGGGCCATTTCTCCACGTAGATAACGCCAGTTCCAATAAAATTCAGACTGTCTTTGATATTCTTTTCCAGCGAATCGACAAAAGTCAGCACCGCTATTACGAGGAATATCCCGACCGTTACGCTAAGCAAAGACAGAACGGTACGCATCAGGTTCGACTTCAGGGCTTTCCAGGCGAACCGAAAACTTTCATAAATCTGACCAACTGTTTTCAAGGGGCGATCGCAATTAAATTGGTAGAAGCAGGGTTAAGCTCCCGGCGGCGGGAGAATTTATCTGTTTGTCGATACTAATACGATTAAATTACCCTTACAAGACTAAAAAAACGGTTTTTTGTTACAGAAAGGAAAAACATGCCTCCTTTTGTCGAAAACGGTAAATATTGACTTATTTTTGCCTCCCAAAAATAAAAATTATCCCTTCATTGGGCGTCCTTTGCTTTTACCAATATGAAGTTATCCGAATTCAAATTTGAACTTCCCCCCAACCTTATTGCTCTTGATCCATCTGAAAACCGTGACGACTCGCGTCTGATGGTGGTTCATAAAGATACCGGAAAGATTGAACACAAGGTTTTCAAGGATATCGTGGATTACTTCGACGAAGGCGACGTAATGGTTGGTAATGACACCATGGTTTTCCCCGCCCGGTTATATGGTCGGAAGGAAAAGACAGGGGCCAAAATTGAGGTATTCCTCCTGCGCGAACTCAACGCGGATATGCACCTTTGGGATGTGCTGGTTGACCCGGCGCGGAAAATTCGTGTGGGCAACAAACTGTATTTTGGGAACGGCGACCTCGTTGCCGAAGTCATCGACAATACGACATCACGCGGAAGAACGATACGGTTTCTTTTTGATGGCGACTCAGCTGCCTTTGACAAAGTGGTGGAAACCCTCGGCGAGACACCGCTCCCCAAGTACATCAAACGCAAAGTAAAGCCCGAAGACAAGGAACGGTTCCAAACCATCTTCGCGAAGAATAAAGGTGCCGTCTCTGCCCCCACGGCTGGGTTACACTTCACCCGGCAACTAATGAAACGCCTTCAATTAAAAGGAGTGGAATCAACGTTCATCACGTTACACATTGGTCTGGGGACCTTTCGCCCGGTGGACGTTGAAGATCTGACCAAACATAAAATGGATTCAGAGAACTTTATCGTAGGAACCGAGGCCGTTTCAATAGTTAACAAAGCGTTGGACAACAAGAATCGCGTTTGCGCCATTGGTACCACAACCATGCGTGCACTGGAGTCCGCAGTTTCTGCCACAAACCGGCTGAAGGCCCGTGAAGGCTGGACGGACAAATTCATTTTCCCACCCTATGATTTCAAGATCTGCAACGCAATGGTTACAAACTTCCATATGCCTGAATCCACATTGTTGATGATGGCTTCGGCCTTTGGCGGTTATGATCTGGTCATGGAAGCCTATTCGGTTGCCAAAAAGGAGAAGTACAAGTTCCTCACCTATGGTGACGCAATGCTCATCATCTGATATAAAAAGAAAAAAGACTCCGCAAGGTTTCAGAGTCGTCGGACAAGGTAGATAAACAACGATATCGCCACCGGATATATAAGCAGATATTGGGGTGATGCCGGCACAAAACGCAGGAACATGGCTAATGGCGAAAGCAGGAGAAGAACACCGCCGGCGACGATAAGGCGTTTCCGCCAGCGTTCCATGGGCTCTCTCGCAACCCGGATCAACTCATAAATAAGGAAAGTAATTACCACTACATTGAAAACGAGTACCAGGAGGCGAAGAAAAATCATAAAAGTTGCAGGTTTATGGCACCCCAATTTAGGCGAATAAGGTAACTTGAGTACAATTATATCGCAATGAATCAGCCAGAATACGCCATAATAGTTGCCGGCGGCCGTGGTACTCGAATTCCAAGCGTTCTCCCTAAGCAGTTCATTGACCTGCAGGGTCGCCCAATTTTGATGCACACGCTCGATGCGTTCTATCGTTACTCCAATAGTATCCGCATTATTTTGGTGTTACCCGAAGATGATTTGGACACCTGGGAAGTTCTCTGCTCTCAGCACGATTACAAGAGGCCGTATATCGTGCAAAATGGAGGCGATACCCGTTTTCAATCCGTTCGAAATGGGCTGGAACTGCTTGATGGTGATGGGCTGGTGGCCATTCACGATGGTGTACGCCCCTTGGTAAGTGAAGATATCATAGCTGCCTCTTTCAGACTTGCCGCCGTACACAAAACTGCTGTTGCCGCCGTGCGTTTGAAAGAATCGATACGCATAACGAATCAGGACACGACTCGCGCGGTAGACCGTTCACAGTTCCGGCTGATACAGACCCCCCAGACTTTCGATCTCAGACTTATCAGGAACGCATACTCGACCCGTGAGGAGCCAAACCTGACAGATGATGCCAGCGTCGCTGAAAAGGCAGGCCACACCATATCCCTTTTTGAAGGTAGCTATGAAAATATCAAGATTACAACACCGGAAGACCTGATAATCGCGGAAGCATTAATCCGAGAGCGGGAGTACAAATAAAAACGCCAGCAATGCCGGCTCAGTCGTTTGTGTCAGTATTCGTCTTCATTAAAAAAGAAATCTTCTTTCGTAGGATAGTCAGGCCAGATCTCTTCGATACTTTCGTAAGGTTGACCGTCATCTTCGAGTTCCTGGAGGTTCTCAACCACTTCCAAGGGTGCACCCGACCGAATAGAATAATCAATCAGCTCATCTTTCGTGGCTGGCCACGGAGCATCCTCAAGGTAAGAGGCGAGTTCAAGGGTCCAATACATAGCGTTTTCCTCCGTTAATTTTCCGCAAAAATAAAATTTAATTGATATAATCAAATACGGCGTTTTTTTTTATTCAAAAAGCCATTTTTTCCCCGCCTTGGTCAAATTACCAAAAGCATACCTGATTTAATCCGAAAAAAGAGATTCGGGCAAAAAAGTTTCCAGCGATTCAGGCTGGGCATTTCGCCTGGCGTTATCTATTCTGTTATGAATTGCTCCAACCTGGCTTTTTTTGCCATATTTGCGCCTTGATCTTCGGATAACAAGTCAACGCAATACAAGCATAATTCGCATGGCAGACGAAAAAATAATATTCTCGATGGCTGGGGTTAACAAAATTTACCCGCCGAACAAACAAGTACTAAAAAACATATATCTCTCCTTTTTTTACGGTGCAAAGATCGGGGTGTTAGGTCTGAACGGTTCGGGCAAGTCGTCGCTGCTGCGCATAATCGCCGGAATAGACAAGGAGTTTCAGGGTGAAGTCGTATCTGACTTAAGTTTCTCCGTGGGCCTCCTGGAGCAGGAACCCCAGCTGGACAAAACAAAAACCGTGAAGGAGATCGTAGAAGAAGGCGTACATGACATCGTTTCATTGCTTAAGGAGTTTGACGCGATAAATGAGAAATTTGCCGATCCGGCGGTAATGGAAGATCCAGACGCAATGGATAAACTAATCACAAAGCAGGGTGAAATCCAGGAGAAACTGGACGCATCGGGCGCGTGGGAGCTGGACCACAAACTTGAACGCGCCATGGATGCGCTGCGGTGTCCTCCCCCTGAATCAAAAGTAGAGCACCTATCCGGTGGTGAGAAAAGACGTGTCGCCCTTTGCCGCCTATTACTTCAGGAACCGGATGTACTCTTGCTGGATGAGCCTACTAACCACCTCGACGCCGAATCCGTTCACTGGCTGGAACAACACCTCAAGCAGTACAAGGGTACCGTTATCGCCGTAACTCACGATCGTTATTTTCTGGATAATGTTGCCGGATGGATTCTTGAACTCGATCGTGGCGAAGGTATTCCGTGGAAAGGCAACTACTCCTCGTGGCTGGATCAGAAGCAGAAACGCCTTGCCCAGGAAGAAAAAGGTGAATCCAAACGTCAGAAGGCGCTGGGACGTGAACTCGAGTGGGTTCGAATGAACCCCAAAGGACGACAGGCCAAAGGCAAGGCGCGTCTTAGCGCTTATGAAAAACTCCTGAGCCAGGAAACGCGCGAGAAAGAAGAAAAACTGGAACTGTTCATTCCCAACGGGCCGCGTCTCGGCAACAAGGTTATTGAAGCCAACGGTGTGGCTAAAGCATTTGGCGATAAGCTGCTTTACGAGAATCTCACGTTCTCTCTACCACCCGCCGGGATCGTTGGTATCATTGGTCCGAACGGTGCAGGTAAGACAACTTTGTTCAAGATGATCATCGGCAAGGAAGCCCCCGATGCTGGAACTTTCACGGTGGGCGATACAGTGAAGATTGCCTACGTGGATCAGGAACACGATGACCTTAAACCCGACGATACCGTATGGCAATGTATTACCGGTGGCAATGAACTTATCGAACTCGGTGGAAAAACACTGAACTCACGCGCCTATGTCGGCAAGTTCAATTTTAATGGAACAGACCAGCAAAAGAAAATCAAGGAACTATCCGGCGGAATGCGAAACAGGGTTCACCTTGCTATCGCTTTGAAACAAGGCGGAAACCTTTTGCTTCTTGATGAACCTACCAACGATCTGGATGTAAACACCCTTCGCGCTCTCGAAGAAGCCTTGGAGAACTTCGCGGGCTGTGCCGTTATCATTTCCCACGACCGTTGGTTCCTCGACAGGGTTTGTACTCACATCCTTGCGTTCGAAGGTGATTCACAGGTGACCTGGTTTGAAGGCGGTTTCAGTGAATACGAAGAAAACAAGAAGAAGCGACTTGGCGATGATCAGCCCCACCGGATCAAATACAAGAAACTGGTGAAGTAAAGACAAGGACAACCGCACAACCCTGCGGTTGTTTTCTTTCCTTAAGAAAAAATCTTATCCGAGACAACCGATCATGGTTGGCATGAGTTACATTTGATGCACTTTTCCCGTCCTCCGATGCGCGGCTTCTACTCAATCATTCTGTTAATTCTATCGAACGCGTTTATGACGTTTGCGTGGTATGGGCATCTTCGTTTCAAAGACATGAAGTGGAGCCAACACCTGCCGTTGCTTTCTATCATCCTCATAAGCTGGGGTATTGCATTGTTTGAGTATATGCTGCAGGTACCTGCCAACCGTCTTGGTTACCGAAGTTATGGCGGGCCATTTTCGCTGGTAGAACTAAAAGTGATCCAGGAAGTGATTACACTAGTAGTGTTCGTGATCTTCTCATTAGTGTTTTTTAAGAACGAAACGTTCCGGGTAAACCACCTGATCGGGTTTTTCTTTTTGATTTTGGCGGTGTACTTTATTTTCAAAAAGTAAATCAATCCTGAGTTTCTCCGGGACGTGTCTTCCATCTCTCGTGCATCCAAACCCATTGCTCCGGATGCTTACGGATTATATCCTCGGTAAGGTTTGTAAGCATTTGGGTGTTTGCCTGAATATCCCGCTCTTCGTCTCCTGTAACGGAAAGTGAAACTTCAGGGAAGATCTGCATGTGTTGCTTCCAGTCTTTACGCAGGTGTACATATGTGGGTACGATAGCTGCGCCGGTTTTCAGCGCCAACACGGTTACACCAACCGGGGTTGATGCAGATTTTCCAAAAAACTCCACGAACGTACTTTTCACTTTTGTATCCTGATCGATCAGCAGGGCAACGGACCCTCCTGATTTCAGAACCTTTATCAGGCGAAATGTTTCTTTGCCTCGTTCAATGGCAACGGCTCCAAACTTGTTTCGATAATCCCAGAGTAGCTCGTTGAGTCTTTCATCCTTCAACGGTGTGCCGATGATGTTAGGATTCAAACCTTTCAATGCCATCACACTTACCTGAAGATCGAACGCCCCAACGTGGCACGTTAAGAAAATAACGCCCCGCCCCTTCGCGTTGGCTTTTACGAAATTTTCATATCCCGATACGACAAGGAATTCCTCCAGCTGGGCCAGATTCTCGACCCTCGTAGCGCGCAACATTTCCCCGGTATTCTTGCCGAGGTATTCGAATACTGTTTTGGAAAGGCTCCTGATTTCCTCAACGCTCTTTTCCTGGCCATAGGCGATCGCCAGGTGCCGTTGGGTTAGCCTGCGGGTTTCCGTAGCAAAATAATAGGCCAGTTTGCCTAAAAAACTACAAAACCTAAGCCATACGACGCGGGGTAGTATCGCAGACAGGGCAATCAGAAAGCGAACAAAGCCGTAGACGACCGAATAGCGGACTTTCCTTCGTGTTTTTTTGCTTACCCCAAACATGGCTGCGAAGATAAAAACAATGACTTGTTTTCCCGCTTCAGCGATTCCGAAACAGGAAAGAAAGCCAATTCGTAAAACAGTTCGTGGATTTTTCGCATTTTAAGGTCGCGCATCGCCAACATTATCATTATGAAGACGCTTTATATTGTGAGACATGCCAAATCAAGCTGGGACGATCCCGATTTGAGTGATTTCGATCGTCCTCTTAGCGCCAGAGGCAAACGTGACGCTCCACGTATGGGAAAACGTATTAAGGAAAAGGATTTCACTCCAGACTGCGTGATTTCCAGTCCCGCGCGGCGCGCCCATTCCACCGCCAAACGAATCTGCAAAGTTCTGGGTTTCGACAAAAATAAAATCAAAACCGATCGCGGACTCTATCATGCATCTGAAGAATCAATACTTTCCATTGTACAGGATATAAAAAACAAATACGCCACTGTTTTGATTTTTGGACACAATCCCGGCCTGACTGATTTCGTGAATTTATTGATGCACGAGGAGACGGGATACTTCATCGCCAATGTACCTACGTGTGGCGTCGCGGCGTTTTCATTTGACGTTGACAGCTGGAAGGATGTCCAATGGAAAAAAGGAAAGGTGTTGTTTTTTGACTATCCAAAGAGCAAGGATGATTAATTGATAAACGATTTAGGCAAATCCCAAATACGTTTCCTGAGAAAACCGCTTTCCTGAAATCGATAACCGACAAGTACCTTAAAAGAGCTGTTCGAGCTATTGAGTTCTGTGTCGTCAAATCCGGCGCGGCCGCCCTGATTGATGAACGTCATGCCCCCGAAAATCCGGTCGCCATTGTAGCCCAATGCAAGGCGTGCTGTTAACATCGTGCTAAAGCTGTTGTGAGTGCCACCTGTACCATTTTCATATTCATAGCGAGAATAGTTTATTCCGGGTCCAACCCCCAGCGTGCCATTGAGAAAAAAACCTTTGTACACAAGATTGTAAGTATACCCCGGCGCAACGCCGGCAGTGATCACACTTATGTGTTGAACGGAATTCAGCTCAGGAAATATGTCCGCGTAAACCGGATCGACAACGGCGGAATCCCCTGAAATACGAAAATTCCGAAGCGTGCCGAATGCAACAAATGAGCCGGCGCTTTTCAACTGACGTTCACTAAAGTTGTACGGCGAACGGAACGAGAATCGGTTCTTGTTAAAAATATGATTTACGGAAACCCCGATGTTTCTTGTACCTACATCGGCACGCTGGGGATAAGGGGTATTAGCCGGCTCAGGGTTATCGGCATCTGAAACATAAAAACCCGAATAGCGCTGATAAAACACGTCGAACCCCCAGCGTCGCCCAATCACATTCAGCTGAAGATCCCGAGCCCGTGATTCTCCATATATTCGTTTGTTCTGCTCGTCAAGCGGAATGGCAAAAGCAAGCTCGACGGCAAGCTCGAAAATGTACACACCAACGCCAAGGCTATACGGCTTATTGCTCCGATAAGCCAACCGGGACTTTGACCCCGAAGTTTGCCTGAAGTCAAAATCCTGGCGTCGCTGTTTGAGTACCGGCCAGATAAAGAAATCATCGGGATAGCCCCTGATATATTCTGACCTTACAGGTGGAGTCGACACCGTGATGTCAGCATCGTCCTGACCAAGCGCGATCAACGACGAAGTGAACACCAGCCAAAACAACAGAAATTTCACTTAGAGAATATATTCACTGAGGTCTTTGTTCTTCATGAGGCTGCTGAGCTTCAACTTAACCATTTCAGCACTGATTTCTATCCTGGCATTTGGTCCGATTTTATCGGGGACATCAAACAGAAACTCATTCAACAATTTGCTCATCACCGTATGCAATCGTCTTGCACCTATGTTTTCTATCTCGGCGTTGATGAGAAACGCATCATTGGCAATCTCTTCGATTGCATCATCCAGAAAAGAAAGATAAACACCTTCAGAAAGGAACAAGGCTTCGTACTGTTTGGTAAGTGCATTCTTGGGTTCGCGCAATATTCGGATGAAGTCATCCTTGGTTAGATTCTCAAGCTCCACGCGTATCGGAAAACGACCTTGTAGCTCAGGGATAAGATCGCTGGGTTTCGACATATGGAAAGCCCCGGCGGCAATGAACAGCACGTGGTCTGTTTTGATTACACCATACTTCGTATTCACCGTGCTTCCTTCCACAATTGGAAGGAGATCACGTTGTACACCTTCGCGGCTAACGTCAGGGCCACCGCCACCCTTTTTCCCACCCGAAGCTATTTTATCAATTTCATCAATGAAGATGATCCCCGAGTTCTCAGCTTTGCGAATAGCCTCCTCTTTCACTTCATCCATATCGATGAGCTTAGCAGCCTCTTCCTCAAGAAGAATCCGCCTTGCTTCAGCAACGGTGACTTTGCGCTTCCGGGTTTTCTTAGGCATCATGCCGTTGAGCATTTCCTGCAGGTTCATCATGGAAACTTCGTCCATCATTCCCGCTCCCACCATGCCGACATTTGATCCGCCGGTCCCCTTGATGTTGATCTCAATCTTGCGATCTTCCAGTTCGCCATTCCGGATTTTTTCACGGAAGTGATGGCGCGTCCGTTCATTGAGTTCAACGTCAGAATCGGGAGTATCTGCAGACTGTGCGTCATAATCAGACGTAAACGATGTACGTGAGGAAGGTTGGCGCATCGGGGGAATCAACGCATCCAGAATAATATCTTCAACAGCCACAGCTGCCCTTTCCTTCACTTCTTCTTTTTTTCTATTCTTGATAAGGTTCACTGACTGCTCAACCAGGTCGCGCACCATGCTTTCCACGTCGCGGCCAACATATCCAACCTCTGTAAACTTAGACGCTTCAACTTTGACGAAAGGTGCGTCAGCAATGCGGGCAAGCCTTCGGGCAATTTCGGTTTTACCGACACCCGTAGCTCCGATCATAAGTATATTATTCGGTACAATTTCGCCCTGAATCTCATCCTGCACGTTCATCCGGCGCCAGCGGTTCCGCAACGCAATGGCTACGTTTCTTTTGGCTTCATATTGACCGATAATGTATTTATCCAGTTCCTCAACAATTTGTCTGGGAGTGAAATATTGTTCGTTCATCATATCTTTATCTGTGGGCGAGGCCACGTTTCATATTTTTGTCAAACTTTTTATCGTAAGATACTTCGCAAATCAACAGCTAATGAAAGCGTGTACGATGCGCTTCCTGTGATGTAGGTGTTCCTGCTAAAGGCAAAGTCCACCGTCTTAATGTGAGCGGAAAAACCATACGTTAGTCCCGCGCTGCCGCCTGCATTTTCCATTTTGAGTTCCTGATGCAACCCGTAGTTGTAACCCAGCAGAACGTTTACATTCCGATGTATCAGTATTTCGGTGCCAAAATTAAAGTACCTGAACACCTTATCCAACCCACTGGCATCATTCGTTGGTACTTCACCCGGTTGTGCAAGCCGGTGGACGGTGGCAGAAAAGCGAATCGGCATATGTTCAGGACGAAAGGTCACACCCGCCTGAACGTCAAACGGGAGAACCGAGTTACTGCCTGGCGAATAATCGCGTAGCACCAAACCAGCGTTCTTCACGACAAGCCCTACCGTAAGGTCGTTTTCAGGATGGATGAACAGTCCCCCAAGATCCAAAGCAAGGGCCTCTGATCTAAATCCTGCAAGTGAAGACGATACGACTTTAAGGGACAGCCCGAAGCGAAAGTTTCGGATCTGACGTTGTTTGCTAATGTACAATGCCGTTTCATCCGCGTTAAAATCGCCCAGCTCATTTCCCGAAGGATCATAAGCAGCGATCGATCCGTAGCGAAAATGTTGTAACCCAAATGCAACGGTTCCCAGTTTACCCAGGCGGGGAAGCCAGGCAAAATTCGCATGCCCAATGTCGCCGATATAAAACTGATAAGTAGCTGCGGCGAACCCGCTGAGCGTATCGCCAGCCAGCGCGGGATTCGAAATAAACGCCGAAGGGTCTTTGTCGGCGAGCGAGACGTTTACTCCCCCTAGCGCAGCCTGTCGCGCATTCGAGGGTACATCCAGAAACGTGTAAGCTCCTCTGTTCAGCTGCGCGGATACTGTTCCGCATAAAAGACAAAACACCCAGGGCGCACACCGGACAAATCGCAAATCGAATAGTAAGGCAGCCAATCCCCGGAACACGCTGGTGAGAGTTTTATTGAGTCTAAGTCTTTTATGCGGGCTTATGTTCAGTGAAAATGAAATGCATCGGCGCTTTAACTTTGTCTTTCAGCAACGCAAGATTAACAACCTCGTCAACGGTATCAACAAAATGAAAAACCAAACCCTTTAGATAATGTTTTTCGATTTCGTCAATATCGCGCTTGTTTTTGCTACTGAGAATTATTTCACGGATGCCACTGCGTTTGGCTGCAAGAATCTTTTCCTTGATTCCGCCTACGGGTAATACCTTTCCCCGTAATGTTATTTCACCCGTCATCGCCATTCGCGCCTTTACCTTGCGCTGCGTGAAAATGGACGCGAGTGAAGTGAAGATGGTGATACCAGCGGACGGACCGTCTTTCGGAACCGCACCCGCGGGAACGTGAATATGAAGGTCGTACTGTTGAAAAACCCGATGGTCGATCATAAATCGCTCCGCGTTGGATTTCAGATAAGACAACGCAGCCATCGCGGATTCTTTCATGACTTCACCAAGCTGACCGGAAAGCGTAAGTGTACCTTTACCACGACTAAGACTTGATTCTACGAAGAGAATCTCACCGCCCACCTGTGTCCAGGCAAGTCCTGTGACGATGCCTGCCACGTCGTTGTTCTGATATAATTCCTCGTCGAAAATTTCGGCCCCAAGAACTCTTCGGATAGTATCTTCAGTAATGATCTTATCGTAACCTTCTTCCATCGCCACAGACTTGGCAACGTTCCTTACCAGAGTTGCGATTTTCCGTTCGAGGTTACGCACACCGGACTCGCGGGTATAGTGATTAATCACCTTCGCAATAGACGCTTTAGGGAACTTTACCTGCGACGATTTCAAACCGTGTTCCTTAAGCTGCTTTGGTATCAGGTGCTGAACCGCTATTTCAATCTTCTCTTCCTGGGTGTAGCCGGTAATTTCAATGATTTCCATTCGGTCGCGCAACGCCGGGTGAATAGTATCCAGGGCGTTCGCGGTAGCAATGAACAATACTTTGGAGAGGTCGTATTCCACCTCCAGGTAATTATCGCCAAAGGTGTTGTTTTGTTCCGGGTCAAGAACTTCAAGCAATGCCGAAGAAGGGTCGCCGCGAAAATCGGATTTAACCTTATCAATCTCATCGAGAATAAATACCGGATTCGAAGACTGAGACTTTTTGATGTTCTGCAAAATTTTGCCAGGCATCGCGCCGACATACGTCTTTCTATGTCCGCGAATTTCCGCTTCGTCGTGAACCCCGCCCAGCGACATACGAATGTATTTGCGCTGCAACGCTTTGGCTATTGATCGGCCAAGGGAAGTCTTTCCAACTCCGGGAGGTCCATACAAACAAAGAATAGGACCCTTCATGTCCTGCTTCAGTTTGAGTACCGCGAGGTATTCCAGTATCCTTGTCTTTACCTTGTCGAGGCCAAAGTGATCCTGATCGAGTATCTTTTTGGCACGCTTCAGGTCGAAGTCGTCGTTTGTGAAGTCATTCCACGGCAGGTCGAGCATAAACTCCACGTAGTTCATTGCTACCGGGTATTCCGCCGCCATGGGATTGATACGAAGCAGCTTATCCACTTCCTTGTTGAAGTGATCTCTTGCCGCCGTCGGCCATCTCTTTGTTTCGGCCCTCTTTCGGAGCTTCTCCACTTCCTTATCCGGGCCATCGTAGCCAAGCTCGTCCTGCAGAACTTTTATCTGCTGCCGCAGGAAATAGTCACGTTGTTGCTGATCGATGTCGGTATGTACCTTCTTCTGGATTTCATGTTTAATTTCCAGCATCTGAATATCCTTCATCATATACTGCAGGAGCAGCGTGGCCCTGTCCTTGAGATTTTGTGTCTCAAGAATTTTTTGCTTTTCGGATACTTCGACGTTTAAATTCGATGAAAGAAAGTGCACAAGAAAGGACATACTTGCAATGTTATCCAACGCAACCTGAGCTTCCTGTGGAATTTCGGGGTTCAGACGAAGTATTTTGGACGCAGCGTCCTTCAGCGACTGAATCAGTGCTTTAGTTTCCTTGCCGGAAGGGCTGGGCAAAACCTCGGGTTGCAAATCGATTTTTGCCGTAAGGAATGGTTCCTCCTGAATGAATTCCCGAATAGCAAAACGGTTCTTCCCCTGGATAATGATGGTAGTATTACCGTCTGGCAGGACCAGCATCTTGATTATTCGCGCAACGGTACCGGTACGGTACAAATCCTCAACCGCAGGTTCTTCTGCCTGAGAATTCTTTTGAGCAAGCACACCCACGATCCGGCTTCCCTGATAAGCTTTTTTCACCAGCTTGATGGATTTTTGCCTTCCCACTGTAATGGGAATCACAACGCCCGGAAAAAGCACCGTGTTCTTAATCGGGAGAATGGACAGTTCTTCGGGGACATCTTCGGGTTTCAGATCGGATTCCTGTTCCGGATTGATCAATTGAATCAGGTCATCTGAGTCTTCCTGAACAAGTTGTATAGGTAGTGCTCTAAACATGAGTTAGCGACAATGTCAATATGGCACGACCGTCGTACCATACGCGTTTTTTCAGCTGGCGTTCCTTAAGGACAATACTAATGCCAATACTGTTGTAAAAGAAGCAAATTTATGGCAACTTTAAGCCGTTGGCTGATTTTTTAACCCACTGCCAGTTCCGTGAAAACGTACTTTTTCATCGTAATTGCAGCCTTTTTGTTACTGGGTCATACGTCCCTCCTTGCTCAAAAGAACAAATCCAGATACAAAAAAGCGGACGCCATCCGATTGGATGATAGTCTGACAACCTATAGCCAATCTGACATCTTTTACTTCCCCAACGTAAACAAAATTCCGCGTTTCCTTCACGATCCGTCTCTTCAAAAAATCAGGCAACTGGCATCGCAGGGTAAACAAGCCGAACAATACGCTGCGTTGCGGGCATACGTAAGCCAGTTCGGCATACAGAATTTCTCCCGCGATCTTGGCTTGCTGGTCGACCTGGCCCGGCTAAGTAAGACGCACGGTCCGGCGGGTGAGGCAATCCTTCTGTACAAACTTATCCTTAAGCACTATCCCGCGGGTACCGATCCCCAAAAAATCAAAAGCGAATACGACACACTTAACAAGAATACCGCGGAGCTTTATGTCCCCATCGCGCAATATTATGACCTGGTCGAATACAGAAAGGAAATCGACACGCTCAGACCCCCGCAGGGAGTTCTGCTGAATATGGGGTACGGCGTAAACTCCGAGAAGGAAGATTATGGTCCAACCATCGGCAATGCCGACAATGTTTTACTCTTCACCTCCAAACGAAACTCACATCTTGAACACAGCGGTAAGGTTTATAACGAGGACCTTTTTTTTACCATTAAAACCGATACCGTGTGGGGATTTGCGGAAGAATTCAAAACCATCAACACCCCTTATAACGAAGGCTCTGCATCACTAAGTAAGGATGGCAAGTTCCTTTTCTTTGCGCGATGCAACTCCCCCGACGGTTTGGGGAACTGCGATATTTATGCGGCCGAACTGAAGGGTGACAGCACCTGGGGGAATGTAAAAAACCTCGGCGCCAACATTAACTCGGTTTCATGGGACTCACAGCCTTCTCTGTCGCATTCGGGGGATACACTATTTTTCGCATCCGATCGTATCGGAGGCTTCGGCTTCTCAGATATCTATTACTCGGTAAAGGACAGCAAAGGGAACTGGCAAAAAGCTAAGAATGCCGGACCAATAATCAACACACGCGGGTTCGAGGTAAGTCCATTCTTCCATCACAGGTTTAACGTATTGTACTTCAGTTCCACAGGCCATCCGCTCAATTTTGGCGATTTCGATATTTACAAAGCCTACAACGCTGGTGACGCATGGGCCGAGCCGAAAAATATTGGTCCTCTGGTAAACGGTAGTGGAAGCGAATATTATTTCACTATTGACTCACAATCAAACACGCTGTACTACGCCCGTTCAACTGAAGAGGATATCGATAACCTGGATCTCTTTTCATTTCCTGTTCCGATGGAAGCGCAACCCGAAGCTGTGGTTAATCTGAAGGGATCGCTGGTGAACTCACAAACGAAACGTCCCATGTCAGGAATCGTGAGCATCATCGACCTTGATAAAGGTGTTGAGGTGGCTCCGAAATTCCTTCGTGAAGATGGTTCATTCGACTTCCAGCTTATCAATAAAAGAAACTACCTGCTCATTATTCAGGGTGAGGACTTTTTCAGGATCGAAGAACTGTTCTTCCTGGAGGGAGATCATGAACTGAATCTGGAAACTGAACCATTCGAACCAAGGATTGCTTTTAAGTCTCTTGAGTTTGAAAATGGCAAAGCCGATATTCTGCCTGGCATGCACGCCGACCTGGACAAGCTTGCCAATTTCATGCTGGACCATCCGAAAGTCAAGCTTAACATATCCGGGCATACCGATTCTGCGGGTAATGCGGAGGCTAACCTTTTATTGTCGCAGGCCCGCGCCGATGCCATCAAGGCGTATCTGATCTACCAGTTCAGGATCGAAGCGTCGCGCATCGAAGCCAGAGGTTTTGGCAGTACTCGTCCCATTGTCGAAGAAAAGGCAGACGAGGATCGAAAGCTGAACCGGAGGGTTGAGTTTGAGATTACGAGGTGATATTGATTCCGGGAGATTCCTCCAGGTATGGCTTGCTTCATTAAATGCGTCACGTCGAGAACATTAACACCGATGACCAAATTTCATAATCATGGAGGTCAAAAAAATCTATCAGTGTACAATGGAGTACGGAACATTCACGCGCGCCAGATCTGAACAACTAGTTTCGAATCCGGGCTATCCTGATCTTTGTTCCTTTCTTTGTATGGCACTCATCGACTCTTCCCGTCTCTAAACTTTTTATACAATATTTCTTGTTTGATTTATCCCATGCCGAACCGCTTCGCTCGGTGGACACGTCGATCTATGTACCTCTTGCGGTCATCTGCGCATAAGCTACAATTCCTGTCGGAATCGACATTGTCCCAAGTGTCAACAGATACAACGGGAACGCTGGATAAAAGCAAGAGAAGCGGAGCTGCTGCCCACAACGTACTTCCATGTCGTATTCACCTTGCCGGAAGCACTCAACAGACTCTGCCTGTTTGAACCGGCTAAGCTGTACACCATCCTGTTCAGCACCGCATGGAGTGTGATGAAAAGTTTCGCAGCAACCCCTGAGCATCTCGGCGCCGATACCGGCATGATCGCCGTGTTGCACACCTGGGGACAAAACCTCTCTCTGCATCCACACCTGCATTGCATCGTGCCCGCAGGAGGTCTTACCAAAGCCGGGTTTTGGAAACAATCTCGTAGCGATGGTGATTTCCTCTTTCCAGTGAAGGCCATGAGTCCGGTGTTTCGAGCCCGATTTGTGGCCGCACTTCGACAAACTATAAAAGGGCTTGACCGATCCTTC
>JAEZEH010000027.1 GCA_023417785.1 Bacteroidota bacterium
GGCCAGAAAGGCGTGGCCATCCATATACATCTCACCCATCATTAGCTACCGTTAACATGCCACCCCTACAGGGCGGGGTTCGCAAATGATATCAATTGTCTACAAACACATTGTCCCGATGGGACAAGGACGGCATGTTAACACCGACCACATCGAGGAACGCGAATAAAATCATTCACCGGAACCCGAAGCATGAGGCGGCACGCCCAGGCCTCGCAATGACAGACTTTAGTACAATAATTGAGGAAAATCCTTACGTCCTGGGGATATTATCATACTATTACATCCCCTCACAACGTTTGACACACAAATTGAAGGGCTATTCTTATACGATTGGTTTTTGAGTATCACGAGCGTATATCCTATCCGTGGGTTGACGGTATTTCACGGTTATCCTGCCGGATATTATCCCTGTACACGTTAACTCGCTGAGTACGAGACAAGGAATCTACATAATCATTGAACTAATTCAAGCACCCAAGCCCCGGAATACCCGAATCATAACGAAAGGAAAGGTGCGTATAGGATAAACATGAAACCGGGTTGTCCCGACGGTGATTCATCGAGGCCAGATGAAAGAGTACAAAACATTACATGAATGTTGTGACGCGGATCTTCCAACGCTGCGGGCCAAATGAAGAAATGATCTTCGCGGCAAATAATTTATTTAAAAATGAAGAGATTTAAATTCAGCATGTTGTTGGGTGCCGTTCTGGTTGCCCTGTCTATTGGTTTTACAGCTTGTGAGGGCGATCAGGGTGAAATCGGTCCAAAAGGCGATCCGGGCGCAAAGGGTGACCAGGGTGCTCCCGGAGCACAAGGTTCAAAAGGTGATAGGGGTGATCAGGGCGAAATGGGTGATAAGGAATCTGCGTCATTTGGGAAATATAGAATTAACCATCTCCGGCACGGATACAAAGGGTAATCCATACACTGAAGTCGTTGATTTCAAATATCTCCTTGAGGAACACCCGATGTATTCATATTGGTCCAAGGATGGCGATACCGATGACTATTTCTTCTACATTGGGCGTGAGCACAAAATCGAGGCGAAGGCCGACGAGGGATCGAGAAGCGTCGTATCTTCCGTAGGTATGTCGTTGCGCCAGAGTGAAGGAGCGTTGGTTCTAGACAACTTCGAACTTAGCGCGTTATTCATTGTTGGAAATACGTACCACTTTGCAGAAACGTGGCTGGATTCATCTTATCCGGAAGCGGAGGACTTCGTGGTTACGAATTATGCTTTCAATGTAGAAACCGGCTCTTTGGCGTTCGATTTCACGTATTCTTATACGGATGGTAACGATGAATCCGTCAACATCGTCGGAAAGGTGAATGTTAAGGTTTACGGCGTTCCATTCATCTGAGTTTGTTCGATCAAAAGGAACACCTCTCCGGCCAGGATGGGTGTTCTTTTTTTTAAGTGGAGTTGGTTTGGGTGAGCCCCGCCGAGTACTTAAACTCTTCGGGGGCCACAGGAAACTATGGAGCGGGTCGCAGATTTTGGATTTCTCCTTACTTGGGCGAGAGCTGGCGTCGAAAAAGTGCACCCTCGGGTTCACGCTAAACCGTAATGCACCCAAACGTGCATGCAGGATCCATCGGCGCTTCCTGCAATCGTCTTTGCCTCTGGATCCGGACTGGCGGTTCAATAGGGGAAAATCCGTAAGGCAAGAGGGGGCGGCTCGAAATCTGAAGCAACGATCCGAAATCATTTCGTGTAAGGAAATCCATGACTTGTTCATGAAATAGTTCAAGGTAAAATTTACCTTTAGAATTGAATTGTACCCGCATGGTTCGCGCCATTCTTCTGATCGCCTTGTTGTTTGTCATCCATGAAAATTATTGCCAGGACATCTTGTGGGTACGTCAATCCGAAGACGTCGCCTATTACGAGGGTGTGACGCCGACGCAATTGGAACTGGATTCCGATGGAAATGTGTACGTGGTGTATATCCTGCGAAATCGTGTAAAGTTTGAAGGCATAGAATACCAATCACAGGACAGCGAAGATATTCTGCTGATCAAATACAGCAGCTCCGGCGCTATTATCTGGGCGAGTCAAATGGGGGGTACGGCATATGACAGAGCTGGTGATATTGCGATTGACTCGTATAACAACATTTTAATCACCGGTGTGATGCATAATGGTGGAACGATACTTGGACAAACACTCGATATCGCCAATGGCGGGGCGTTCTTCGCCAAAATCAGTCCATCAGGAACATTGTTGTGGGTACGGCAGTATGGCAACGAGCATGGCCACGGCGATGCCATTCACGCAGACAATTTTGATAATGTGATCGTGGGCGGTGGAGTAGACCGCTACGATGGTATGGTGGCGAAGTATACTCCCGGAGGAGTGATGATGTGGTCGCAACCTATGGACTACCAGTCATGTTGCGTTGCGCCTGCGATTATAGACATTGAAACCGATGCCGCCAATAACATAATAATCGGTGGCGACTTCTCCGGAAATATCGCTTTCGCGGGATATACGTTGAATGCGCCAATGTTTCAAAGTACATTCATTTTCAAGCTAAACGCCAACGGACAATTTCTCTGGAGTAATCAAATCAATTCAGGCGGTAGCTCACTCAACGAGGCAAGATTCACAGATATGGAAGTTGACCCGTCCGGTGATATCTTTCTGACCGGGTATTTCGAGGAGACCGCGCATTTTGATGCCATTACGCTCGGAGAACAATTCGAAATCGATGATCGCACGGGCTACCTGGCGCGGATGAGCAGTAACGGAAGCTACCTGTGGGCGACCGCCATGTATGGTCGGGATATGTTGCCGACCTCGCTCCGAATAGATCCAAATTCCGGTCAGCTGGCATTGTGTGGCTCTTCCTTTCTCCGCTTCGCTTATGATAATCAATACATTTCTTCCATTCAGGGAAACCAATCGTTCATATTGTTCACGGATAAGAACGGCGTTTTCAAAAATAGTCTGTTCATAAATACAGAATCGTATCCGACCTATTCAACGGATGTGGTATTCACTCCCACGAATGAATTCTACGTAACCGGTAGTTTCAATGAAGATTTCGAACTAGGTTGCTTTGATCTCCGGGGAGGCAGCTGGTTCACGTCATATCTATTCAAAAGCGGGAAATTGCCCGAGATAGCGATTGAAGGAATGGAAGCGATCTGCGTGAATACAGTAAAAACGTTCAGGGCAGAGGGCGCAGATGAGGCGACGAGCTTTGTATGGGATTTCCCTCAGGGAACGGAGGCAGTCAATGGCTCGTTTCAAACAATCGATCCGGAGATTGATGTGAAGCTTACGGAATTCACCGAACATGCTGTATTCACTGTGATCCCTTATTTTGAATGCTATCCCCGGACCGAGTTCTCAGGTACGATCGATATGGCACGCGCGCCCGCCCCTCCGGCGAAACCATCGGGAGAAATCATCATTTGTCCAGACGCAACTGCTGAATACTCGACAACTGCCATAAATGGAATCAGCGACTACACGTGGGAGTTGTCTGGCAATATTTCAACCTCGTATCAATCGGGAAACATTATTTCAATAGCATCCACTTCAGCTTCGATCGTCGGACTTAAAGTAAAAGCCCATAACAGTTGTGGTGAAAGTGAGTACTCTGAAACGCTGGAGGTGACCATCCTGGAGCCTCCCGTTGCGCCTGTTGTTGTTGGTCCGCTGGAACTTTGTTCCGGAGCGACAAACGTACGTTATACCGCGACAGCGGCGCACGCGGTCAGTTATGGGTGGGACTTCCCTCCAGATTTCGCGGTGAGAAGCGTGTCAGGTGACAGCTCGGAGATTGACGTGGATTTTCCATCCGATGAGGCTGCAATTAAATTCACAAGTTTCTCAAAAGGCCTTTGTTCAAATTCATCTTCGGCAACCACGACGGTGAATTTGATACAGGCTCCGCGCACCCCTGAAATTGTTGGTGACGACGAAATTTGCCAGGCCACACAGGCAGCCCTTTATCAAGCCCTGCCCGAACAAGCTGGTGTCACGTTTCACTGGACCGTTCCACAGGGCTTCGAAGTTTTGCAATCCTCGACAAACAACATTACTGTGAAACCGTCAGCCACTACAGCACAATCAGGAATTATAACCGTGACAGCATCAAACCGTTGCTTTACGACGCAAGGCATTGGACACAACGTAACGGTTATGCGGGAGCCGGAAATTCCGGTAATCAGGAAAGGGCTTTGCGATCGGGAATTGCTTTATGAAGGAAACGAAAAAATTATGTGGTATAAAGACAATACCCGGTTCAACGAGACATCCAACAGGTTGGTGCTTGTGGCTGGGGACTCCGGTGTCTTCGAACTCGTTGCGCAAAACGGCTGCGGGTTGAAGCACAGCGAGACGGTAGAGGTAAACCCCGTGTTCATTGAATCCATTTTTATTCCAAATGTAATAACCCCAAATAGCGATGGATTAAATGACACATTCGTGATTGACAAATTGTTTGGCGAAACAAATCTCTACGTTTACAATCGCTGGGGAAGGGAAGTATTTACCGCTGAACCTTACGATAATAGCTGGCGGGGAGATTCCGTTTCGGAAGGCGTTTACTATTATACTGTATCGAACAAATGCCTTAACAAGCCGCTTCAGGGACTGATCCATGTGATCAAATAGTATGGGGTTAATGAATACGCACCATCCCAAAACTTAGGCAATAAGCCATCCGGCGAGCCGGAGCCCCTGAATTATGGGCTACTTACTCGAAGTAGCTACGTTGACTATGTATACCGGGCAATTCACAGTAGCCCCATGGCATGGGAATCCGCGATTAATCGGGGCAAGGACTTCAGGCTCGCGCATCGAAGCCCGTTTTGAAGCCCTCTGTACAGCAACACCATTTTTTTTCTAGATGGCTTGCGCAATTAAATAATTGCATATATATTTGCAATCATGTAATTGCATAATATCTTTATGAAAACAAGACGCGATGTATTCCAAGCCATAGCCGACCCTACGCGAAGGGCGATTTTGCTTTTGCTTGCAGCCCAGGCGATGACACCCAATGCTCTTGCCGAGGAGTTTAACACCAGCCGCCAGGCCGTATCAAAACATATTCAGATCCTTACGGAATGTGATTTGGTAAAGCAGGAACAAAAGGGGCGTGAAATTTACTATCACATCCACGCAACAAAAGTCAACGAGATCGATGCGTGGGTTCAGCGACTCAAGAAGGTACTGGAAACTCAGTTCTCCCAATTGGACAAAGTATTATCAACCCTTAAAAAACAAAAACGATGAACAACCTCTTATTCGAATTTACTGTTGACAAAGCAGCGAAAAAAGCATTCATAACCCGGGAGTTTGATGCCGATCTTTCATTAGTATGGGATGCGTTCACAAAAGCTGAGATCCTCGACCAGTGGGTTGCACCAAAACCTTATGTGTCGAAAACAAAATTTATGGACTTCAAAGTCGGAGGCCGCAGGTTTTATGCTATGGTAAGCCCGGAAGGAGTAGAGCATTGGTCCATCCAGAGATACACGTCTATTAGTCCGAAAACCAATTTTAAAATGTTCAATGCTTTTGCGGACAAAGACGAGAATCCTCAGTTGCCAGGCTCTGACTGGGATTACACATTCAGTGAAAAAGACGGCCGGACAATAGTCAATATCACGATCTATAATGAATCCCTTGAACGCATGGAGAAGATGATTGAGATGGGCTTTACAGAAGGATTTAAAGCATCCTTGAAAAACCTGGAAAACGTATTGGCGACCCTGGTTCATCCGTCCTAAGTTGAAATCTTTAAAACAAATGTTCAGATGAAAACAGCGGGGAAGATGCCCACTTTTGTCTTGTCTGAAATATTTCCCTCGCGTAAATGCGTTTCAATCTGTCGGATTGTGACACGGTACTAAAGGTGAAGGGGAAAATGTAGAAGCGTTGAGGATCATCGTGCTTATACGCGAGTATGGGTTTATGTGAGGAATTAAATTGAGAAAGACCCCGAGCGATGCAGAAAAAACCTGACTGACGTTTCGTTTTGGGTATATTAGCTTCCATGCAGCACATTCCCTGGAAAAGATACTCTATGATTAAGGTCGTTACGCTGAGTTTACTAATATTTTGGAATTCACTCCCTGATGCTTTCGCTCAAACGGATGTTGCCCTCGGAGAAGAGTTCGTTATTCAATCCAGCATATTGGCAGAAGACCGGCATTACATCGTGCATTTGCCTGCATCCTACAAGGGTGACGATCTGTATGTCAATAAGCGTTACCCTGTGTTGGTTGTTCTGGATTCAGACACGCATTTTCTTCCTATCTGCGGTTTGACCCATGCGTTAAGTGTAAATGATGAGATCATCCCTGAGATGATTATTGTGGGCGTTCGTAATACAGACAGATCGCGCGATATGACGCCCATGACAAACAAACGTACCCAGGAGAATCCATTTAGCAAGTTTCTTGAGTCCGAACTTTTGAAAGAAGTCGACAGGCGATATCGCACATTACCCTTCCGCATTTTGGCAGGACATTCATTGGCTGGTCTGTTTGCCCTGGATTGCTTTCTTAATAAGAACGTCTTCAATGCATATCTTGCTATCGATCCAAGTGTTCGATCCGGAGATGAATACATCATTAAGAAAGCTGACTCCGTTTTCAAACAAGATCCAAATACCAGGTCGATTCTATACACGGCCGAGTCCAAAAATCCATTTAATACAAACGCGATCGACGAGAGGCATGCAGCGTTTGAACGATTCAGAATGGCAATTGATCAGGCAAGCCCGCGTGGCGTCAATCACAAGCATGAATATCTCGTAGATGAAGATCATTTTTCAATCCCTTCAATTGCATTCTACCGGGGACTTCTCCATGTATTCGAGGGTTTCAAAATTCCGCTACATTCTCCGGCATTGAAAAGTACTCGCGATGTGGTAAATTATTGTCGTCTCTATCAGGAACGCATGGGCGCTGAGATAGCTGTTCCGGGCAAGCAGATCAATCAGGTGGCAGCATTTTACCTGAGTGAAAGCAAGGCGGAAAGGGCAATAGAACTGTACAAAGTTAACCAGACATTCTTTCCCGATTCTTTTCTGGTGTATCAAAACCTGGCCGAGGCGTTTCGCTCAAAGGGCGATATGGAGGTGGCCGCTAAATATTACAAAGCGGCTTTGAAACTCAGTCCTGACAATCAGAAACTGAAAGACGACTTACGAAAAATAACACCATGAAGCTGCCTCTTACCTTGATTATTCTTAACTAATTTAAGTCAGGCATGTATGTGTCGCTCTTCTTGATATGTCCCTCGCCGTTGTAATGCGTTTGAATATCCGAATACCATGCCCACACCTACGACCTGGGAGAAAGTGAGGGAGTCGTAGCGTCCATAATTCTGCTGAGGACAAGCCTTCTAACGAGTTCCCGCGACCGACGCCGCGGTTGTAAATAAAGTCCGGTAGAACGGCGGGGATTGATCATCTATCTGAGTCTTGGGGACGGTGTACCGGTGCTTCCGTATCGTTTTCGATACTCGACAGGAGTGAGGTCGGTGAATTTTTTAAAGACTTTTCTGAACGCATCGATGTCGCTGTAGCCCGTGTGAAAAATGATTTCATTAATGGTCTTACCGGTGGCCTCTAATTCCTTTTTCGCGTGCTCGACTTTGACGCGTTGTATATATTCCGTTACGGAGTTACCCGTGCGTTTCCGAAAATTTTGTTCAAAGGTCCTTCGACTCATTCCAATTTTTTCGCATACCGATTCAACAGTGATCCATTTGTCGGGGTTCATTTCAATGAAATCCTGCGCCTCGAGGATGTTGACATCGTTATGACGCTTCTGGCCCATGAAAATGACAAAGGGATTTTGCGTTTTCCTGTCCATATCTATTTGAAACATTTTCGAAGCCAGGACAGCCATTTCGTGACCGAGATGTTTCTCAATTACATATAGGATGAGGTTCAGAAATGAGTATCCGCCACCGCAGGTATAGATACCGTTTTCATCAGTAATGATAGACTCCCCGATTATCTCAACGTTCGGGTATGCGCACTGAAATTCGTGTTTTGCCGCCCAGTGAATTGAGCACCGCTTGTTATCCAGCAAACCCGTTGAGGCAACGACAAAAGCACCCACACAAAGACTCACGATCTCCGCACCCTTATTGTACTGATCGAGTATCCAGGCGCGATATGGCGCATTCACTTTCGCGGTAGCCGAGAAGTCCCCGCAAATTATCGGCACAAAGATCACATCTGTTTGCTTAACGTCACACAGCGTCGTGTGAACGTTGACTGAGTATAGGCCGTTGTTTATTTGAGCAGGGCGCTTAACACTGACAATGTCGACTTTATAGAAAGGCTCCTTTTTCTGGTATTTGAGAAAGTCATTGACGCGATTCAGGATCTGATAACAGCTATCAATGGAATTGAGCGTGGCGTCTTCAAGAGCAAGTATTGACAAGTGCTTCATTTATCAAATGTACCACAACCAGTTGGCGCAATCAACAGGTAAGTTTGTCGCTTGCGCCATGCCCTTCGGCTTTTGAGACGGTGTATCTTTGATAAAAATAAATATCATATGAGAGCGATAGAAATCATTATGCTTCCTGTAACGGATAGATTGAAGTCAAAAGAATTTTACAACAAATTGGGCCTGGCGACACTGGTGGAATCGAAAGATGCTCACGGGGATCCATGGATTCAGGTGGGCTTTACGGATCAGCATACAACGCTTTCCCTTGCAGGTTTTCACGGTATTATCTGTACTACTGACGACATCGAGAAAGAACGGGAAGAGCTGAGCAGAAAAGGCATAGAACTCGGGAAGACAGATGTTACGCCTTATGGAAAGTTTGCATGGTTGAAAGACCCCGATGGAAACGGAATATGTCTTCGTGAAGCACCGGGGTCAGTCTGATCGTGGATCATCTGTAATACCAATCCCGGACCCGGTTGGAAGGTAAAACTACTTCACCGTAAGAAGTGCCTCCGGGTACCGACTTACGCGCTTCTCTGCTCAGCGATGAACGGTGCATGTCACCCCGAACGCAGCACCAGCCTTCCAGAATGCGTTGGGGTAAACGTACCATGAGCATATACGCCCGTGTGGACAGTTGACACGCACCGAACTGCGCATTCAAGCCTCACTCAAACCACTGTGCCAGGTGGTCCATTGGATCAGGTAATTCTTCCTCCGTCACGGACGGATAACGCTGGTAAACGATCTGATACGTCTCTTCGGCACCAACGTTAAAGATCAGCAGGTGACAAGTGTTTACAAAACTTCCCGATGGCGGCGTCGGTCCGAATTTAGGCACGGCCACCTCTGTCGTGATTTTAATGGTATTGTCTCCCGACGCGTAATCATGGGTTCCGGTTTTCGTGAATGCCGTATATTCGCGGTCGTAATAAGCGAACAAATCACATATCCTCGATTTTTGGGGGACGAAATTTGATGTCAGTGATGCGCTGTAGTGAATGAAGTTTCCACTTTGGAACACGAACAGATAATCATACGCCCGAAGGTAGTACGCGCCATTTATAAAAACCTTTTTATAGGTCGGGTTTTGCCAGTTGCACATTCCAAACATGGTCGTATCGCCAGGATATACTTCGATCAGCCCGAAGTCAGGGTCTTCAATACAACATTTGCCATAATCATAACCACCTGCACCTTCCGAGAACGTTGCACTGAACCATGGTGCCGTCACCTGGAATAGATCACCCTGGTAGTTATAACCAAGCGTGTGCATCCACTTCCATGCATCCACGGGCGTATAGATGTCACAAACATCTCCGGGATCCTCTATCGTGACGCGCCTTGTGAACTGATCGAAAGGCGTTCCATCAGGGCCGTGTGGCTGGATGATTATTTCAATGGTATAAGGATACAACAACTCTTCTTCCGGCGTTTCGACACCAATATAAAAAACATCGACAGTGTCTTTGCTTTCGCCACCGGAGGCCGTTACATCATAATAGGCTTCTTCATCGGCGCCGCTAACCTGCACGTTGAATCCTGTTATCGGAAACGCAGCATCGTGCAATACACTTATCCGGGCCCGGTACGGATTGTCTTTGACAAGGTATATCGTATCCGGCACATTGATCCGAAGCGCACCCTCTGGTGCCACTGGCAATGCTCCGGTTATCTTTGTGGAATTTTCAAATGCCAGAAAGTCGCTCACGTCACCAGCCTGCCCGGGTCCTTCTCCGCCAGGATCAATTCGATCTTCACAACCCCAGAATCCGATCACAAGCAAAAGCGACAGCCCGGTGATCCACTTTTTTATGTCAGTGTTGTCATACATAAACCCTCCTTTTTTCTTCGAAGGTAGAGCGGTTTGGGATGCCAGATATTTCGAATGAGCAACTGGCGTGTCTCGGTGTACAACTGGCGGATTTTGCCCGGGTGGTTAACGCTTCTTGCAGTGTCTTGTTTACTCGTTGATGAGCATGGCCGTAAAACCGTTAATTATTCCTGCGCGAACCATAAGCCTGTCGGCCTTAGCTGATCATCGCTATCTACCATGTCTGGCAGGTTTATTCAGGACGTCAACGTCATCAACACGGCGGTGCTTAAGGCAATGGCTTTCGGTGTTTCGTTAATCTTTCGAGTGTTATGGCAAACTTCTCCATGGAATATGAATCTTCCGAATCATGTATCCGGTATGCGCAAGGTATGCAGTCTCGTGTAGTAGTTCAGCCGTTGCGGTTATTGGCATCACTCCATCCTGAGATTATCCACAGGATTTGTATTGGCCGCCTTCAACGTCTGCGAGAAAACGGTTGTCAGCCCAAGGACTAACACCACCGCCAGGCTTATGACGATATCAAAAAGACCGATGGGTGCATGATAATACTGTGCCTCCTGCAACATAAGCTCCATCAAAATGTACACGCCTGGAATGGTGACGATACCTGCGATGGCCAGCAGCACAATGAAGTCTCTCGACAACAGGTACACCAGACTTTCGGATGAAGCACCCATCACCTTCCGGATGCTCACTTCTTTCACCCGGTTTTTGACCGTAAACACGACCGTACCCAACAAACCCAGACAGGCGATCGTGATGGCCAGCAATCCCAAAAATCCCCACATCTTCACAATGCTGTCGTAAAAAGCGTAGGCACCGCGGATCTGGTCGGCGAGGAATTCGGCTTTGAATAGGGTGCCATTGCCCACAGGCTTCCAGGCGGCCTCCATTTCCAAAAAAGCCTGGTGCTCGTTGGTTGATTGAAGGTGGAAATTCGCATAACGTAAATTCGCCGGCGCATATTCGAAGAAGAAGTTACCAACGGGAGATTGCAGGCTTGCGTAATGGAAATCTTTCAAAATGCCCGCCACGCGCACTTCTCTTTTGTCGGGCAGGACCACTATCTGATCGATGGCCCCGGAGGCGTCGCCGGGATTCAGATTTTTTGCGAATACTTCATTGATGATGATCAAACGCGAGTTCTCGCCAGCGTCGCTGGTGAAGTTCCTTCCGAGTACAAGATGCAGACCCATGTTTGTTATAAAGTTCTCATCGATGGCCATCAGACTCGCGTACAGGGAATCCGGACGGTCAATCCGCTTCACATACAACCCTGGTATGTCTCCGGCTCCGAGTGAGTGCGACGACATCGATACCAGAGAAACGAAGGAGAGGTTTCCAAGTTGATTTTTGACCAATTGCGGATCCGCCTGTTGAAGATCCACGTTAAGTATCTTCTCCTGGTCAAATCCGAAATCGTAATTAACGGAGTACCGATACTGCTGCACCATGATCACGACGGCCATGGTAAAACCCAGCGACAGGATGAATTGAGACGTGATTACGATTTTGCGTAGTGTAAACCGGCTTCCCTTTTTTGTTCGTGACTCGTTCCCTTTTAAGGCATGGATGGGACCGATTTTCGAAAAATGGAGCGCGGGTACAATGCCGGCAACACAGCCAACCAGGAGGGCGAAGAATAAGAAACCAATAAACGTTCCCACGGTTGGATTCAGATCCACCATGTCAAGTTCGCCGGTAATCGCCAGGGTTTCATCGCGAATGATCTCGAAGAAAAAATACGACAGTGTTACCGCCAGCAGCATAATGATCGTGCTTTCCATCACAAACTGCATAAAGATCTGCTTCCTTTGTCCGCCCATCACCTTACGCACGCCGATCTCTTTCATGCGTCTGAGTGATTGAGAGACCGCAAGGCTAACGTAGTTGCTGCACGCCGCGAAGAGTATTAGCATGGGCAGAACCCCCATGAGCAGCATTTCCTGGTAACTCCATTCGTTCCCGAGGTCATTGTCCAACTCCGGCCCGGGAACAATCTTAGTGAGCGGTTGAAGCCCGAACGAAGCCTGGAACTCCGGTGTCTTATACTTTTCTTTGGCAACACCATTGAGGAACGCCTCAATGGCAGCGGCACTCGAATTGTCAGAAAACTGCAGGTAAGTGTATGAGTTGTAGAAGTTATTCCAGGTCTTTTCTTCCTCTATGAAAGCAGGACCATGATAAGATGTGAGCGTGGCGAACGAGACCAACGCCTCGACTTTCAGGTGCGTATTCTTCGGCATGTCATGCGCCACACCTGTGATCATTACATCACCGTAAGGCTCCATGAATACCAATTCACCCATCGGATCCTTGTCACCGAAGATCCTGGCAGCCGCGGACTCGGTAATAACCATCGTATTGGGTTTTGCAAGGGATGTAGCGGGGTTGCCCTGCAGCAGTGGAAAGGTAAACATCGAAAGATAGTCCGCATCCACAAAGTGCTTTTTGAGAGCAAAGTTGGTATCTCCATAACGAACATCCTGGTTAGCCGAGCGGTGAATACGTACAACCTTTTCCAAACCGCTGAAATTGCCTTTCAGGAGTTGAGCTGTGCCGACGGGCGCCGATGCGAAAGAAGGATTCTCCTGCCGATCCCGGACGTGCGTGATCACCCGGTATATGTTCTTCTTATTTGAATGAAAGTTGTCGAATTGGAAAATGAATACCACCATGGCCACATAGAGCAGGTTGAGCGACATGCCCAATGCCAGACCAAAGACATTTAACGTTGTGAAAAACTTATTCTTCGAAAGGTTCCGCGTGGCGGTCTTGAAATAATTCCTGAACATGGCGGGGTTGAACAGGCTGCGTTCATTTTTCATAGCAGATGGCTTGATTACGTTTCCCCGGGCGCCACCTTCTGAAAACCAGCCGCGCAGGAAAACTGAAATTAAATAAAATGATCACAATCCCAAAATACGGCGGGTTGCCAGTTTCGAAAGAGGGTGGAATGGCTTCGTGATACGGAGTCCGTCAGGAATGGCTATCATATGGGCCAGATAACCCAACAACATAATCTCTGAAATCCTTCCGGATCCAAAACGTGCCGCTGCCAATAACGCCCGGCAACAATTGGCGGCAACTTCTTTGGTGAAGCCCGGGAGCACAAAACGACGGAATCAAACAAAGATGTGCGCGAGCATATCGTCAGGAGCAATTTTTCAAGCATAATTCTTTTTATAACCTTAGTGGAACACGCTTGATCCATTCGCATGATCAGTGATTTGAATACAAGGTTCATGGCTTTGCATACAAAGGCTATCAGCCTGCTGCCGACCTTTGATCCATTAACATATACGCAAATGAAAATGAAGACATTGAAATTGGGAACGCATGGACTAACCGTGCCTGTGATCGGTCTTGGCTGCATGGGGATGACAGGATTTGAAGAAGGGAACATATATGGACCGGCAGACGAAAAGGAAGCTATAGCCACCATCCATGGTTCACTGGAGCTCGGCGGCAATTTTCTCGACACGGCTGATTTGAATGGACCATTTAGAAATGAACAACTTATCTCCAAAGCGATTGCAGGCAACCGCGACAAATATATCATCGCTACGAAGTTTGGTTGGGAAATCAATGATGATGAAAAGGTAACCTGGGCTATCAATGGTAAAAAGGAGTATGTAAAGAAAGCGGTAGAACGTTCACTTAAGAATCTGAAAACTGATTTTATCGATCTCTATTACATGCATCGCCTGGACAAGAACACACCAATCGAAGAAACGGTGGGAGCGATGAGTGAATTAGTCAGGGAAGGCAAGATTGGATATCTCGGTTTATCGGAAGTGTCCTCCGAAACAGTGATGCGCGCAAACGGCGTTCATCCTATTACTGCTGTACAAAGTGAATACTCGTTATTCGAACGCACTGTCGAAGAGCGGGGTATCCTGGAAACACTGAATAAAATTGGTGTGGGGTTTGTTGCATACTCGCCGCTTGGCCGTGGCTTCCTGACGGGTCAGATCAAAAGTATCGATGATTTGCCGAAAGATGATTTTCGCAGAGCAATCCCGCGTTTTCAGGAAACTCATTTCCATAAGAATATGGAATTAGTGAAAGCCATAGAGGCAATGGCGATCGAAAAGGAAGTCACACCATCACAGTTGGCTCTTGCCTGGATTATCAGCAAGGGATTTGTTCCAATTCCGGGTACCAAACGCAGAAAGTATCTGGAGCAGAATATCGCGGCCTCAGAGATCATTTTTAATGACGCAGACCTTTTAAAGCTGGAGAGCATTGTGCCGCTGGGAACAGATACCGGAATGCCTTATGACGAGTTTAGTATGAACCTGATTGATTGAAAAAGCGTTAAGGTAAGTTAGTGTAGTAAAATCTTTAGTATGAACACAATCCGATCGGTTTCAGAATTTCATCGTTTGCTCAGTTTGCCAGCACCGCGGCACCCGTTGGTGAGTGTCATTAATCTGACCGAAAGCGTATTCCTGGAAGATGATGTCTGGAAAGGCTTTGTTAATCGGTTTTATTGCGTCGCGCTGAAGCGTGATGCAAAAGGTAAAATTAAGTATGGTCAGCAGCATTACGACTATGACAAAGGTGTGCTGAGTTTCACTGCACCGAATCAGGTACAATATCTCGATCTTCAGACGGTGGAATGTGGATCGGGATACCTGCTGATCTTTCATCCTGATTTTCTCCTTACGCACTCCCTGGCGAATACCATCGGCAACTACGGATTTTTTTCATATTCGGTCAATGAGGCCCTACATTTGTCCGCTGAAGAAGAGGACGATCTGATAACCATCCTGAACAAGATTGATAAGGAATGTCAGCACATTGACAAGCACACGCAGGAAATTATTCTCTCTCAAATAGAATTACTGCTTAATTATTCGAATCGATTTTACGAGCGCCAGTTTATTACGCGAAAAAATCATAACAATCAATTGCTGGCGAGGTTTGAGCAAATCATCACCGAGTATTTCGATACAGATACCCCATCTCAAAATGGATTATTGACTGTCCAGTATATCGCATCGCAGATGAACCTATCTGCCAATTATTTAAGTGACTTGCTGAGAATACATACGGGCCAGAATACACAGCAGCATATTCATGAGAAACTGATTGAGAAGGCGAAAGAGAAATTAGCCACGACTTCATTGTCAGTGAGCGAAATTGCTTTTGCTCTCGGATTCGAGCACTCTCAATCTTTCAGTACTCTGTTCAAGAAAAAAACAAACGTATCTCCTGTGCAATTCCGGCAGTCGTTCAATTAAACATGTCAGGATGCCTCCCATTATCTGTGCGATGGAGTTCACATCTCTGTTGTCGACATCCCCCTTCTTCCCTTTTCATTTTACTTCATAGCTTCCAGTCCTTCTGCTATAGTCAAAAGAGGTTTGTATCCAAGTTCTTGTTTCGCCCTATTGTCGGTGGTGATGAATTCTAATCCCAGCGCGTTTATCAGTCCTTTGTAAAGTGGTGGATGACCGTTTAACCGAAAACCCTTCCAGACAAATTCCATTACCGAAGCAACTCGCTTTGCCATTGCCAGTGAAACGGCTTTGTCGGGTACAGTTACACCTTGTGTGCCAACGTACTTTCTGATAAAGTCTTTAAAAACTGATTGTTCACCATCGGTAAGAAAATAAGCTTTGCCGCTGTGTTCAGATTTGTCGGCCAGGATTAATGCGTGGCAGACATTGATGACATGACAGGTTACAAAGCGATGTTTGCCACCGTCGATGAATTGCATGTTCCCTTTCCTGACAGCCTCAATGACCCCGGCCAACGTATTTGGGTCGCCTTTGCCCCAAATCATTGGCGGCCTAAGTGAGTAAGTCTGAAAATTCGCTGTGTCGGCTTTTAGTACTAAATTTTCTGCTTGTAATTTTGTTTTTGAATAACCATCAATAATGTTGTCGGAAATAAAGGATTCATCAGCATTTACAATTGGTTTCCCGTTCATAATTACCGATGCTGCACCTAAATAGATAAATTTGTGAACGTCTGATTGTTTTGCAATTGACAACAACAGTTGCGTTGCGTCAACATGTAATCTTTTGAGCTTTTTCTCTGATGCAAAAAAGTCAACAGAAGCGGCCAAATGAAAAACTGTTGCGCAGTCCTTTACGCCATTTGATAAAGCCGTTGGATCGTTCAAATCACCCTTCACTGCAATTGCACCCAACTGTTCAACTTTTTGAATGGCCTGTGGCGAACGTGCCAATGCTTTCACTTGATAGCCTTGTTCTATGAGCATTGAGATCAGATTTTGTCCTACGAAACCCGAACCTCCTGTTACAAATACTTTTTTCATGGCGTCAGTTTGTTTTACGTGTCCAAATGTTTGTTTTTCCTAATCCCATCCAGGAAGCTCCTATGTAACCCCTTACTTTCAATGTCCCATCCGTGTTTAGAGCGATGTAGCACTTATAGGTTTTTCCTTCTCTGCCATCATAGATAGTTCCGTCAACCCATTCCTTTTTACTTTCGTCAAAAATGAATCCGTAGAGCAAGTCGGAACCCAGCAGAGGTCTTGATCGCAATTTTGTGTCGGGGTTTTTCTTGTCCAGTTTGGGCTTGCCGGTTTCCGGGTCGTTGGGTTCTTTCAGCCAGACAATTTTGCCTGCGTACATACGACCGCTTTGGTAAATTTCAACCTGCGCTTCCTTTTCCTGATTCCACCAGGTGGCAATTATTTCATTGCCTGTATTTTGGCCGACGGAAACCGTGGTGATGAATAGAAGCGCAATGCCAACGATGTAAGTGGCTGGTGATTTTAACAAATACTTCATATCCTTTTGTTTTAATTAGGATACAAAGCACCGCCTTCTCT
>JAEZEH010000043.1 GCA_023417785.1 Bacteroidota bacterium
GAATTACATGCGATACTCCGAAGACGATATTCTGAAGGCACTTTCCACCGTCGAAGACCCCGATCTGAAACGCGATCTGGTATCCCTGGGAATGATCCGGGATCTGAAGGTCAGTCCCACTGTCGTAGCGTTTACTGTGGTACTTACCACGCCGGCGTGTCCGCTGAAAGAAATACTCCGCCAGAATTGCGAAGCAGCAGTACGTGGCATTATCGGCGACGATAAGCTTGAGATAACCATGACATCGTCGGTAACGACAATGCGCAGTAATGCGCCAATCCTTCCTGGCGTAAAAAACATCATTGCCATTGCTTCCGGAAAAGGCGGTGTCGGCAAGTCTACCGTAACGTCTAATCTTGCGGTTGCGCTCGCGCAGGCCGGAGCCCGCGTGGGGTTGATTGATGCCGATATTTTCGGTCCTTCCATTCCCACCATGTTTAATTGCGAAGCTGAGCAACCCCATGTAAAACAGGTTAACGGCCGGAATATCATTCTTCCCATCGAACAGTACGGCGTTAAGCTTCTTTCGATAGGGTTCCTGGCTCCGCCTGACAGTGCTGTGGTGTGGCGGGGGCCGATGGCGAGCTCTGCGCTGAAACAATTCTTTACCGACGCCGATTGGGGTGAACTGGATTATCTGTTGATTGACCTGCCTCCGGGCACCAGCGATATCCATCTTACAATGGTACAAACGGTACCCGTGACGGGTGCAGTGATCGTGACCACGCCACAAAAAGTTGCTCTTGCCGACGCAAACAAGGGCCTGGCCATGTTCCGTCAGCCACAAATTAATGTTCCCGTGCTGGGCGTTGTCGAGAACATGGCGTATTTCACACCTGAAGAACTCCCGGACAACCGGTATTACATCTTCGGAAAAGACGGAGGCAAGAACTTAGCAGAAAAGCACAGTGTTCCTCTGCTGGGACAAATTCCATTGGTTCAGGGTATTCGCGAAAGCGGGGACGCCGGTCTGCCAGCGGTATTGAAAGAAGGTCCGGCTTCTCTTGCATTCAAAGAAATTGCCGAGACGCTTGCCCGAAAAATTGCCATAAGAAATGCTAACTTTGCTCAGACACAAAAAGTTGAACTGAAAGTATAATGATGACAGGGGAAGAACTTGCCGGGAAAATCGAAGCGTCGTTGAATTCCATTCGGCCATACCTTGAAGCTGATGGAGGCAACGTAAAAGTCATCGAAATTACCCCCGAAAATATCGTGCGTCTTGAATTTGTCGGGGCTTGCGGATACTGCCGCATGTCTACGATGACATTTAAGGCAGGGGTGGAAGCTGCTATTCGCCGGGATGTTCCTGAGGTAAAATCTATTGAAGTGGTGAACCTCACTCCGATGGCTCAATAATTCCATAGCAGGTACGTTAATTCCATAACAGGTTCGTTCGGGCTGTTTCTCAGCGCAAGTTTGTCGGTTACTCTTTTTATCTTTGAATGATTAACCCTTAAAAATCATCGTGTTGTCCGCCCGGATTTGTCTCCTGACCGTTCTGCTCTCCCTGATGAGCATCCGTACCTCAGTTTTTGCCCAGGAACGCTGCGGAACGGATGAGTATATGCAAAAGCTCATGGGCACGCGTGTTGAGACGAAACACGACTTCGAGCATTGGATGAAAACCAAGCTCAGGGTTAGGATTCAGGGTACTAAAGGGACGGCACGAACGAAAGACAATGCCTACCAGATCCCGGTTGTCGTTCACATTATCCACAGCGGTCAAAACCATCCATCGAACATATCGGACGAACAGGTCCTCTCACAAATTAAAGTACTTAACGAAGACTATAACCGCGAGAATCTGGACGCAACCAACACGCCTGCCGATTTTCTGAGCGTTGCCGGAAATCCGGGTATTGAATTCGTTCTTGCCAAACGTACGCCGGAAGGCCTCCCCTCAAACGGAATCGTCCGCGTTCAGGGCCCCAAAACCTCATGGCTTGTTACCGACAACTACCAGCTAAAGTCATTGAGCTATTGGCCCGCGGAACACTATCTCAATATCTGGGTATGCAACCTCACCGATTACCTCGGCTACGCACAGTTTCCGCAGTCCAATTTGGTTGGCGGACTTGAAAACTCCTCGGGGAACCGGCTCACGGATGGAGTGGTGATCACGTATACGGCTTTTGGTTCTGAAGAGGAAGAGAACTACGGACTGCAGGCCAAATACAACAAAGGCAGAACAACGACGCACGAGATAGGCCACTTTCTGGGACTTCGCCACATCTGGGGCGACGATCAGGGTGGTTGTGGCGGCGACGGCGACTATGTTGCCGATACTCCGGACCAGGCTGACCGTACGCTTAATTGTCCAAGCCACCCCCGGTCGAGCTGCCAGAACACAACGATGTTCCAGAATTTCCTCGACTATACGAACGATGCCTGTATGAATCTTTTCACCGTTGGTCAGGTGGAGCGAATGTCAATTATTCTGGAGAATAGTCCGCGTCGAAATTCCTTGCTCACGTCACCTGCATTGCAGGAACCCCAGCCAGTTGCCAACGATATGGGTATACGCGAAATTATCACACCAAATGTCGGTGAGTGTCAGGGCGTCGCAACACCATCCATCGAGGTGAGGAACTACGGAAGCAACGTAATTACGTCTGCAAGGATTCAGCTCGAAGTTAACGGTTCCGTAGTCGAAACCCGGGATTTCAATCTGAATCTTGCCGTGCTCGGCTCAGACAATGTTTCATTCTCTCCGGTAAACGTGACCCCGGGAATTTTTTCGTTCACGTTTCAGATTCTTGAGGTAAACGGAAACGCCGATATGGGCACTCAGAACAATCAGCTTCAACGGAACGTATTGATACCGGAATCCATCGCCACGCCGATTGTTGAACTGTTTGACGTACTTCCTTCTGCATGGCAGCGTCTCAATCCTGATGGGCTACATACCTGGGAGTTACGCCCCGCGGTAAATGGGCAGCCTGGCAACAGAGCACTTTGGATGAACTTCTATGATTACGAAGACAATGAAGGTGAGGTTGATGTCTTTCTGAGCCCCGTCATTGATCTGTCGGAGCACTCCGCCGCACTGCTTCTCTTCGATGTGGCTCATGCCCAGTATCAAAATTCAAATGACGGGTTGAAAATCGTGGTAATGAATAACTGCGATGCAGACATAAATAACGGCGAAACGATTTACTCCAGGTTTGGGGAGGAACTCGCGACCGCCGCGAAGCTGAATGAGTCATACTCACCGCTTGGCGCGTCCGACTGGCGGACAGAGATTATTAACCTCGGCGACTACGCCGGACAATCGGGAATTCAGATCGCTTTTGTGGGGGTGAATGACTGGGGTAATAACCTTTATATTGATAACATTCGGGTTATCACCGAAGACTACGCCAACGTATCATTGAAACGTATTGCTGCACCTGCCCCCATCGTATGCGACCGTCACGTTGTACCAAAGATCGTCGTCAAAAACGGTGGAACCGCTGTATCGTCTCTGGATATTCTGTACACACTGAATGGCGTTCCCAATACCCACTCCGTTACGGGACTTTCTATCGGTGCGGGCGCTGAAGTCGAACTGTCGCTGCCGCAGCTAGTACTCGTTGACGGACCGAATATTCTGCAGGTTGAACTGCTGAATCCGGGTGGGGATCCGGATCTCTATCCGGGAGATAATACCATGCAACTCACCGTCGTAATGAATGATAACACAACCAAGGTTCCTTTCCGCGAGCATTTCGATGGTAACTTTGAAGAATCATGGACGATCCTGAACCCGAATGCAAATCCCACCTGGGTCCGGGAATCCTTTCCCGACAACGGTGCAGTGGCCTATAAAGGTTTCGAGAATACCGTGATTGGCGACGAAGCATGGCTGGTAAGCCCCATCTTTGATCTTTCAAACGCCGAGGAAGCAAGTGTCTTTTTCGATTATTCCTACGCCGTGCGAAATGAAAACCCGGACATCTTCCAGATTCGGGCCGCGAAAGGATGTGACACTCCGTTTGAGACCATTCGATCGTATACGGGCCCACAACTTTCAGTCAATACTTCCGACACCCCCTGGAAACCGTCGACCGAAGAAGACTGGACGAGAGACAACTTCGTCGCATTAGGGGCGTTTACCGGTGAGGAACAGGTACGTCTTGCCTTCGTGATCAGCAATCGCAATGGCAACAATTTTTACCTGGACAACTTCCGGTTTTACCTTTCATCCGATACGCAGCCAGTGGAAGTTGAAGGAGCCTTCAACGTATATCCAAATCCGCTTCGCGACGGAAATTCAGTATTGATCTCCTATGAACTTCCATCGCTCCAGGACATCACGCTGGAAATCACTGACGGCATGGGGCGGCAGGTGTACCATGCACGTTATTCGTCGATCCTGAATCAGACTGATGAAATCAACGCAGCAAACCTTGTAAACGGTCTTTACATCGTGCGTATCATAACATCGAACGAAACCTTTTATACTAAATTCATCATTGATCGTTAGCATTATTTCCATTCCCGGTTGAATGAGTATCTTGCATCGATCTAATTTTTTAAACGTATGCCCCGCAAACAAAAAGTAGTCATCCTCTATGGAGGCCGGTCCGTTGAACACGGCGTTTCTGTAAACTCGGCAAAGAACATTTTTGAATATTTAGACCGTAAGAAATTTACACCCATTCCCATCGGAATCAGCAAAAAGGGAAAATGGTATTTGACAGACGGGGTTAGTAAAAACATCGAAAAGGGTGAATCCCTGCATCTCAGTCTCGACCCGGGGAACCCTGCATTGATCACAAAGTCGGGGAAGAAGATCAGGATTGATATCATCTTTCCGGTACTTCACGGAACCGACGGCGAAGACGGTAGCATTCAAGGGCTCATTAAGGCGATGGACTTGCCGATGGCAGGAACCGGCGTTTTGGGCTCAGCCATTTCGATGAACAAGATCATTGCCAAGAAACTGTTGCGCGAAGCGGGCTTGCCTGTTTCCGACTTCCTTTCGTTCCGCTACGACGAGAAAGAATCGATTTCTTACAACACAATTGCACGAAAGCTCGGGGTACCCTTCATGGTAAAATCGGCAAGCCTTGGTTCGTCTGTTGGCGTTACCAAGGTGAACTCACGCAAGGATTTCGACAATGCGGTCGAAGAAGCATTCCGTTACGATCAGGAGATGCTTGCGGAAAAGTATATCGTCGGCCGGGAAATTGAATGCGCGATTCTGGGAAATAATCCACCTGAAGCGTCTAACCCCGGGGAAATAGTGATCAATTCAAGCTACGAGTTCTATACATTCGATGCGAAGTACGTCGATCCGGACGCTGTACGAATTGAAGTTCCGGCTAAGATCGCCAGGCCGGTGGTCGAAAAGATCCGGAAGGCGTGCATTCTCGCGTACAAGACCTTGCATTGCGAGGATTTTGCACGAATCGACCTTTTCCTGGACGCCGGGGGAAATATCTTTATCAACGAAATTAACTCGATTCCGGGATTTACGAATTCAAGCATGTTTCCCATGATGTGGAACGAGCGGGGGATAAGTTTCAAAGAACTGATCACAAAGCTGATCAACCTTGCACAGGAGCGTTACGACCGTGGAAAGCGCCTTGAGCGGGATTTCCAATCGTCTTTGAAATTCTGATCCTTTGTATATTTGTCGATTACAGATACCAAAATGAAGATCCAGTTAAACAAGTTCAAAAAGAATTCGCTGGCGGGCGTATTGCTCCACCTTGTCCTTGCCGGGGGAACGCTCCTGCTGCTCGCGATTTTTTATTTTTACGTTTACCTTCCTAAAATCACCAATCACGGCGAATCGATCACTGTACCCGACATCGAAGGTAAGCTCATCAGTGAAATCGAAACTGAATTGGAGCGGAAATCCCTTCGTTTTGAAGTCAACGACTCCACGTATTCCCCCGATTTTCCACCACATACGGTTATCAAACAATATCCGCACCCGGGGGCAAAGGTGAAGGAAGGAAGAAAGATTTTTATTTCGGTGAATCGCGTTAATCCGCCTTCGGTTCCGGTACCCAATCTTATCGACGGGTCGGTGGTGAATGCTGATGCCGTACTGCGCAGTAATCAGCTCAGGCGGGGAAGGATCGAACTTGTTCCCGGACCGTTTAATGTGGTGAAAGAAATGCGTTACAAGGGTGAAAAGATCGGACCGACAACCCGTGTACCCAAGGGGTCTGTTATCGATCTGGTGGTGATGGATGGCGGCAGCAAGGAAGAACCTACTCCGGATGTCACAGGATACAGCTTCGAGGACGCCAAGTTTACTATTCTCGGCTCCAACCTTATTGTTGGCGACGTTGAGCTTCTTGTTGACACAATGCGTACCAGGGCGGTCGTGGTAAAACAAATGCCAGCGCCGGGAGAAAATATCAAGGTGGGTGACGCCGTTGATCTATGGATAGGCGAAGCTGGTTCAGCACCTGAAGATGAAACAGATTATTAACATCTTTTCTCCCCTTACATATTCCGGCACCGGACACGCCTGGCTCGTTTTTGTCTGTGCCCTGTTTCTTGCTGAGTCGGCCTTCGGGCAATTGGTTCGCGTTCCGCTTGAAAGATCATTTCCTTCGAATTCAGCAAAGACTAAAGCCAGCTCCTCGAAACGAACCAAGTCGGACACACCACTGCTCCTCCCCTTCTTCGATGATTTTTCGGGTACACCGGTATTTATCGAAAATGATCCGTACTCGGGCTTCCCATCTGAAGACCTTTGGGAAGACAGCTACGACGTTTGGATTAACGAGGGGCTCGCTATCAACGCGCCGTCGCTTCACGTCGCGACCTTCGATGGACTTGATTCTGCCGGAAGGCCTTACTCTAATCAGGTGCTCGAAAATGGCTACCGCGATATGCTTACTTCACGGCCCATTAACCTCACAACTGATTATGTCGGCATGGGTGAAAGACCCGGCGTATATCTCAGCTTCTTTTACCAATGGCAGGGCAACGGCGAAGCCCCTGATGAAAGTGACTTTTTCCGGGTGGAGTTCTTCGGTGCGGATAGCACTTGGGTTACTGTCCTTACCGTTAATACCGTACCGGATTTCACGCGCGATCAATTTTATCAGGCCACTGTTCAGGTTAGTGGCGAACAGTTCTTCTGGGAAAACTTCCGGTTTCGCTTTCGAAACTACGGCCGACTCTCCGGCCCGTACGACACCTGGAACCTGGATTACATTTACCTGAACAAAGGCCGCAATGCGGCTAGCCTCACGTATCCTGACCGCGCAATTGCATCGTCCGTGGGGCCGGCGTTCGGAGATTTCTACAGCATTCCGATAGATCACTTCCGCCAAACGCCAACGTACACTCCACCGCAGGTTGACATCCAGAGTTTGCGTAGCGGACCCGACGGTGCTCCGACCGATTACACGGTGCAGTTTACTTTTGACAATTATACCGGCGAGACGCTGACACGTGTAGCCATGCCGTTTGGACCTGTTGGTTCAAAATACCCCGACAACAACCTTCAGCCGGGAGAACGTTTTCGCAGTACGATTCGAACGAACTCAAATGGAATTGACTTCAACGATCCAGGATTCACCGCGGACGATTATTTCCTGCCCGATGCCGACCGTACCGACCTTCGTATTTCGCTCGGCATCTACGAACCTGATGCGGGAATCTTTTCCTCCAATGATACAATATCGCAGGTTTACCACCTCGATGACTTCTACGCTTACGACGACGGAACAGCGGAGTATGCCGTAGTCCTGTCGCAGGCCGACGATCAGGTAGCGTACCGTTTTGATGTTATCGCGCCCGGACCCCAGCAACTCGTGGCATTTGATGTTTACATTCCCTCTTACAGCATCAGCGGATTCACGACTGCCGAATTCTTCATCATGGAGGCAGACGAAAACGGTGAGCCTGGTGATCGCCTGACTTCAGTCACCCACGTTGTACGTGACAATCCGCGGAACGGTTTTCAACGGGTTAACATAGAACCCGTCATCGTTACAGGTCAGTTCTTTATCGGATGGAAAGGCTCAGCCTCAAACCGGATCCGTGTGGGGATTGATTACAGCAACAATACGGTGAATCGCATTTATGAAGACCTGAACGGAATAATCGAAAACGGCCAACTGAAATGGTACCCTGTATCAGCACTGACAGAAGGAAGCCTGATGATCCGGCCAAACTTTGGTGAAGCTGCTCCAATAAGTGGTCTTGATCCCGCCAGGGAAGATATCGCGATCTATCCGAACCCTTCAAAGGGAATGTTTACGATCCAATCCATTGTCGAGAACCTTGAGATTCTCTCCGTATCGGGGCAGCCGGTTTCGTTTCATATTGTGTCTTCCGAAAATCAGACGAATGTTCGTATGAACAGTCCGCAAAGCGGGATGTACATCATACGATTCTCGAAAGGAGGACAGATCTACACAAGGAAATTTATCGTCCTTTGATTATTGTTCCACGCCCACGATCTCAATGGTCAGCGGTTCGGGACTGAAGCAGATCACAAAGATGATCAGCGTAAGCCAGCCGAGAACGATGCGTTTGGTGTCCAGGGGTTTTTCAATTTCTGCGGGGGGATGTGCTACGCCAATAAAACGGCCTACGACAATTCCGAACAGAAGCCAACCACGGTAACCGTCAGCCGTTGGAATGACAGCGGTGATAAGAAATTGCACGGCAAAGATAACACACGCCACCATCCATGTTGACTTCTGTGAAAGCCCAAGTCCGCGAAAGCAAAAATAATTAAACCATATCGCGGTAAGAATGAGAACCGGAAGACGTGGTATGACGCCAAAGTAAGTTCCAACGTTATCGGTATGAATATTCACCCAACCCAGCCCTGCGTAGAAGATCAGTAATACAAAAAAAGTAGTCGCTATTCTAAGATGACCTTTTCTTCCGAACAGGCCATAGATAATATGTCCGCCGTCGAGCTGACCAATAGGCAACAGGTTAAGAGCGGTAAAGAACAACGCGATGAACCCCGCCATCAATACCGGATAATGCATGATCTCATGGGCATTGGGCACCCGTTCGGGATCAGCCACGAAGTGTTCAAAGAATTCAAACAGAAGGTTACTCCCGATGTTCAGGTAGATAGCGCCACCATGCTCACGTACGTATTCGTCACTGTAAACAATGTCAGCAAAATTTGCCCCATACTGCTCATACTCAGGATGGAACTGAAATACATATTCCTGTGGCGGAAGTGTTGAGAAGCCATAGTACAACACACCCAGTGAAACTATAAATCCTGCAAGAGGTCCTGCGAGTCCGATATCAAAATTCTGGAGATTGGTTGTGATTCGTGAACGGATACGAATAACGGCCCCCATTGTACCAATGAAAAAGAATGGTAACGGCGGAAAGGGAATGTAATACGGCAACGACGACTTTATCTTGTGATACATCGCCGTGAAGTAGTGCCCGAACTCGTGAACGGTAAGAATCAGCAGAAACGGAATAGAAAAAGGTGCGCCCATCCAGAAGTCCGCCCAGCTGTAATCCCAATTGAATCCGTCGGCATCATAGATGGACCGGTTGAAGCAAAAGCTTGCCCCCGCCATTGTGGTGGTGACGAAAGTTGTGAGAAATAATCCCACCTGAAGCAATATGCGTTTCGATTCTTTATTCATTGAAATAGCGAAGGATAAAGTCGGGCGTGTTGACTAACGCCGTTTGAAGCCCGACCGCTGCAGCACCGGCAATGTTGTCGGCATTGTCGTCGAGAAAAAGTGTTTCCGATGCCTGAAGATTATTTTCGTCAAGAACCTGTTGAAAGATTTCCGGTTCGGGTTTCCGTTTACCCATGAAGTGCGAATAATATGCCTTGTGAAAATAGCTGTCCAGAGACGGATTCGCAGTGGGCGGGAATATAATTGAGTTGACGCAATCGAGATGAATCGTGTTTGTATTACTCAGCAGGAAGATGGGGTATTTCTTTTTCAGATTGACCAGGAGCTCCAGTTTGGCTGGAGGGATCGGACCGAGCATTGCATTCCAGCATTGGTCCAGTTCGTCATCTGATATGTTAATGTCATACAGCCGCCTGACAAAATCCCGGAACTCGTCGTCGTTGTATTCGCCGCGTTCGTACTTTTCAAATCCGGCTGATGACCGAAAAAGGTGCATGACGTTTTCCACCGGCAGGCCTGACGCGCGTGAAAACGCTTCGAGCGTTCTGGGTACGTCCAGATCGAGAATCACGCCACCGAGGTCGAAAATAATGTTTTTGAAAGTAGATGTATTCTTCTCCATTAAGCACGGCTAATTACCGCGGCAAAAATAAGGAGAAACCCCACATTACCGCTCCTCCCGTCAAAAATGGAAGGGCGATTATACCAAGCGGAAAGGTCATCATCGGCTTCGCACTGTTGGCCGGCTTCTATCGCGTATCCGGACCCAGAATGAATACAGTGCCTGCCGGATCCATAATCCAGTGATGGTCATGGGGAATTTTCTCGAGCTCATCGCAGGGGTCTATTCCATTTTTCCGCAGATGAGCTGTTGCCATGTCCACGTCCGGCGTTCTCAGTTCCAGCCACGTCTCCGAATGCGTGTAGTTGTCTACGCAGTCGAGCCAAAGGGTATTGTGGCCGAACTTGATTTCATGAGTCCGCGAAACCGTTGGATTGTCTATTGGCTTTTCATTTACTTCAAATGCGAGCACATCCCGATAAAATGCAACAGTCTGCTCGTACTTTGACTTGGGAATTTTGATCGCAATGTTTACGCCGGCGGTGAAGGTTGGATTGGTCATTTGTTTGATTTCGTTTTGAAACTGTTCGCAAGATTAAAACTCTGGGATGTCGTGTTCCCAGTACTTGTTGTAGGGTATCCCGCTCCAGAGTGTCCGGTGTTCCTCTCCGACCCGCTAAAGATGGTTGAGCGTAGCCGAAGCCCGGAAGAATGGACAGACATTGGACAAATATCGAAGGATACACCATTTTTCAGGGGAACTTTCCAAAACAAAGTATGCTTCAAATCACGATATGAAAAAAATTTATAAAAAAATACAATATGGCTCAAGAGACGCTACGTTGTAGGACGACAAACCCTGCAAAATTATGGCTATTGTATTCAACAACGATCTTACTCTTGGACTCCGCGGACGGGTTGGAAAGACCTTTGTTTTTCGGGCGGTAGGTGGCCGGACCATTGTCAGTTGTGCACCCCGCAAACCCGATCCGCGGAAACAAAGCGCAGCACAGCGTCGCACACGTGCGAACTTCAAAGAGGCCTCGGCCTGGGCGGTTCGTACGTTGATGGATGCGGAGAAGAAACTGTACTATCAGCGACGCGCCAAGTTACTGGAATTGCCCAATGCCTATATCGCCGCGGTACGCGATTATATGCGTCGTGCATTGGATGGACTTCATTTCGTGACGTTCCGGCAAAAGGATTCACCGGCTGAGTGTCAGGCGTTAGCGGACGCTGAGGTTTTCGGGAACCATCGTGCATCGATGGACTTCAATTCTGCGACGTGCCCTCAAAAGGATTTATCGTTTAGTTCCGCATTCCATCAAACATCAGCGTCATCGCCCATGCGCACTTGCCACCGCTTCGCGAGTGACGCGGGTGGGTGATACGCGGGGATTGCCAACCATTGCGCCGACGCAGGATTCGATAACAGGGCTTATCCTTCTGACATTTTCAGTGTCTCCTCAATGAAAGTCGTCTTACCCAATACATAGCTCCCCCTGTCATTTCTGAACCGAGACGCTAACTCAATTTTCAGCGCTTCATATTCTTTTGCGCGTTCCGGGTTAGTCCTCAGGTAATCCCTGAAGCGGATCTGCTGCCACATAATATTTTCTTTGGGACACATGTGAATGTGAAAGATCTGCTTCTTCCTGCCATCAGGATGATATCCCTTTCCAAATGATGAATAGGCTTCAATATTGTCCCTGGCCGGAACCTTGAAATGCGAGTACCCTAATTCCGTAAACGTCGCTATCAGGTCTTCGTCAAATAATAGTTCATGCGGAATTTCTATGATGATATCGATATAGGGTTTGGATTTAATGCCAGGGATAGACGAGCTTCCGAAGTGTTCAATGCGCAGTATTGTCCCTGTGTCAGCATATCGCATTATTCGATCCCTCTCCTGTTCAAAAATTAATTTCCATTGCTGGTCGTGATCGACAAGTTCGACAGGGTACAATGTGTTCCAGTCGTCTTTCGACAGATCGTAGAGGCTCTTTTTTATCATGGTAATTTTGACTTGTAAAGTTAACCACTAAGGATAGATTTCTTAACGATGCTTTCGCATAATGGTCATGTTCGGCATCCCCGATTTATCATCATTTGCCAGGAGTCATCAGCCCACCCAGGGCACAGTGCGCCCCGTTATTCGGTCTTTTCTGTTCTCGATGAGTCCCTTTTGATCAATGTCAGCCCGTCACAAGCCAGCCTATATTGCTTATAAACCTTATCAGTCCAGCAAGTCATTCCCTCTCCTTCTACAATCGTGTCGCTGCAAAAAGCTGACTTTGATTCAATGGTTAAAAGGCTGTCTTTCGTCAAATTCCAATCAGTCTTATCTTCCTTTGAAGTCATGAGCAGAATCAAGGAACTCTCCTCCAGCTTTTCAGTCGCTAACACGTTGTATCTGGAATCAACAATGACCAAGAAGAGACCTCTGTACGGCTCTATGTCTAAATCCTTTACATTTCTTTCCTTTGAAATAAGCAGGTGCCTATAATTTCCGCACCTTTTGTCGGCTTTAATTGTGAATCTACTTAAGTTGTAAATTTCCAGCCTGTTTGAGTCGCTTTGGATCATTTTATTAATTCTTTCCGATTTTTTCCTGTCGTTTAACTGAACATTAAGAATTCCCAAAAGCTTGTCGTTGCTAATCACTAAGTTTTTAAACATAATTCTGTCAATGGCCGCAAAACCCGAGGTGTCACTCTTTACCTGCTCTTTCATCCGGCCTTCGTCGCTTGAACCTCGGTCAACTCTGGAGCAACTTGTCGTCAGAATTAGTCCGATTACTAGTAATTTTTTCATTCGTCTGATGTTGGGGCCATTCCGTTTCTCAAGCATATCCAATCATTCACGTTAACTGCTCAACCAATAAACCCTCTGATAAGCTGTACTTGAAAACCGATAAGTACCGGCAATGATGATTGATGCTGTTTGTTCCTTACGCTACCTAATCCACAAATTCTTATTCCTGTATTGCTTAATACCGATTATTGTTTCTTCAAGGTTAAAATACTGTCTAACCAATCTTTCAATCTGGTCATGATTGTCCCAATCGCGCATTGATTCGTCCTCCTCTTCTTCGGTCGGCCTGAAATTATCGCGAACGTAATGGTTTAGCTTTTCGATTACTTCCCTTAGCCTGAATTGGGGATCGTCAGACAGAATAATTCCAACCGATCTTAGTACAAGTGGCACGCCTGTTTCTGCCTCCTTAAAACCTGTATTGGTGGTCCATTCTATCCCGAAAACGCGGTATTTTATACAAGTTGACTCCGGCAGCCCAATCTTTTTTGGTTTAGAGATGATGAGGAAAATGCTGTCCTTCTGCATTCTCCAGGTGCCCACAAAATCTTTATGGTTCGACGGAGGGTGATGTGCTGTACGGCCGAAGTAGAGTTTGAAGTCGTTGGCGAGATGCCAATACGCCCCCCCATAGCCATCGTTGGTATCGTAAGTCCAGGAATAGAACTCAGCTGTTTTAACTGTCGAATCTGAATCGATCGAAGGGAGATCCTGTCCCGAAAGACGCAGCCAAGCGAATAGTATCATAGCAATTATTCCGTTTTTTTCCATTGTCGCTATCTAGCTGAATCTAGCCATCGAAACAGGAAAATGCAAGCGCTTCATTCTTGCTATCTCTGAATATGAGCTGAATCGCCGCGAAACCCTGGTTTTTGGCTGAACTACGCCACCGTCAAATCACATCATTGCGGTATTTCCACCGCGATCAGAAACACCATTTTTGTAATGAACTTATCCCAATAGCTTATGAAGCACTTCTATCTGATTGGTTTATTGATTGCCGTCGTTGATATCACCGCCTTTGGCCAACGGGCCTATCTTCCCCCACAATCCGGCCCCGACCGCTGGGCCGGTTTTGACCGAACGGAAAGCAAATTCAACGAAGACACCGAGGGCTGGCAACTCCTCGACGCCAACGGAAATAACCCGCAGGAAATTGAGTTGAAAAGCCACGGCGAAGATGTCTCACTCCCCGGCGAACACAAACTAACCTACCTGTCGGGAAAGATGTCATTACCGAATTCATGGTATTACTGGGTCGCACCCGAAAAGTTTCACGGTAACTGGATCTTTTCGTCGTATCGCCTCGAGCTGTCATTTTCCCTCTACCAATCCGTCGAGGGCACTAATGCGGATTACGGCGACGTGATCATATCAAACGGGGGCAATCATCTGTATTACAGCTTCGCGAATAAACCGAGACCTAACTTCCCCTCCTATAATGTTGTGCTCGACGAAACCGGTGGCTGGAGATCGCAATCCGTAAACGGGGCGTTGGCCACAAAGGATCAGGTCAAAAGAGTACTTTCGAATGTAACATCCCTCCGCATCCGGGCGAAGTACAACGCCACAGCCGACCTCGAAGCCGGAATTGAAAACGTCGTACTCTACAAATGGCCTCTCGGGCACGGACCTCTTATCAGCGACTTCACTCCTTCCTCGGGAACGCCAATGACATCAGTCACCATTACCGGGCATAACTTTGCCAATAGCCGTGAGGACAACGAAGTGTACTTTGGCGGAGTTCGTGGGAACATCACCAATGCAACACCCACGCAACTCGCCGTGCAGGTTCCTAAAGGCGCGCAATACGGACCAATTACTGTGATCAACCTCGTTACCGGATATTCAGCAAGAACGACCCTGAACTTCAATCCGCTTTACAACAATAACGACGACTTTGGAGGCCGGATTATTCCGACATCGATGGGTGAACGACTGGATATTCCCACGGAGGGTAATTCAAGAGGTCTGAAGCTTGCAGATATCGACGGCGATGGCCTCAACGATATCGTGGTCACCTCCGGCGGAATCCAGATATACCGGAATCTTGGTGTCACGGGAGCCATCACATCTGAATCGTTTGCCCCGAAGATAACGTTGCCACAGGGAAGTAACGAAAACGCCATTGCCGATTTCGACGGGGATGGCAAGCTTGATATTGCGGTGATCTACAACACCCAATCAAGCGCGGTCAAAGTCCACCGGAACATCAGTACACCCGGAAACATCGCCTTCGAAGAACCATTAACATTTCCCTTATTAAATTACTCCAGCCACGGACTTCATGCCGCGGACATAGACGGGGATGGATTGCCCGACTTGCTGGCGACGCATTCAAGCTCGGGCATATCGCCTTATCTATACATATTGCAAAACACCAGCGCGAAAGGATTCATTGATTTCAGCTGGGGCAAGAGCTTTCCGGCAACTGATTTCAGTGCAGCTTCAGAAATAGTCACCGCCGACCTTGATGGCGATGACAAAGTGGAAGTATTGATAGTCTCCGGATTCGATGCCAGGATCCATGTCTTTCCGAATCGGTCGCTAATTGGTCGTATGCAATTAGAGGAACCTTTCATCGTTGATGCTGCCGGATCAGTTTACGGCCTGGCTGTCGCAGATCTTGATGGAGACAGGAAGATTGATCTGCTCTGGAAAGGATCAAACCCTGACGACCTCGTTATTGCCCGAAATATGTATACCGCGGGTGATCTAAGTGCCGCAAACTTCGAATCAAAAATAATCCTGAAATCCGCATTACACCATTACGGTGGTATCGGCGTTGCTGATATCAACGCTGACGGGAAGCCCGACATCATCGCTGGCGACGCCGGCGATCTGGCCATTTTTGAAAACGCCCATTCGGGTGGAGAACTTACGGCGCAGTCATTCCGCGACGGAGTACTCTTCGCCATGGGTACTTCTATCTATCCGCTAAATCCAGCAATAGGTGACCTCGATGGCGACGCCAAAGCCGATATCGTTGTCGGATTTACCAACAGTTCAAAGCTGTCGATTTTCCGAAATGAGTGCTACCCGGCCCCAACAGTGCTCGAAGCGCCTCCTAGTGGTCCCGCAAACACCAGTTTATTGATCAAGGGAGAAAACCTATTCGCAGGTAGCGTCACACCGCTTGTGAACGTGGCAAACACATATGCAACCGTGACTGAGTCCACGTCTGATCAGCTCACAGTCACCGTTCCACATACCGCGACTTACGAACGCGTGAGTGTTACCAACCACGGACTCACAGCCTTCAGCCCGCATAAGTTTTCGCTCACCTTCAACGCTGAGGGAGCCATCGACGCAAATACGTTCGAAAGACGGGCAGATATCCAGCTATATAACGCTGGGGCAAATATCGCCATAGCGGATCTCGACAAAGATGGCTATCCAGAAGTAGTGGTCCCGGATAATGTCAGCGGTAACAAGGCCAGAGTATTCAGAAATACAACCACGTTACCCGGAAGCCCCATTGGTGAATCCCTGCTTATACCCGTCGATACCATCGATGCAAACGGAAGATTCGTCGCTATCTCCGATATTGATGGCGATGGCTGGCAGGATCTTATCGTTCAGTCCAACGCGTACCGGAATGCAGGCAACGCGGCGCTTGCCTTCGAAAACAAAGTAGCGGCACCGTTGAGTGGAACCGGAAGGATGAAAACCAACCTCGATTTCGACAAAGACGGCAAGATGGACATCATCGCCGTCAACAATGGAAACGCTGTCGCCATTGTAGGTAACCGCAGCAGAAAGGGATCTTTCAGTACAACCATGGATGTTGGAACGTGGCGTCCGTCGTTTGTGATACCATCACCGGGTGGAAGCGTGGCCGGCATCGACGGCGCCGACTTCGACCTCGATGGCTTCGATGACTTTGTGTACGCCGTTCACAGCATAAACAAAATTCATGTCGTAAGAAACAAGGGTCTTGACAAGGTTCTGGACGCGGCTGCATTTGACCCTGCGCTGGTCCTCGATGCAGAAACCAAGCCTATGTCCATTCAGGTAGGTGATTTTGATAATGATGGTAAATCCGACTTCGCTTCGGTCAACCAGGATGCGTCAAGTTTCTCAATATTCCGGAATACTTCGACGGCTCCCGGGAGCATTTCTTTTGAACGACTTGACTTTGACGTCGCTGCCGGTCCTGCCGACCTGGCGCTGGCTGATTTTAATGGTGACGGCAAAGTTGACCTCGCGATAATTCACCAGACTACGCCAACAACGGGCGAGCTATCCGTAGTGCTAAACACGACGACGACTTCGGTTTCATTTGGAACACCGATTATCATCGCGTTGCCGAACGTTCCTACGAATGTCGCTGCGGCGGACGTTAACGGCGACCGCAAACCAGATATTCTGCTCACGCGTGAGACCGGCCTGGGCAGTGGCAATACACAATCAGTATTATCTATTTTTGAAAACACAATTGCGATCGGTACCGGTAATCCCGAACCATCGTGTCAGGGCATTCCGCTTCCTGTGATTTCATATTCCGGAATCAGCCTCAGCGTTACCGAAGGCGACGGGTATCAATGGTTTGAAGATGACATGCTATTAACGGGCGAAACAGCCAGAACCCTCGGTAAATCACCAGTTGATGGGCAGACCTACGCTGTCGAAGTAGAAGTGGGTGGATGTACAGTACGTTCGGCCAATTTCGAATTCCTGTTCACATCGGTAACGCCGGAACTGCGACAGGACGTAAATATTTATCCGAACCCCACTACTGGCGATGTATACCTTGAAATCAAAGACCCGGACAAATCTATTGGTGTAACGGTTCTGAACAGCCAGGGGATGCAATTGCATACCTTCGAATCGTCGTCACATACCGCTGTTGTTTCGCTGGCCGGAGTGCCATCAGGCTTCTATTTCATCAAGGTGCACTCAGCACAAAAAAGTAAGGTCTTCAAGGTGCTCAAGACCGATTAGTCTGGCAGCACCACGTTCACATGGTTGGCTCCATCAAAAGAGGTTGTCTCAAAAGGCAGCCTTTTTTGTTAAGTTATTTTAATAAGACCAATCTGTGTAATGTTGACGTCGATCATGTTACATTTTCACGGAATTGTGGTCAGGGAAGAGAACAGGCGCACATTTACCAGGCTGGTTCCACGCTTGAACAAGCCTGTTCGCAACCGGAAAACTACCACCCAGAACAGCACACGAAGAAATCTTTCATCACCATCTCACACCAGGATCCCAAAACCGCCTGATTTCAAAACAAATTCCCGAAATTGCCGCCCGTACACCTAAAATAACGTTGACATGCGACTTTCATTTGTTGTCCTTCTTGCCTGTATTTTGTATTCCTGCTCCAGCAATCGTGCCGTTGTTAAATCCGATAAAAGTGTCTCTACGCCACCATCATCGACTACGCAGCGCGATCAGGAAATCGTTGAGGTGGTTGAAATCGAGATAGTAGAAGACGTGGCTCCGGAGACTTCGGTCGCATTTTTTTCCTTTGACCCCGTTAAATCAATAAGATTCAACCGCAAGTATTCGGTATCAAACATCATCAACGATCACTACGACTATTACTGGAACAAAGCCGACCAGAACCGCTACAGTTCTCAAGGCATCGTCGATAAAGAGGGAAATGTGGTATTGCCTCATCTATTTACGCCAACCTCGTCATTGAGTAACTACGAGTTGATTCTCTCAATCAGCCGGAAAACCTACGGATTATTCAACCTCAACGAGAAACGCTGGACGGTACCGCTAGTCTACAATGAACTGCTAAGTTTGGGAAATAGCATACTCGGCGCAAAGAAGGATCACAAGTGGGGTGTAATTGACAGCAACGATCAATTGCTGGCACCGTTCACCTGGGATCAAATGAACAAGGTTCCTGGTATTGACAACTACCTACTGGTTTCGTCTGGCGACATGTGGGGAATTTACAGCATCATCGAGCGAAAACTCACTGTACCAATAGAGTATTCCAGGCTTTACAAACTAGATCGTGAATCCTCCTTTCTCGTGACAAAAGGAACGAAATCGAATATCATCGACATCAGTAATAGACCAATATTCAAAAAATGGTATGATGAAGTGAGAACGTCTTCCATGAATCCGGATCTTTTCGTTGTGCGTGAAAACGGTCGTTATGGCGTTGTTGATCGCAATGAGAAGACGATTATACCAATGGTATATCTGGAGTTCAGCGAAAGTAACTATTCAGACGGCTCATACCTTGCCAGGAACAAAGACGGCAAGTACGGATTCATGCTGATTGATGGCCGGATAACGCTTCCATTTAACTATGACAACGTTAAAAAAGGCTCTTACAACAATATCATTTCGATCCAGAATGGAAAATGCGGACTTGTTAAAGTCAACAACGGTTTGCCTACCGAAATTCTAACATGCGAGTTTGATAATATCACCCAAACATCGAAAACCTTTATTGTTGAGAAGGGTGGAAAGTTTGGTATTCTTAACCAGTTCGGCAAGCCGGTTACAGATATCGAATATACCTCATTGGAATCCCTGAAAGATCGCGATAACGACCAAGCGCTTTACCATGCCACTAAAGGCAAGGATGTCGTTTTGCTCAACGAACAAGGACGGGTGATCAGCGAGTCAGGATATCAGGAGATCACACCCTTGTACAGAATACGCGAATCCTATTACTCCGCAAGTTTCAACTACCTTAAGGTCAAAGCCAAGAATGGGAAATACGGGTTGATCGACAAGCTGGGAAAAATGGTGATGGATGCCAAGTTTGAGGATATTGTGTCCGAAAACGATAATTTAATAGTCGTAAAATCGCATAATAAGTGTGGGTTGTATTCACTGTTATCACAAAAACAACTCACAGACTTCAAGTACGATAACATTATCTGGTCGTCTACCCAATATCTGGCTTTTGCCGGCATGGAGATCGATTTTCTCAACGTCAAATCCGACCACGTTACCGTTATGTCGACGAGCGGGGATCACTGATAGAAAAATATACGCCCGTCGCGGCTTACACCGTTTCTTTGATTATCTAAACTGGTCGGATATCGAAAATACCTGGTGCGCGCGTTCATTCCGTGTTAGTCTGAGATGCCCATTCGTTATCAGGATATGTCAATGAACGAAACAGGTAGCCTTCCATTTCAAGGTTATACCATTAGAATTGAAGGTCCTGACTTCTTTCGAAGTTGTTCATCTCGGTCAAGCTATTAATTATCTGCAACGCCATAACGTTGACGTTGTTTTGCTCATCCATCCCTGTATCAAGCGTCTTCAATCCAGCGGATGGCAAACCGGAAATTCAGAGATCCGGCTAGCCGATATTCATTTCATAAGCCTATAAAAATAACAGCGTTGAGTTTGTATTGGCGAAACCATAACGCCAGGAGACTGCAGGTAAAGGAGTTGTCTATTCGCTGATACCAGTTACTAGCTGACCAGACCGTAAACGCATTGTCATTATTACCGTATTAAGAGCGCTGAAAGACCATACCATACGCCAGCTCTGGCCTTTTAAACAAAGCAAAGTTGGTCTTCTGAACAAAGTCGCGGGCTTGCATACACGCTACCTTTGTTTCAACAAAATCAAAACAGTATGAAAACAGCAACTGAAATCAGCAATTACAACGGACTTTTGCAAAAGCGTCTTGGATCAGGATTTAATTCAAAAACGACAGCCGATGAGGTAATCGCCGGAATAGATCTGACCGGTAAGAATGCCGTTGTCACAGGAGGAAATACCGGCATCGGACTTGAAACCACCAGGGTCCTGGCTGAAGCCGGCGCAACCGTAATCGTCCCGGCTCGCGATGTGGAGAAAGCGAAGAAAAACCTTCAGCACATTTCGAATGTCGAGATCGAACCCATGGATCTTATTGATACGACGTCAATCGATTTGTTTGCCGAAAGGTTTCTCGCATCCGGACGTCCTCTTCACCTTTTGATTAACAATGCCGGTATTATGTGGGTGCCTTTGCGCCGCGATAGCCGTGGAATAGAATCTCAGCTTGCAACAAATTATCTAGGGCAGTTTCAGATGACAGCACGGCTGTGGCCGGCACTCAAAAAGGCAGACGGCGCACGGGTCATCAACGTGTCCTCACAAGGCCATCAGTTTTCACCATTTCATTTCGATGATCCTAACTTCATGCACCGCGAGTACGAAACACTGCAGGCCTATGGTCAGTCGAAAACAGCAAGTAATCTCTTTACCATTGAACTGGACAGTCGGGGCAACGCCTTCAATATCCGAGCCTATTCACTGCATCCGGGTTCGATTCACGGGACGGAGTTAGCCAGAGAAGCATCGCCGGAACTGTTTCAAAAGATGGGCTTCTACGACGCCAGTGGAAATATCCGGCCAGAAATACTCGCTTCTCTCAAGACCATTCCTCAGGGCGCGGCAACCACAATATGGTGCGCCACCTCACCACGTCTGAACAACCTCGGCGGTGTATATTGCGAAAACTCGGATGTCGCAGAAATCACTACCGGCCCCGTTGGATCGAACGGAGTACGTAGTTATTCACTTGACACTGATAATGCTACACGACTGTGGAACCTGAGTGAAGAGCTAACCGGAATAAAATTCAATGTCGAATAGTATGACGCTAGAATAGCAGGGCCAGGTCACACACACGCGATGGTACGAAATCCCGATGGCCGCAAAAGGACGGGTGTGTGTGGTTGGTCCTCGCTTTTTCACTAAATCAGACGCTGGCCCGACCAATGTGTCATTGAAAGACTGACAATAAAATTCTAAATTCAACGGTTAATGGAACACACATCTCAATATCTCACTCCGGAAATCAAGCTATCCTGCTATGACGACAAATTCTTTACGTCGGAGATCGTATTCGATCAACACATGCTGATCTGGTTCATCTCGGGAGAAACAAAGATCGTTCAAGCGGAATCCACGCATACATTCAGGACAGGAGATATTTTTCTCATTCCCCGCAACAAGCCCGCCACCATTATTAATTTTCCCAGGAACGGCCTGCCCCACAAGACAGTAGTGATGTTGTTAACCGCGACAGTCTTAAGGGACTTTTATAAGAACAGCAGTAACATAGAAATCACCCCGATACCTGGAATCCGTAGTTATAGCAATCATCCACTGCTCGAAAGTTGTCTTGCTTCGCTGGTCCCCTATTTCGAAGTGAAGGGTCCGTTCCCTGAAAATCTCGCACACCTGAAGATTACCGAGGCCATCAGCATTCTGAGAACTATCGATCCGACTATTGACGGTGTGCTGGCCAATTTTGAAGATCCTCACAAAGCTGACCTGGTGAGCTTTATGGAAAAGAATTATATGTTCAACCTGCCGCTGGAAAAATTCAGTTACCTCACCGGACGAAGCCTGACAACATTTAAACGTGACTTCCGAAAAGCGTTTAATTCTACTCCGCAGAAATGGCTTACGCAAAAGCGGCTGGAGCTCGCGCATTATCAAATGTCTGAAAGAAAAAGAAAGCCCGTAGAAATCTGCTATGAAGTCGGATTCGAAAACCTCTCTCATTTTTCCTTTGCCTTCAAAAGACATTTTGGCTATGCTCCTACCAGCTTATCCAGTTAAGAGACAGAAACACGATGGCAAAACAATTTGAGTACACCACGCTTGCACATCGTTACACGGCGAGGTATCCTGTAATTACGTATGTCGGCACGCAGGTGAATTTCTGGATCCTGGCCAATGTGCTGCTGGTTATCATTGTCCGACTCTACCACTACGTTGTCAGCGAACTGTATGCCACTCCGGTCCCTGGAGAACTTGCAACCACTTTGTACGCAGGCGTGGTTCTGGGATTAATATACGGCATCGGCTTTGGCTTGACGGGGCACTATTTTGATCGCAAGGTGTTCAAAAAATTAGGGCTCGGCATGTTGTTGCTGCTCAAGACCCTCGTATCGACGGTGCTTTTCGTGATACTCTTCCTGCTGTTTCGATTTGTGTTGTTTGACCTCGTCGTGTCTCCGGCTCTGGCCATTCACAATACGCGACTAAATGAAGAGGCATGGCGATACTTATTCTTCATGTTGCTGATCTATTATTTTTTTATGACACTGGTGATCAGCTTCGTGAACCAGGTGAACCGGAAATATGGCCCCGGTGTTCTTGTGCCGCTGCTCCTCGGGAGATACCGGCATCCGAAAGAGGAAGAAAAGATTTTCATGTTTATGGATCTGAAATCCTCTACGGCGATAGCCGAAAAACTGGGCCATCTGGAATACAGTTCTTTCATCCGGGATTGCTTTTACGATATCAACGAAGTACTCTATCCTTTCCGGGCGCAAGTCTATCAGTATGTAGGAGATGAGATCGTTGTCATGTGGCCGGTAAGGGAAGGGTTGCGTGATCTCGCATGCATCAGGTTTTATTTTGCCGTTGCGAAACAAATTCAGGGCCGGAGTGCGCATTATCTCACCCGATACGGACTGCTACCCGCGTTTAAAGCAGGAATGCATATGGGAAAAGTAACCGCAGTAGAAATCGGTGAAATCAAGAAAGACATTGCTTACCACGGCGACACCCTGAATACCGCCGCACGAATTCAGAGCGTCTGCAATGAATATCAGTGTGATTTCCTGGTTTCGGAACATTTGATCAACGTAGTAAACATCTCTGAAGAATTCAGGGTAGACAACCTCGGTGCCATTCTGCTTCGGGGGAAATCGGAGCGGATGGGGATTGTTAGTGTGAGGGAGCGTTCGTAGGCGATCAGGAATTCTTTGCTGCGATTCCGGGAACGGTGGAAAGAATTCAGCTCAGCTCGAAGAGGTAGGTAGGGCAGTTGAGGTGTGCTGAATGCGAGTGTCGGTCGGAAAATACCGACACCCCGGAAACAGCGCGGGCCTGGTTCACCCAGTGTCAATTTCAAGACTTATTCAGGTATTTGTGTGCCGTGGGCAATAAAAAAGGTAGCTACAGTTACGTAACCACCTGAGTATCAATGTGGGCCCAGCAGGACCCAACGAATGAAACACGGTGAAATAAAAAGATACGTTTACGGGCTATTTACGCGGTTTTTGCCTACCTTGAATCTTTCAAAATGTATACCCTTGTTTCAAAAACGTATACCCTAAACGTATCACCCGCCATGAAAGCAAACCGAAAAGCCAGACCCAAGCGCTACAAAAATTATGAAGATTTCTTAAAGCAGTTCGACCGTCGCTATTTGTCACAAGATGAAGCGGCTGAATGGTTGAAGGCATTAAACAACATCCGGCGCAATCACACACTTTCACACGCTGAGGAACACGCAATCATGGGGATAAAAAGCGTGTTGATATTCCTATCAGTGGACCTAACGAACGCGCCAGTTTTCACCAACGACAATTAACAACCGGATGAAGACACTGAAACCTAACTTCTTTTTGGACACCCAGCGGAAAAACTCCGAAGGACTGGCACCGATCCGCGTTCGTTCACGTCACAACAGCACAACACTGATAATAAAATCAACCGGGCTTTTCTGCTCACCTGCAACCTGGGATAAAAAGAAATCCCAACCGAAAAAGGATATTGTACTTGAGCAAAAACTTGACGCATTAAAACTGAATATCAAAAGCACCTACGCGGAGCTTTCGCGTGATGGTAACGGCGTCAATCTTTCCGACGTATGGGAAGCGCTTTACCCGTCACAACGAAAAGCAAACAAAGCACCGACAACGGACCGCGTCACCGACTGGATTGATTACTACCTGGAGCATTCACCGTATAGCCCGGAATACATTCGCGGTGCAAAGCACTTGAAAGTACACCTTACCGGCAAAAGTAAGAAAGGCAAAGTAAAGGCATTCAATCCCACCCTACGGTTTAAGGATCTCAACCAAAGCACGGTTGACAGTTTTTGTAAACACATGGCCACCCAGGGAAAAAGCACCGGCAGTGTTGTCAAGATCATTAAGTTTTTGCGGCAGATAGCAAAGCTTGCC
>JAEZEH010000050.1 GCA_023417785.1 Bacteroidota bacterium
AAGGAGTTAGTTTATGACAAATGTGGTATTGACTTGACGGGCTTTAAACAGAATTTGGAAAGTGTAGAATACGGGGCTTGTTCATTCCGGTTCAGTGGAAAGAAAATTCAACATCGTGTTTCTAAAATTACACCCACAAAAACGGGACAGTTCGTGACAATTTGGAAAAGAAACAAAGAGGGAATCACCGAGCCGTTTGACATTTCAGACGACATAGATTTTATTATTATCACATCGAAAAGTGGTGACAACCTGGGGCAGTTTATCTTTCCGAAGTCTGTTTTGGCAGACCAGGGTATCATTGCAAAAAATGGCAAAGGTGGAAAGCGTGGAATGAGGGTTTATCCCCCCTGGGATATTGCAACAAATAGACAAGCAGAAAAAACGCAGGATTGGCAGACCAAATATTTTTTGACAATAAGAGAAGACAACTCAACCGATCTTGATTTGATTAGAAAATTGTTTTCAGAAACAAATGGAATTGACTGACTCAGAGAGCAACGAAACCGTTAACAGCATCTGCACGCAGGCAGGGTTTCGCGCAGAACAACAACGAAACTCCATTCTTGAGAAATCAGCACTTCCGTGTTGAACGCGTTCACCTATTCCTGACGCGGGGAATTTTTAAGATATTCCTTTAAAAATGTATCGAAGTCATGCAGGTCCTGGTTTTGATAAATCTCTATGAACTGAAAGAATTGCATGGATGCGTAAACGAACGGATCCTGTGCGGCCTGATAGAATTGCTCCGTAAAGTATTGTTCCTTTGAAGTGCCAGCCGGCACCGGATCCTTTAGGCGGGCCGTTGCTTTCTTTACTTCTTCATAGCAATCCCGCGACTGTTCGGATCTTCCTGCCTTCTTCCTTCTTCCAGTATAACATAGGCATAACTCGCACCCAGTATTCCAGTATTTCCCTGTAACGAATGTCTTATCATTAATATAACAATATAACCGTGGTAAGTCTGATAGGATCGGAAATAAGCCATGAGTTCGAACTTTTTGTTCTGCGAACTCCGGGAGCTCAGCTACTTCCCAACGATCGGATGCGGATCTTCAATTGGTGTGATGGCGGACATTAATGTTATTGCAAGGAGCAGGGTAATGGTTCGCTTTTCCATAGTGCGTTTTTTTAGCAAGTGAACCATGGAACCGGCGAATTCACCGTTCGGGATGTTGCAAATCGGTTTGAATTTGTTGCGCAGACGTTATGAAACGCAATCTGACGTGTGGAATATCAGCACTCAGCCATTCTTCTTCACATCACTCGGAGCATAACCGAAGTGATTCGAAAAGCTTGAAGAGAAACTTGATGGGATGCTGAACCCTACCTGATAGACTACTTCTGAAACTGTTCCCGCGTTTGCTTCTAACATTTCCAGTGCGCGTTTTACTGCGTACCATAGGAAGAATGCTGCCAAAAGAGTTTGGTGCTGACGATTAAAATAACGAAGACAGAAAGCCTTACGCCCAATCCTGCATTCGAGTCAACGTGTCTGTTAGCCTCCGGGTGGTCACACCCAGAGACCAACAGCGCGGCTTATCTTGTCTGGATGACGGACCGGGGTTGGGCGTCTCGGCGCAAACCCTGAGCAGCGAAAACAAGAACGGGAACAATCCGATTAATCCAGGCCATTGCGGAAGGATCGCCTGAACGAAGTCGTGAACTGTTTCGCAATCGCGAAGCAAAGGAAGAAATCATGCGCGGGAATTTTCTATAGTGATCTTAAAAATCAAGTCCATCCCGGTCCCGTGGACCTCGGTTTCAAACAAGCTTCTTATCCCTTACCCTTTTTGCCAACATCACAATCACAACCAGCAGCGCTGCGACAAGAATTAGCACACCTATCCCGGATAGCCAGTTTGCTTTCCTGGCTTCTACATCTCCGACATAAACAAATGCTCCCCAATAGTATGGATGAGACAGGTTGTTGTCAGCCGCTTGGAGGTATTCCAGCTTCGCATTTCTAATGGCGAGCTCGTAAGACACGTCGTTCTTAACTTCATCATAAAATAAATTCATCAACTCACTTGAGGACCGGTCTGGAACGGCCCACAAACTCATGAGGATGTTCTTCGCGTTTGCATACAGAAATCCTCTGGCGAGACTGATCATTCCTTCGCCTTTTTGCAATTCGCCAAAGCCCGAATTGCAGGCGGAAAGGCAAATGAGATCAGCATTAAGCTCCAGGTCAAAAAGTTCGTATGTATGCAACAATCCATCGTTCTCAGTGTCGGCCGAAAGAATCAGCTGTGACATCATAGGATTCTGGTCGTTGATAATTGAATGAGTCGCCAGATGGATTATATCAGCCTCCTTAGCCATCCTTTTTAAATTGGTTTCGGAAGCGTTTTCGTCATAAAGAAACTGACCGTCAAACTTGCCCGAAATGTATTCCACTTCTTTTCGGGCATATGGAAGTGAACCTAATTTGCCAATGCTGTTTCTGGTGTTGTCACTTAACGTGGCAGCGGTAATGTCGGTCATTCCAAAGTCAGGGGCGAATGCCAGCAACATGCTGTTACCTGTAAGTGTAGGCTTTGACTTTTCCTTAACCAGAGAAAGGGCGTGCTGATAGCTAATATTGTAGGTTCGGATCAGGTACCGGAAATCCTTGTAGTTGGTTCGCTCCTCGATGACGCCATCTACCAGCAAATCAAATGGAAAGTAGGATAGAATGCCATCTGGTATAATGACTATGGACTTTGTTTTGACGGACTCGAGGATCGGCTCGAGAATTTGCTGATAAATGAAGTAGGCCTCGCTTTGGTAGTCAACATCATTCTTGTTATTTAGGCACTCCTTAAATCTAGCCACTGACGCTTTCAGCTCCGGTGTTTTGGGAACGGATAATACGCCTGACTTTTTGCCCTTTAAATACTGGGCATAGATCTTATCCTCGCTTTCAAAATAGTCGATGATCAGATAATCCTCGAGGTTCTTATTGCGCATGACTAACCGTTCGAAGTATTCGGTGCCGTACTTCTCATCCTGTCCATACATAAGGTTGTAATAGCGTGGATGCGTCGTGCGTAGTGCAGCTGTCAATTCCGTGAGTTCGGCTTTTGCCTCAATGAGCTTTTGTGTTTCCATCTCGTCTTCGTTGCCGGATTGAATCTTCCTGGTTATGCCAGACTTGTAGATCGTTTGTTCGAGAAAATTGATCTGGGTTTTCAAATCCATTTCCCGTGCAATCAATTCTTCGGGAAGCCCAAGCCTGGAATTGCTTTCTTTCTTCAGCATATCTTTCAGCGTCGCTGACTTCGACTGATCCGATATCCATAAAAGCTTCCTGAAGTTTTCTGATGATTGGTCACGGTTGTAAAGATCCGATGCCATCGCGATAGCTCTGTCGAAGTGATTGTTGAATTGTTTGGAATAAATTGCTTTCGACCGAATAGTGACGAGGCTTTTCCTTGATTTCAATGCTTCGTTTATTCCAAGCATATATGCGTCTAAAGCTGCCTTCAGGTATTCAACTGAGTCTGTTTTCTGGAAGGCACTGTATAAGATTTCTGCTTTTTTGGAGAAGAATATACTTATAAAAGGATCTAAAGGAATCGATTCGGGCGAGGGGTTTTCAAAGTAGTTTGTACTTTGATCAGAGGGGAACAAAGCGTGGGTAGCTTTCAACAGCCCGGATATTGCGCTATCGGGATTATTTTGTTGAAGGTGGATTTCAGCAATCTCCATTCTCGCGTCAACCTTGTAGAAATTTCTGCTAACGTCCACCGCTGCAGGGAAGTCGACGGTCATCCTGAAATAATGCATGGCTGAGTCCGGCTTATCCAATGCTTTGAAGATCCGCCCATGTTCTCTATTCCTGAAAACCAGACCCGGATAGGAGGGACCATACAACTCATTGTACAGCGCGAATATTTTTCGCGAATAGAAAAGAGCACTATCATAATTAGTCAGAAGGAGGTGTGCTTTTGACTGCAGTCCTAAGACCGACGGAACATAATAGTCCCGGGGACTTGTCTTCATTAATATATCGTATGCTTCGTTCAGATAAGTCAATGCCTCGCGTAATTCATGCGGACCTTGGTTCATTTCGATCAATACCTCACTGAAGATCAGGTTTTCGCTCATCCGCTCATAGCTGAGTTTGTCGTCACCCGAATCCTTTACTCTGTTAAATCTGGCGAGCTCAACGTTTTCTATGGCAGCCTGATAGTTACCCATATCGAGAAAATTGAGTGCCTTGTTGTAGTGGGCACGCCGTGTCTCGTCTGCAAAGAGCAGATTCTCCTTCCTGAAGTAGACCAGGCTACTATCAAAATATCGGACTGCCTGCTCAAGGTCAAAGATGAAGTTGTAATTTATAGCAATGTTATTGAAAGTCTTTGCCAACTCCTTATTGTACTTCCCTTCACTGTTATTTTCGCGATAGAATGAATTCAGTTCCTTGAAGATTTCTATCGACTTCATATTTTGCCGCAAGTACGCAAGGGTAATTCCATAACCGTTCTTGATCTCGTGGATCAACTTCTCATCGGTAAAGGCGTTTTCGTTTGCAAGCTGATTCGCGTCATCAAAGTAGAGGGCTGCGGAGTCAAACTTGTTTTGCTTGAAATAATGCTGAGCTTTTGCATAGAGCCCTTTCAGGTCGTGATAGGCTGTCGTATCATTTAACGCTTCGAGCGGCATTGGCGCAGCAAATGGTTGACTTAGTGTCAATCCCACAAGTATCAGGGATGCCAGAATTCTTGGGTGCTTCATCAATCAAAGTTTCGGAAGTAGTCTTTCGGATTCAGTGTTTTTATACTTTCCACGTCGCTTTAAAAGAGATAGGTTCTCTTTGGCAGCATCAAGCTCGCCCCGCAGGAGATTGCTCAAAGAAAGATACCAGAGCGATTGGTCAAAAAACTGGGGATTATCACTTTTAATGTATTGCTCAAACAAGACGGCAGCGCTGTCGTACTCGCTTAACTCAAACTTGGCAATACCCTTATAGAAACGTATGTGATCGCCAGTCGGAAGGAGTCTTGTAAAGAGACTATCCGCCATTTGGTAATCGCCTCTCTCGTACGCAATAAATGCCGCTTTTTGCTGATCAATTTCGCCGGGGTTGTCACGTAAATTCGGCGTGATCACATTCGGATACGGCTCGTATAGTGCCAAAATATCCTCGCGCAAATATGTTGACGTTTGATCTTTGTTGAGATTAAACAGATACGCAACTGCCACCAGTAGTATCACAGCCGCGGCAACACCGTAGAGGTAATAAGACATCGTTCGGGTTCTTGGTTGACCAAAGTCTTCGTCGTCCAGCCCGCGCAAATAGTTTTTCAGTTTCTTCCGCTCTACGCCGGTGATCGCGGTCTTCAGGTTTTCCCGGAATCCGACGTCCTTCTTAAACTCTGCGTCATGGTCAACCAGGTAACGAAACTCCTTCATTTCCTCCTGATTGAGCTCTGACTCAAAATATTTTATGATCAGTTCCTCTTTATTCATACCTGCTCACGGATTTGCTCTTTATGAATTCCTTTAAAGATTTGAGGCACCGGGATTTCTGACTTTTCACCACATCCGTATGTTGATAACCCAATATTTCCTTGATCTCGGCAATGCGTTTCTCGCCGTAATAGAACAGTGTTAGTACCTCCTTGCATCTCTCTCCCAGTTGTTCAAACGCCGCCTCCAGCTCCCGATCCGGGGAAGCTGAATCATTCAGGAAATCAAGTGCTATTTGTTCTGTGCCTTGCTCTTCAATGTGAGATTCGCTATCAAATTCCTCAGACCGTTGGGCATTCCTCAGGCGGTTGAAAATCATATATTTCCCTATGCTGAAAAGGTACGTCTTCAAACTGCTGCTCTTCAGACTAAAGTCCAGCTTGCGCGTATTCTCATGAAACGCTATGATAACATCTTGATAAACGTCAGAAAGTAGCTCATTATCAGTGCTGTATCTTGAAGCGAACTGAAAAAAATCTTTTTTGTACTTCTTGTAAACTTCCCCGAGAGCAGCTCTGTCACCAGCCTTTATCCTCGACAGTAAAGCATCACCATTATCATTTAGTGGGAAAAAGCTCATTTAGTAAACATAATGAAAATTAACTGTATATCAGTCCGTTCTGGCCCGGGTGAGCTTGCGAAAAGAATTGTAATAAAAAAAACAAAAACATCGTGTTTACTTTTTGGCTTCCCCGGTACTAAGGTTCAAGTTTAATAAGCACGGAAAAATAATTTAATCAACAAACTGAAATTACAATGAAAAAACTTCTATTTCTCACCACTTGCTATCTGCTATGTTGCCACTGGGGTATGGCGCAAAAAGGGGAAGTTATGGTGGGCGGACAATTGGTTTATAGTTCGGACCTAAAGACGGCGGGGCTCGGTGTCATCGCAGAATTCAATCTTACAGAAAAGCTAAATGTTTCCCCTGGTTTTTCTTTTTATTTTCCTAAAACGCACACGTTCATCAAACAGTCAGCCTGGGAGTTGAATGGCAATGCCAACTATTATTTCATAAAGCAGGAAGGTATCGAATTCTATGGCTTAGGCGGAATAAACTACACAAGTGTATCGTCAAAGAGCGACTTGTCAGGATTCGGGTTTGGTGAGGTAAAGGCAACGGTAGGCAGAGTTGGACTTAACCTGGGGGCTGGAGGAAATTTCGACCTTGGTAAACAGATCCTGCCTTTCGGTGAAATAAAATATATCGTCAGCGAATTCGACAGGCTTGTTGTCGCTGCCGGAGTAAAATTCAAATTCTAAATATTAATCGTATGAAACATATTCTACTTATGCTGGTTTTTGGTTGCGTCGCCTTAACCTCATGCAGTGATGACGATGATGCTACAGAGACAAACCGTGAGCATACATATGAAGTGACAATATCCGGCTCTGGCATAAATAATAAGCTGGAGGGGAAAATGCCCAAGGGTGAGCTCGCATTGCTATACGCTGAGAGTCCCGACATTGATGGTTTCCGGGGCGTGAGTACAACTCTGACTGCTGAAAACCTTTCTATTACACTGATCCTTCCGATGGATGGTAATAATGTAAAGCCACTTAAGAACGAACTGGACGGAGAAACCAATTCGCTCATTATGATAACAATTGAGGACAGTGACCTGACTCTTATAGGAATTTCGGGAGAAGTGAGCGTCTCCAACCTTCAAACGCAGATGGTTACCCCATATTCAGGAACGGCATCTGGCACAATTACATTCACGGGCCAGTTTGCCGATACATCAGACGAGTCGAGGCCGCCGGTAAATGTGACAGGCAAAATTGTTGTAATCAAATAGAATGTTGTTGGTAAATACACAATAACTGATGAATACTAATTCTTCATTACAATTTAATTATTTATTCAAACCATATCCATGATGAAATTTTTCAAGTCAGCTTCACGCATTCTGGTGACCATCGCCGTGGGCCTTTTAGTTGTCGCGTGCGGCAACGACGACGAGGATGAAGGGAAGCCAAGTACCGGTGAAGAGTCAACCTACGAATTCACCATAGCCGATGGCGACCTCGCCGGTAAAACATTCAGCAGGATTAGCCCGTCAAAGTACATCACGGGCTTTACGACCTCCGAAAAAGGCACTATTGTTGAAAAATCAACTGTGGAATTCATAGAACTCCGGCCAACTAACACATTTTTTCAAATACTCTGGAAGGGACAGTTGCCACAGCCATTGACTGATGAGCGGGCGTTTAGCAGTGAGAGCTACATTTTATTATCAGCAAAAGATGGCGAAACGAACTATTCCTTCGAATCGATAAATGGCAAGTGTGAAGTAACTAAGATCAAAACGATCCAGATAAAAGACCCGATCACTGCCGAGTTGCATAATGCTTATGATTTTGAGATGAGTTTTCAGGGTACATTCAAAAACGTATCCGGCGAAGGAACCGTAAAAATATCCGGAAAGCTTAAGCATGTAAACGTGATTAATTAATTGCAGCCACGGTGAGCGGTGCTGAGGCACCGCTCATGCCGTGTAGCCGGTGGCCAGTTACCGGGTAGTAAGTTGCCAGTTTGCCGGTGGATATGGGGTAATTAAACCGTGCACGTCACCATTTTCGTCACCCACGCGACTGTCGGCCTCCAGGTGGTCAACCCAAAGACCAACTACGGCCCGAGACGCGCAAGCCCTGTCAAGCCTTCAACACTTCAGTAAGCGAAGACAGGAGCGCGAACATCCGATTAACAGGGACATTGCGGAAGGATCGCCTGAACGAAGTCGTGAACTCTTTCGTTACTGCGAACCATAGGAAGAAGGTCGCCAAAAGAGTTTGGCACTGACGATTACGATAACGAAAACAAAAACAAAAAGCCTTACGCCAATCCTCCCTTGGACATCGACGCGTCTGTCTGCCCGAGCGCCTAACCGCGGTTCCGTCATCCTGACAAAACAAACCTTTAGTTCTACCGTATGCGAAAAAAGGTACGGTAACAATTCAATTCAGCGAGGACATTGCGGAAGGATCGCGTGAGCAAAGTCGTGAACAGTTTCGTTACTGCGAACCATAAGAAGAAGGTCGCCAAAAAGTTTGGTACTGACGAAGACAATAACGGGAACAAAAGAACAAAAAAACTTCGCTAAAACCCCAGCATCCGTCACCACGCGTCGGCCCGGGACGCCCAACAGGCTGTTAGGTCATCCTGACAAGATAAGCCTTTGAATATTCAGTATGCGAAAAAAAAACGGGAACAATCCCAATTAGTCAAGTACACTGGGGAAGGATCGCCTGAAATGAAGTCGTGAACTCTTTCATTACCGCGAATCAAAGGAAGAACGCTGCCAGGATAGTTTGGTACTTACGGGTACAATAGCGGAAATGAGCTACGTTAAATACACCAGCATGGCGGCCCCTGCACGCGCATCTCTCACCGCCGATTCGTTTGCACCGCGTACCACCCCATCAGCGCCACTCGCGAAGCGGTGGCATGTGCGGGTGAGCGATGCACGCTGATGTTCGATGGAACACGGAGCAAAACGAGAA
>JAEZEH010000056.1 GCA_023417785.1 Bacteroidota bacterium
GAAAGCTGAATTATATATCCGTGATCGGATATATGCAGCTGAGACCGGAGTTCTACTAGCAACCGGAAATGGTGACTGGGACCTGGACATAACTTCGGGACCGGTAGCTGTTGACGTGATCAAGGGTGACGGCGGTAAAATGGAATTGGTTTGTGGAACAAAGATTTACTCTATACCAAACCTCTCCAACAGAACACCCGCTACGCCAGCCACGCTCACACTGGCACGCGACATGAATACCCTTGATCCGGCTATCAAAGCTTACGTCAAGCTTTCAACCGATCCGGTGGAATATGGCGAAGATACTCATAGCATGTGCAGCGTGGCCGACGTAGACAACGACGGTACCGTCGATGTCATCATTTCGGGAGCGCTCAACTCAGTCACCGGAAAGACGGCAGTGTTTTACTGGAATGTCGCCAAGAATAAAGTATCCTATTTCATTGCTCCCGACGCCGCATATCCCAATGGTTGGCCGTGGGGCACCGGAAGGGTCAACCTTATTGACTCAGACAATGACCACCTTCTTGACATGTTTTTTGTTGCTGGAAGTACCTTATTCCGCGTCGAGACCGTTGGCGACTCCTTCCATCCTGATATAAACACCAACGGCGGCGTTTACAGCACTTATGTAACCACGCGAACGATCAACGACTCAAGGTCCGGGGTACTAACGGTGACGTTATATGATTTCAATAATGACGGTCAATTCGAACTGGTTTACCGGGACTCGCAGGAACTGGTCGTTGTGGACTCGGAAACTATGCAGACCAAGTATTGGTCGGCAACCTGCCAATCACATACGTATACTGAAGGACCGGTTATTGCCGACGTAAACGGCGACGGTGCAACAGACATTTGCGTGGCCTGTAACCGGAACAACTCCTTCGACATTCAGGACGGGATTCAGCAACAGGCTCTTGGTGAATTGAGGCTGTTCTTTTCATCTACAAATGCATGGCTTCCAACCCGCAAAGTCTGGAATCAGCCCGGGTATTTTGTGATCAACATCAATGATAACCTCACGCTTCCCTTTCCGCAATACGATCAGACAACCGTATTCAGCGAAGGAACTTGTGAGTCTAATGGCCTGAGTGGGCCGCAACGCCCGTTAAATACGTTCCTCAACCAGTTACCGTATATCAGCGCCAGCGGATGTCCCGTTTTTCCAAGTCCGGATTTAACTTTCTACGGCGACGACCCTGCACAGCCGGGAGTCGACACAAACGGCGACGGTCAGATTCAGCCATCAGTCATAGTCATCCCGCCGATCTGCGGAAACACCAACGTGAGTGTGCAGTTCAACGTTATTAATAGCGGACTTCTGCCAATCACAGCCTCGGTGCCAGTAAGTTTTTACAACGGTAATCCTACGCTGGGACCGACATCCAGCACTCTCTTACACACAACAACGCTGAATCTTAGTCTACCCGTCGGCGTAACGACACTTACGGCTCCCGTAACATTTAACGGCCCCGGCAGCGAGTTCGATATGTACATCGTGTTGAACAATACAGGATTTCCAGTGCCTGCATCAGGGCAGAGCGAAACGGATTGTGATCTTGAAAATAACATTCAGCAGGTTCTCGTCACTCCTACTCCATTTTCGGCAACGGCCATGACCGTTCAGGATAATACTGTTTGCGTTCCAACAGATATGATTGGTGAAGTAAAGGTGGATAAGATATTCAAAGGGACCACCGAAGTAACGGACTGGAGTCAGTACAATTTCCAATGGTATGACGGATCGGCGGCTGGTCCTCACACGATCCGAACCGGAGCCACAAACTATAATTTACAGGGACTTGCGGCCGGAACGTATACGGTGATTGCAACGCACAAAACCATTGGGTGTAACAGCGCTCCCGTCGATGCTGTCGTCGTCGACAACGTCCTCACAGTTCCCTACACCCTTAACAAAATTTCAGATCAAACCCAGTGTACACCATTTGATGGCGCACTGGAACTCGATTTCAACAGAGCTGACCTTACCGGCGTTTCCATTGTATGGCGCGATGCTAATTCCAACGAAATAGTAGCGGAAAACGTGACAAGTATAACCGGATTGAAAGGCGACATTCTGTATCAGGTAACCGTTTCGCGGGGAACGTGTTCATCCTCCCAGTTTCAGCCCCTTACGGCTCCCACCTACCCACGAGGCGTAGCCCTTCACATCCGGGATGTAATGAACTGCCTCAACCCGGAAAGTGGAAAGGTTTCCGCCCGCGCAATAATTACCGATGAACTTGGAAACGACATTCATGATCCTGATACAACGGCCACGAAATATCAGTTCACGTGGTACAACTTCGTGAACGGAACCCGACAAAGCCCCCTCCCGAATCAACCCACCGAGGGTCCTTCGGCATGGAATCTACCCATCGGCTCATACGAAGTTGTTGTCACAAACCTGTTGACAAATTGTACTTCAGTAGATCCGGTTCCTTTCGTCACGGTGAATGAGGGTTTCACATTGCCAACTGCACAGGTTGACAGGCTCAGGCCTCAAACTTCATGCGACCCGGAAGACGGCAACGCGGCTCTGCGGGGCGTTGCCCTTGAAAACGGCACACCGGCAACGGATCAAAACCAGTATCATTTCTATTGGTATGAGGGTCAGAATACGATAACGCGGTTGCGTGATCCCGCTAATACTGAAATCGACAATCCGATTCTCGACGATGTTGCAGGTGGCGTTAAAGGCGGGGGACTTGCGTATACCGTTCAGGTTGTCCACCGTGAAACCGGATGTGCAGCGACGGCGTTCAATACAGCTGAAGAAATTATCAATTACCCAATCGTTTCACTCGACTCACTCAACAACGACATTTGTCCAAATGATTTAGCCATTCCGTTTACCGGACAAGTGAATGCTACGGTGACTTTCGCAGGCCAGGCTGTCTCCGATTTTACAAATTATACATTCAAGTGGTACAACGGATCAATGGTGGACGAAGCGCAACGCGTTCCGGATGCGGCTTCGTTGCAACAGCTTGTGAACCTCGCCGGTGGGCTTTACACACTTCAGGTTGAAGAAACCGCGCTGAAGTGTCCCTCAGTTCCCGTTCCGATCCAGGTTCTGGACGTACTGAGTTACCCCGTGTTAACGCAAGGTGTTACAGGGTCAACAAACTGTACCACACCTCCTACCCCAGACGGAAACGCATTCGTTGCCACGGTTGACGGAACTACGGTTCCTTCAACAGGTAACCTTTCACCATACACGTTCAAATGGTACAATGGATCAACAGTAACTCCGGCGAACGAAATTACAGGCACCGGCAACCTTGGTTTCCTTGCGCAATTACAAGGTTCGAACGATCCAACACTGGCTAATTACACTGTTGCAGTTAGCAACGCCAAGGGCTGCGCAAGTACACTAACGATCCACGTCCCGGATAACCGCGAATTACCCCTCCTTGAGCTGACCCCCTCCCCGAACGCAAACTGCGCCGAGGGCAACGGGGTTCTCTTCACAGGAAAAGTTGATGCCATAATCACCAATCAGAAAGGTTCAATTGATGACTACGCGTTTTCCTGGACAAATGCCACACTTGGCAATCGTGACGCGGATGGTGCAGCCGGAGCGGTATGGAATAATTTATCGGCAGGATCCTATTCCGTGCGCGTGTTGCACAAAGTTTCGGGCTGCGAATCGCCATTGAGCAATGCCATTGTTACAGACGAACTTGTCCTCCCTGTTATTGACGCTGTTGCAAATGGTTCAACGAATTGTGCGCCATTCAAACCGGGTAATGGCAGCGTTGCCGCCGAACAGGTAGACGGCACACTTGCAACTTCCGTCCTGAGTGATTATTCCTTCCAGTGGTTCACCGGGTCAGATACGGATGGTGCGATTCTCACCACCCAATACGCATCAACAGCAACAATCCAGGGCGCGCCGGATGCATTCTATACAGTTCGCGTGACTAAGCTTTCCAACAACTGTGCGAATACGGCAACAATCCAGGTCCCCGATATCAGCGCCAGGCCGATCATTACTCTGGGTCAGGATCCAAACGTTAATTGTGAAAACTTCAACGGCGCCGCCTATGTGACGGGCATTACCTACAAAGGAAATCCGTATACCAATATTGCTAACGTTCAGTACGCCTGGTTTGACGGATCCGGAATCACGTCACCACGGAATCCTCAGGTCAATATGCAAAGACTAGAAAGCCTCGAAGGTGGTATGTTCTATTCTGCGACGGTCACCATGGTCGACGAAGGTTGCACATCCGATTATGTAGCTATTGAAGTCGGAAATGGCATCGTCTACCCGGACGTCAATACTTCGATTACCGCCAGCATGAATTGTCCCGGGGGCGTTCCTGACGGTAGTGCTTCCGTTGCAGGTGTATCACCCGCGGGTAGCTACGAATACCGCTGGTATGCCGGAAGTTCTGCAGGGTCTGTCGGTACGGAACTCAATGACAACACGGCTGACGTTGATATCTCTGACCTACAGGGAGGAGCGACTGCTTATTTTACCGTTGAAGCAAAGAATACGGCGACATTCTGCGCGCGCACCGAAACCGTTCTGATTCCCGATCAAAGTGTGCTTCCTTCAACTGCACTTAGTCCGACCGATAACCCTAACTGCCCTGTATTTCCTGATGGAACAGTTAATCCGGCAGCTGGACGAGTTGACGTTACAACTGTGACGTATAACGGGAACGTGATCGCTGCCCCTTACGATGGCTTTACGTTCATCTGGTCAGGCACCGGATCTCCCGCCGAAGCTGCTAACATTCCGACATTGGCGCAACTGGCCGCTGGTACATACAGCCTGCAAATCAAACATGTCCAGCGGAATTGTGTTTCTGATCCGGTTTCAGCATCGGTTCTCGACGCGCAGGTTTTCCCTGACGTTTCTACGATACTCACCCCGCAGACTTCGTGCGACGATGTCAACCACCCGAATGGCGCAGTCGCCGCCACGGTAACAGGCGGTCCCGTTGGTTTTGAAACGGTCTGGTTCCGTGGAATCGGCATCGGTGGAACTATGCTCACCGAGGTGTCCGAAGGCGTGATTACCCAGTTGCGGAGTGATGATTATACTGTTCGTGTGCATAACATCACGACGGCTTGTACCACTACCGAGACAGTGTTGGTTCCGAATAACATTACGCTACCGGAGTTATCATGGGCTAACTTATCGCCGATGACAAGATGTGATAATCCTAACGGGGACGCTACTCCTTCGGTGGCAAATGTTGTCACCCCTGACACAGACTTCACCCTATACTACATATTTACTCCCGAGGGTCAAACGTATCCTGCTGATCCCTCCGTAATCAGAACGACCGGTACTCAACGCCCGGGTACAACGGCAGGCCCGCAGGCAGTTATTGATCAGCTTAGTCCTGGATACGTTACTGCCCTTGTACGTGATAATATAAATCATTGCGAATCAGATCCGCTGACGGTCCAGATCGAAAACGCAACTATCGATGTGGTTTATAACCTTGGCGCCAAATATAAGGCGGGATTGTGCTCCACAAGCGGTGGCGGGGGAATTGATATGAGCGTAACAGGGGGTGTTGGCCCTTTCCAATATCATTGGTATGAAGGTACCCCAGCGAATACAGATATTAACTTTTACAATAATCCTCCAGACATCAGTCCCGCTCTACAGGTTAACACTGACATCACGAATCCAAATCTTGGCAACCCGAACGGTACTCCTGCCGCAGGAGTCAAGGCTGGTGTCTACACATTTGTTGTGAAAGACCAGGGCAATGGTTGTGGTGCATACGTCATTGAAAGTGTGCCATTGCTTGAGTCACCGGAATTCGATGTCACCAAGGTGGATGTAACAACGTGCGATGATCCCGGCAATGGTATCATCAACGTTGAAGTTACACAGGCTGCAGGTAGCCCCGACTCCGGACCTTTTGAGATTCAGATTTTCAGTGGAATCAATGATGCCACCACAAGTTTGATAAGCCAGTCAGGCGAAAGTTTTACAGTAAACTTGCCGGGCTTAATGAATGGTGAGTATTATGTCAAGCTTATTGATCATACGATGAGCGGAGGAATAGCCATTAATGAAGCTTGTCCTCTGGGTAAAGGCATTATCCTTGATCAGGAAGCTTTCGGTCCCGTGGTAAATCTTTCACTTGACCAACCCAACACGTCATGCGATCCGGCAAATCTTGGTGATGGTATAGTCACGGTGCTCGCGACTGCGCAGCCACAGGATCAGACAATGCCAGACTATGAAATCTCAGCCATTGACCCGCTGGCAATCGGATTCACTACGCCGCATCCTATCGCCGCAGGGGCCGGAGAACAAGTTGGTGGATTCGGAACAGGAACCTACCAGATCACCGTTCGGGATATAAACACCAGGTGTCTCACAGAAGCCTTTATAATGGTGCCCGATCGTCCGCAGATACCCGAGGGGCTGAACGTAGCCGTTACCCCTGACAGTTACTGCGCTCCAGCATCCAATGGACGGATTCAGGTTACGGGTGTAGCTCCGGGGAATGTTGGTGATTATGAATTCACCTGGTACGACAACGCCGACCTTACAACCGCGCTGTACGGACAGCATGCGGACAACTTCTACGATAATACCAAGTCAGGCTGGAAGTTCGGCCCGATTCCTGGTTTTGGAAATGGAACTCAAACATACTATGTGCGTGGCGTAAAAGTCAACGGTCCCGGGGAAGGTTGTCCTACTCCGATTGTTATGGCGGTGGTCAACGATACGCATATTGCTCCTGTTCCTGCTCTTACTGCCAGACCGAACACATCATGTATACCTGGTGTCAATGAAGGAATTGTCACGCTGCTGGCCAGCACTCCTTCAACAGACGCTGCCGTGCAGAGTGCTACCTATGAGTACGTATTTAACAATGGTCCGGCTCAACCCGGAATGAATGGAACAACTGCCGAAACGTATGCCAGTCTGTCGGACAACACCGGCGTGGCGTATCCGGTTGTGGTGATGAATGAAACCAACTATTGTATCGCAGCAACAGCTGTAACTGTGCAATCGGCTCAGTTTAGCTTCAACATCACACAAAATACCGTAGCCCACCAGTTGATCTGTAACAATGACGGTGACATCGAGGTAACGCAGATCGTGCTCAACCGGTCACTCACCAGCGAGCCGAATGTTACTTACGGTGCATCACTGACTGACGACTTCGATTTTACATGGTTCAAAGCCCCGGCGGGTAGCCCTGGTTCTTATGATAGCAATAGTCCGTTACAGGATAACACGGCGGCAAACATTGTCACCGAATCCCTTTCTTCGGGTACTAATCCCGGCCAGTTCCCGGGTATGGAGGCGGGATCGTATTACGTGATCGCTACACGCAAGCCGACTGCACCTGGAGCGGGATGTGCTACACCACCTTACCGTGTAGATGTATTCGACCAGCACGTGAATCCAACTGTGGCGCTAACTCCATTCACCAACACATCGTGTGATCCGGATCCAGTGAACGCGGAAGGTAGCATCGTCGTTCGGGTAACCGCTGACGCTACTGCAGTACCTGGTCCATTTACTTATGAATACAACTGGACCTCTGGCAATGTGAGCATGCCGTACCCGAATGTTAACGACGGCGACGGCAGCAGCTCCGACAACGATAATGATAATCCGATCGACCTCGTCGACGGCATTTATTCGCTGACGGTTACCAATTTACAAACAGGATGCGAGGTCGCGGCAACAACAACGGTAACAAAAAATGAAACACCAGTGTTCCTTACAGAAGCGGAGTCACTGCCTCAGGAAATATGCGATAATAGCGGGTCTGTCGAGGTCAAAAAAATTGAGGTCATGTATCCCGATCCAAATATCGGTGTCCAACCCGCACCCCTCCCCGACTTCACTTACACCTGGACACGAGATGGCGTCGAGATCGTACAAAGCAACAATGTTCTGCTAGACGTCAATGCTTACGCGGATATTGAAGCCGGCACATACTACGTGACCGCTACACGTTCCGGGAATACCGATGGCGGACCTGGATTCGGTTGTTCATCCGCACCGTATCGGGTGGATATCCTTGAACGCATAAAATATCCAAATATCACTGTGGTGCCTTTCGCAAATTCGGCCTGCGCGGACGATGCAAACTTCTTCGAAGGTAGTGCATCAATCACTATCCAGGAGACCGGGGTCGGCGCTGGTGCCACTTACGAGTATACATGGAGTGCCGGGGATCCGTCTAATACCAGTCTTGTTCTTACGCAAAATCCGAAACCTACTGGATTGGGTAATGTCGATCTTCAAGCCGGATTGCGCGACGACAATTATTCAATTGATGTGTTCAACCCCATCACGGGTTGCATCGTCACAGCTCAAACCAGTATCATTAAGACGGCGATCCCCGTGGTTATCACGGAAGCCGGCAGCACACCAAAACCCATCTGTCTTCCCAGCGGTAGTGCTTTCGTAACACGCGTGATCGTAGGCGGTGCCGAAGATCCGAACTTTAACAACTTCGACTTCAGTTGGTCTGAAGGTACATTAGACAACTTGATCGTCAGTAATCAACAAGGCATTGCCACCCTTGACAATGTCAGCTACAATTCAATTGGTCAGGCAAGTCTCACTTATTACGTTTCCGCAGTACGTCGCATAGACGCGGTAAATCCGGATAACTCTCCTGCTATTGGCCGCGGCTGTTCATCGCCTCCGGTGATGGTCACTATTCAGGATCAAAGCCGAACTCCGGCGGCAACCTTCCAAACAGCTCAAAACACCAGCTGTAACGACCTCAGTCCGAATGGAAGTATCCGCGCAACGGCTAGTGATCCCAGTGGTTCGACTAACTTTGATTTTACATGGACACTGAATGGTGGGGCAATTCCACCAACATTGATCGCAGTAGACAATGGAGTTGAAAACGGATGGAACAGAATTCCTGAAGGCTTATATGCGGTGAACGTCTATAATGTCGACACCGGCTGTGACATTGATTTACTGATGCCGGTAGAACTGAATCAACGCGCAAGCTTCCCGAACATAATCGAGGTTGTGCCTACTTCTCCCATTGACTGTAATAATTCAGGATCAGCCCTTGTAACACGGATCTATATTGGGAACGAAGAGAACGCCGAAATACCAGGTAGCGATTCCCGATTTACATACACGTGGTACACGGCCTATACCGACGCTGCAACGAACGCGCCTATTGGTGGTCAGATCGAAGAACACTTAAACAACGTAGGGCCAGGAAAATACTTTGTAACAGTAATGGATACGTTCGAAGACCGGAACTGTCCCTCAGGACCGAACCAGGTTGAAATCGACGATCCGATTGAAAACTATCCGGTTCCGGTAATAACAGAGTCTTTACCTCAGATAAGCTGCAGACCCGACGAAGGAACAGCTCAGCTTATCGCCTCTGCCGATGGCGGCAACACGGGTAATCCGTACATCTTCTCGTGGTACCGGGGGCTGGGTGCCGCCGATGGCAACGAATTGCTTGACGGTAACAACGTACAGTATACTGGCAGTATGCTCGATAACGTTGATGACGGCCATTACTCGGTGAGGGTTTATAACAGCGTAACGAATTGTATCGCCGAAACATACTACATTATAGAAAACAAGCACGCGCTTTTTTATCCTCAATTAATGCTTTCCACAGGGCCGCGTACAAACTGCGTTGATCCTGACGGCGTTCTCGAGGTAAAAGAAGTTGGGTTTACGTACCTCAATACGACAGACGCGGCTCAGCCAAACTACTATCGATTTGCCCCTAATTTCAGCGCTGACTACGTGCTGAGCCCCATGGATCAGGCGGGAACTTCATTCGACAACGACATGACCCCTGCACAGGGATTCGATCAGCTTGCCAACAGGACCTGGGTAGCCACAAATCTGGATGCATTCGATGTATACACAGTAAAAGTAACTGATGAAAGCACGGGATGTTTTGTAATCGATGAGATCCGGATCCCGGACAAGCGTGAGAATCCGATTGTGGCTATTCAGATTGATAATCCGTTGATCAATTGTTATTCCGCTCAACCCAATGGCCAGCTTACGGCCATCACTGACGGCGGAAAACCTGCCAGTGGATACGAGTTCTTCTGGCATGCCGGTACGACAGCATCCGGAACACCGATCGGAACCAATGACAAACTCATAGGGGTGGGTACGGAGAACAATAATCCCGACCTGTGGTTTACGGTTCGTGTTGTCAATCGACTCACGCAATGCGAAGCTGAACTATCACAAGAACTGCCAGACCAACGTGTCCCGGGTGAGGCACCGACAGCTTACACGGTCCAGGACGACAGTCGATGCGATATCGATGACGGATGGGTAACGGCACATGTTAATAATATCACGTTCACCCATAACTTCTACTGGTTTAACGGCAACGTTACTTCAAACAAGAGCGAAACGGAACTGTTACAGGCGAACAACACCGAGGCTGACTACCGTGACATCGGCGCCAACTTCTATACAGTGTATGCGCAGAACAGGGAGACCGGATGTATTTCGGTGCCGATAGTGACCGAGGTCAAAGACATCACGGTAATTCCGCAGCTGATCTTTGAAACAACGGCATCTTATTGTGAAGATGTTCCATACGATCTGGGAGGGGGACGAGGTAATGGTACAATCACGCTAACACTGGACCCGGCTGATGTTGTTTCGGATGAAATCCTTTGGGTGGCAGACGAAACCGGGCACGACGCTGGTACCGGTAATTACATCACAGGGCTGTTCCCCGGGTGGTATACGGTAGACGTCACAACTACGAAAGGCTGCGTGAATACAGGCAGAACGGAAGTGCCAACCGATATCCGGAACTACAACCTGGTGACGCGGAATAACGATGGAAAGAATGATACCTGGATCATCGACTGTATCTCCAGGTTCCCGACGAACAATGTGAAGATCTTCAACCGCTCCGGTGTACTGGTATATGAAGCTGACGGATACGATAATGCAAATGAAGTGTTCCAGGGAATCGGTAAACGTGGCGTGTACATGGCCGGGAATGAGCTACCTGTAGGAACCTACTTCTACATCATCGATAAACGTGATGGCTCCAGACCACGTACGGGCTATCTGGAACTTGTAAAATAAATGAATGATCGTCTTTCGGTGCAGTAAGCCCGTCAGCGAACAGGACCTTTACAGTGAAAACACAAGAGATGCTAAAACTTTTTACGCTAGCAATTTTTATCGGAACCCTGACAGCTTCGGCTCAACAACGACCGATTCAGTCATTGTACATGTTTGACCCGTTAGTGATCAACCCGGCATACGCGGGAACTCATGTACAATTCAGCGCAACGGCAATTTACCGGAATCAGTGGGTAAACTTCGACGGTGCTCCGAAAACGCTGACGGCAAGTATGCACTCCGGCTTCAGAAAAGCCCGTGTAGGCCTGGGGATACTTTTCGGGAAAGACGAAATTGGCGTGCATTCTGACAATAGTCTTTACTTCGCATACGCGTACAAAATTCCACTGACTAATCGAAAGAATCCTGCAGTACTATCCATGGGTATCCAGGGTGGCTTCAACACCCTTAAAAGTGACTACTTCAAAACAAATCCACGTGACGGAATGGAACTGGGTGCCTTGACGAAGTTCAATCCCAATTTTGGCGCAGGCGTGTTCTTCAGAAGCCGGGAATTATATGCCGGATTCTCCGTCCCTTATATCGTAAACAACCGGACAATCGATATCATCGACGAAACGTTTAGTGAACTGATTACTCCTTCAGGTCGCCAGCAACGATACTACTATGTGATGGCGGGCACTACACGTAAGCTGTCGGAAGATTTCAAAATCGCGCCGTCAACTTTGATCCGGATCCAGGAAAACGCACCGCTGAGTTTCGACCTGAATACAATGCTTATTATCAAAGATGCTGTGAGCCTGGGAGGCTCCTATCGCCTGGGTGATTCCTTTATCGGATTATTCGAACTCCAGATCAATGACAACTTTCACGTGGGATACGCTTACGACATCACCACCTCGGATATCAGGTTGTACTCTAACGGTAGTCATGAAATCATGATCAACTATAGGATTAAGATACCCAGGTTTCATCGCGGTATTGAGTGCCCGTCGTATTGGTAAGTTGTCCAGGTTTCAAGGCTCAACGCTCAAGGTTCAAGCATACTATTCCGCGGTTTCTTCTTGCGTATTCTGGCTTCTGCGAGAAATTTTCGCATCCGTTCCCTCCCGCAGATCGCCCTGATCTCGCAGACGAATGCGCTGAAAGTATGAGTTTCAAGGTTCGAAGTTCAAGGGATGGACTGGATTTCAATTTCGGATTGCAAGCTCTCACTTTTCATTTACGGGCGGATCCCTTCAGGAAATTAAAGGATTTCAAATTTCGGATCTCGAATTTCAAATTAAATTGCAAACCCTCACTCTCTTTCACACTGCTACAGGGTCGCGCCTTCAGAACAGCGATGCCTCCATTACGATGTCGCGCGAAACGTGGAAAAACTCCTTGTGGATGTTAAAAGGACGTTCTCCATTTAATTCCCTTTTCACATAGTCGCCATTCTCATTCATGCTATAGGCGTTGACATTGTCGCGCAGGTTGTAGCGCAGGTTGTTAATGGCCTGCTTCCGAAGGATATCTTCCTCCAGCAGGAACAACGACTCGATGCGGCGGTCAAAACTGCGGACCATAGCATCAGCACTGCCAATGTACACCTTAGGATTCCCTGCGTTATGGAAATAATAGATCCGGGAATGTTCCAGAAATTCGCCAACAATCGAGATGACCTCGATGTTTTCGCTGACTCCGGGTCGTCCCGGGCGTAAACAACACATACCTCGGACGATTAATTTGATTGGAACCCCTGCCTGAGATGCGGCAAACAGCTCGTCAATAAGTTCTTTGTCCTGAAAGGAGTTTAGCTTTATCACTATACCGGAGGGCAATCCGTTTCTAGCGTTCTCGGCCTCACGTTGAACGAGATTACAAAGCTGAATACGCATATCCCGCGGCGACGTAATAAGATTTCGATATGCAGACGGTTGTGAATGACCGGTTATTACATTGAAGAACTCCGAAACGTCCTGCGCGTATACTTCACGCGTGGTGAGCAATCCAATATCCACATATAGCCGTGAAGTGAATTCGTTGTAGTTTCCGCTAGAAAGGTGCACGTATCGGTAAACACGATCACCTTCCTCTTTCCGAACGATCAAAAGCAGCTTCGTATGGGTCTTAAGGCTGCTTACTCCATAGATAACAAAACAGCCTGCTTTTTGTAGTCGCTGAGCTTCCCGAAGATTGTTCTCTTCGTCAAATCTGGCTTTAACCTCAAAAAGAACGGAAACGTGTTTCCCATTCTCAGCTGCTTTCAACAGGGCCGCCGTCACCCGCGACTCTTTTGCGACACGGTAAATCGTGATTTTGATGGACAATACAAAAGGATCATCCGCAGCTTTTTCCAGCAGCTCGAGCACTGGTTCCATTGAGTTGTATGGATGGTGAAGCAGGATATCGCGATCCTTCAACACTTCGAACAAATCCTGTGAGCCGTGCTCCGGAAAATTAAGTGGCTTTATGGGCTCCGGAGGTGACGTTCGCCGGCCCTTGAATTCTTTGTGACTTAAGATATGATTGAGACCCGTAAAGTCCATCAAACTATTCTTCTGAACATAAAATACATTGAACTCATCAAGGTCCCACTGGATTTTTAGCAAGCGCATCATCCACGGGTCGGGGTTCTCTTCTACTTCAAGGCGTACTACGCGTCCTGTTCGTCGGGTCTTGAGCTTGCGTTTGAGGTCCTCCAGAAAGTTAGACTCAATGTCCTCGCTTTCCTCCAACGTGAAGTCACCATTCCGATTAATGCGGAACAGATTCGTACTGATAATTTCTACATTCCGGAAAAGGTTGAATACGTTATTGCGGATAACCTCCTCCAATGGAACAAAGTAAGTCATGTCTTCTGCGGGCACCTCGTAGAAGCGTGGAAGGTTGTGCGGAATCTGGATGAACGAAACCTTCTGCTGATTTGGCCCTTCGTTTGGATTCTTGGTAACTACTCCCAGCAACAGACGATTATTCATCAGCGTGGGAAACGTATGATAGTTATCGAACACCATGGGGGTCAGCATGGGGAAGATAATATTATCAAAATACTCCTTCACCCGTTTCGTGCTCTCTATGGACAGGTCATCGTATGACGAAATCTGAAAATTATTTGCTTTAAATAACGGTTTTAGCTCCTGCAGATAGCAGCTTGTCTGATCATCACAAAAGCGCCGCATTTCGGTGAGAAGCAATTTCCGGAACGGTTCTTCCCGCAGACCATTGTAATCAAAACGCAGCTTACCATAGTCCAGGTAATTGTATAAACTTCCGAGACGAATGGTACAAAATTCATCGAGATTAGACGCCGTGATAGCCAGAAACTTCAACCGGTCGAATACGTTCCGCTCCCGGTTCAACGCCTGGTCAAGCACACGGTAATTAAACTGCAACCAGCTTAGATCGCGGCTGACGTAATTACTTTCCAGTATCTGTTGCTTGAGCCTTTCGGTTAGCGTTTTGATTTCCTCCATAGAAGGGGCAGGTTTCGCGATACACTAGATATCGATGCGCGCGTATTTCGCATTCTTCTCAATGAATTCGCGACGCGGAGCAACCTCATCGCCCATAAGCATGGAGAACAGGTGATCAGCTTCTGCAGCCGACTCTATACTTACCTGCTTGAGCGAGCGTTTCGCTGGATCCATTGTGGTAGTCCACAGCTGTTCAGGATTCATTTCACCTAACCCTTTATAGCGTTGCACATTGACGGAGTCTTCCTTTCCCCCACCGAGTTCCTTCACATAAGCTTCTCTCTCTTCTTCGGTCCAGCAATACCGCTCTTCGCGTCCTTTTTTCACGAGATATAACGGTGGGAGTGCAATGTACACGAAACCGTTTTCGATCAGGTCTTTCATATAACGGAAAAAGAACGTCAGGATCAACGTCCGGATGTGGCTTCCGTCAACATCGGCATCGGTCATAATGATGACCTTATGATACCTGAGCCTTGTCATATTCAGCGCTTTGTCGTCTTCCGGCGTACCGAAACTAACGCCCAGCGCAGTAATGATATTCTTGATTTCCTCGTTATCGTAAATCTTGTGCTCCTGGGCTTTTTCCACGTTCAGAATCTTTCCCCGTAAAGGTAAAATCGCCTGAAAGTTCCGATCTCGACCTTGCTTCGCAGATCCACCCGCGGAGTCACCCTCAACGAGATAGAGCTCGCTGATACTGGGATCGGCACTCGAACAGTCGGCGAGCTTACCGGGAAGACCGGTTCCCGACAGAACATTTTTCCGTTGCACCATTTCGCGCGCTTTCCGGGCCGCGTGACGTGCCTGCGCGGCGAGCACGACTTTATTCACAATTAACTTTGCCTCGCGCGGATGTTCTTCAAGAAAGTGCACGAGCGCTTCACCAACTGCCGTATCCACAGCACCCATAACGTCTGAGTTACCCAGTTTGGTTTTGGTCTGTCCTTCAAACTGGGGTTCCTGCACTTTCACAGAGATCACAGCTGTAAGACCTTCGCGAAAGTCGTCGCCATTGATGTCGATCTTCACCTTATCAAGTAATCCCGACTTATCTGCGTAGTTCTTTAACGTACGCGTAAGAGCCCGTCTGAACCCCGCAACATGGGTACCGCCTTCGTGCGTGTTGATATTATTTACATATGAAACCAGGTTCTCGCTGAACGACGTATTGTAGCACATCGCCACCTGAACCGGTATTTCACCCTTGTCATTTTCAATGTAGATAGGCTGAGGAATGAGTTTCTCGCGGGTGGAGTCAATGTACTCGACAAACTCGCGAAGACCGCCCTGCGAAAGAAACAAGTCACTGCGGGGATCGCCTTTTTCATCCTTTTCCCGAAGGTCCGTCAAATTGATGCTTATACCAGGATTTAAAAAAGCCAGTTCGCGAAGGCGCGACGCGATAGTTTCATAGTTGTATTCGGAAATCGAAAAAACCTGCTTGTCCGGCCGAAACCTGACCGTTGTTCCGCGGTTCTCTGATTCACCAGCAACGCGAACCGGGTACTGCGGAACGCCGCGATGATACTCCTGTTCAAAGATCTGACCTTCCCGGAATACAGTTACATGCAACATCTCCGAAAGGGCGTTAACGCAGGAAACCCCTACCCCATGCAGACCACCAGAAACCTTATAGGTATTTTTGTCAAACTTTCCACCAGCGTGAAGCACCGTCATGACCACCTCTAACGCCGACCGCTGTTCCTTTTCGTGCATATCGGTCGGGATGCCCCTTCCGTTATCGGATACGGTAACGGAATTATCTTCATTTACCGTGACATTAATCGTATCACAATAGCCTGCCAGGGCCTCATCAATAGAATTGTCAACAACCTCCCAAACCAGGTGATGGAGCCCCTTTACACCAACATCTCCGATGTACATTGCGGGGCGTTTACGTACTGCTTCAAGGCCTTCCAGCACCTGGATATTACTGGCCGAATAATCAGCCGGAACTTTCGATTTTATTTCACTCATGATACTTATTAGAACCGCCAAAAATAGTCTTTTTGACCATACTATTCCTTCTTTTAAACATAATAATTCGGAAGAAAATCCCCTTGAAATTAGGCGGTGATAAACATTTGTTCTACCTTCACCTAAGGATTTAGTTATACCTCTTATGCGTTTCTTTCCAGTTGTATTTTTCATCGCGTGCATGCCGGTTATCCTGAGCGCGCAGATCCCTCACCCGATATACCGCAGCAAAGCCGACTCGACGTCGTATAATCAACTTCAACAGCGGCTTACGGATATGATGTCTGTCCCTGAAAAGATCAATCCCGTAATTATAGATAGCCTTCGGGAAAAACTTTTCAAACTTCGCGAGGTTGCCATAATCGGAATGACCTACCGATATCAGCCGGACCCAAACTATACGCCGCTAGCTGATATCATTGACGGATCAGCTGATCCGGGCCAGGTGAAACGCCTCAGCATCTCCGGATGGAATGGCAATGCGTTGCCTAAAGAAATCTATCAATGCACCTCGCTTGAACGTCTGGAAATCATCGAAGGCTCAATCAAAAGGATTCCGCGAAAACTAAACCGGCTTAGGAATCTCGAGCGTCTCGCAATCTACAGTCATAAATCAGAAGGGCGCCTTCGCATTGCTAAAAACCGGCACGTCCGACACCTCGTTTTTCGCGGAGACAAACCCGACGTGTTACCGAAGAATTTTAAACGTTTCGTGAAGCTGGATACGCTGGACCTGAAACGTAATGGACTAACGTCATTTCCGGCGGTTCATAAGAATAAGAATTTGAAACAACTTGTTCTTTCTGAAAATGAACTGACACTCACGAAAGACAGGATACGTTCGAACGCATCTCTGCAACACCTCGTTCTGCAGCGGAACAAGATTGAATCGATACCCTCTGCTTTCACCAGCTTTCCGAATCTCAAAAAACTTATCCTGAACTACAACCAAATCAATACAGTGAGTCCCGAGCTGGCCAGGCTGACTAATCTTGAGGAGCTTGGGTTGTATCAGAACAAGTTAACGGATATCCCATCGGTTGTTTACCAGATGACAAAGCTGCGATTTCTGGATTTGTACTATAATAAGATTGAAAAGATTGATGATGAAATCGCTAATCTCCAAAATCTCGAGGTATTGTTCATTTCATCGAACCGGATTTACAAGATTTCTGAAAGAGTTGGCGAACTAAAGAATCTCAAGGAGCTGTATGTTCACCACAATCGGCTAAGCTCACTTCCTGTATCGCTGAAGAATCTTGATAAGCTCGAAGTGCTTCGGATAAACGCCAACAACCTGGTGGATGTACCCGAATGGATCACGGAACTAAAAAATCTGAAAAACCTGGACATCTCACATAATAAAATTTACCGTGCTCCCGACATGATCCGCCAACTCGCCAAGCTCGAACTGGTAGCATTCACTCAAAACAACTGGGAAAACGTCGACCAGATTATCGACCTGGCGGATGACCTGTCACTGAAAGGCGTTACTGTTCATCTGGAACAATTCGACTGATACGCCTGCAACACAACATACGTCTCGGAGACTTGTTCCCTTTTCAATCGCCCATTAGCTCTGCACGTGCCTGCTGCAAGGCGTTACGGTGCTCCTGGCTGACGGCGGGGTAGTCTATCTCAAGTTTCTTAAGCCGTTGGTATATCACGGCAGCTATGGCAAGTCGCGTATACCATTTATTATCTGCAGGAATGATAAACCACGGTGCGTATGAAGTAGACGTAGCAGAAATTGCCTCCTCATAGGCCCGTTGGTAGTCGTCCCAGTACGACCTTTCTTTCAAATCCCCAATGTCAAACTTCCAATTCTTCGAGGGATCATCGATCCGTGCCACAAGCCTCTTCTTTTGTTCCTCTTTTGAGAGATGCAGGAAGAACTTCAGAATGATCGTCCCGTTTCGGGCGACGTTCTTCTCAAATCGCTTGATCTGCCTGAACCGGTTTTCCCAAAAATCCTGATTGATATTTTCAAGAGAATTGATACCTGGAATATTCTCTTTTAAAACGTACCCGGGATGTACACGTGTAACGAGAACATTTTCATAATGAGACCTGTTGTGGATGGCGATCTCGCCGCGACGTGGCAGGACAAGGGCATGTCGCCATAGATAGTCGTGATCCAGTTCTTCGGAAGACGGCGCCTTGAAACTGGTAATCCGCACGCCCATCGGATTAACACCCGACATAATATGCTTCACAGTACCATCCTTCCCGGCTGCATCCATCGCCTGCAGTATGATCAAAACCCCATAACGATTATGCGCATACAGCCGGGTCTGCATTTCGGCGAGCCGCTTGCGGCCAGCCTCGAGCAATTTCTCGCCTTCAGATTTTTTCAGTTCTTCACCCTGATAATCGGTGGCGAAATCTTTGAGGTTCACCGTCATCCCCGGTGAAACCTTCAACTTGCTGATTTCTACATACGCATCTTTCGATATCATCCGCGTCTTTATTTATAAACGATACAGGTTTTTTTCTTCCGGATCAAGTAAATACATTTTGATCGCGAACCCAAAACTATCAGGTTCACATTATTTCTTTCACGACGAGACGAAGCTCATTGAGCATCATGGCGGTGGCGCCCCAGACAATTTGATTCTGCACTTTGAAGTGGGGGGCTTGCATCCGATAACGTCCTCCCGCCATTATTTCTTCGACCTGGATCGCGTCGTCGCGCACCAGTTCGTGAAGATCAGCCTGGAAGATGGAATGCACCTCATACGGATCCGGAGTAAATGCGGGTGTTTCGAGAACTGAAGCCACAACGGGCGTTACCAGGAAGTTGCTCACAATTACGTAAAATTCACTCAGCCGGCCAACGACTTTAACCCGGGCAGGATCGATGCCAATTTCCTCCCTCGCCTCCCGCAGTGCCGTTTCAATGGCATCCTCTCCGGGCTCGGCTTTTCCTCCGGGTAAACTTATCTGACCACTATGAACGCCCATGTACTCCTGACGCCGGATCAATGGAAACTTGATACTTTCTTCGGCTTCGTACAGGAGAATCAAAACACTGCCTGGCCTGGGTGGAAGAGAATGCTTGAAGATGGGCGTTTCATTACCGATCGGGATGGCCCGCAACGGATCATGTGCCAATGCTGAGGGCAAAGTCATCGTGAGTCGTTTGCTAAGCTGTTCGATCAGTCTGGAGTACATAAACAGATCCGGTTGAGTTCAAAAGTACTATCGAATCATCGACATTTGTCTTGCCATTCTTTCTCTGAAATCTGGTTTAGCTTCGCCGCTTCGGCAAGATGATGGCAACCCGATTCCTGATCACCTTTTCTGAACTGCGCTTCCGCCATCCACAAATGAAGTTTATCGATCCGCGCATCGGCGTTGAGCGCGCGTTCAAATAATCGGATCGCCTCTTCAATATTTCCCTTCTTCAGGTAATAATACCCTTTGTTGCGGTAAGCCCACCCGTTGTAGGGATCCAATGTGATACTTTCATTGATCAGCGGAAGCGCTTGATCACCTCCTCCTTCAAGCAGGTAAACATAACCACGATTATTGAGGTAATAAGGGTCGCGGGGCGCGAGTGCCAGGGCGGTTTCAAGCAACTTCCGGGCTTCATCAACGTTTCCGGCATCCGCTTCAAGCATTGCCAGCGCATTCAGTGCCAAATGGTTCCGTGGATCGATACTCAGTACATTCCTCAAATAGTATCGACCCGAGTCATATTGCTTTTCGGATGCAAAGAGCGTCCCCAGATTGATCATCAGTTCAGGGTCCTCATGCGGATCCCCGGTTCGCGCGAAGGCATGTCGCGCTTCTTCGTATTCGCCGCGTTTCCACAACACTAATGCTCGCAGCTCCCACAACACTGCCGTATCGGGCTTAAGGCTTTCAACTTCGTTAAGGTCCGCCAGCGCCTGATCATATTCACCTATTTCATAGCTCACGTTCGCACGATTGAGTAACGCAGACAGGAACCGTGGTTCACACGCCAGCGCTTTGGAATAGTACTCCAGCGCCTGCTCAGGGTTCTTTCGCCGGTGATAGACTGTTCCGAGATTGTTTAACGCGTCCTCAAAACAGGAATCAAGACGCAGTGCCTCCTTGAAGAAACGTTCAGCCTGCTCATATTCCTGTTCGCGGATTTTCTCATTGCCCTGTACCAGATGACGCTGCATGCGGGTTTCGCGGCTATCAGCGCACTGCATCAGGCCAAAGAATACGACTATTCCAGAAAACCAAATTGACAATGACTTCATATCGGGCAATGTATATAAAAGATGGCGACGAACAAGTCAGATCTTTTATGTCTAAAATGCTCATATCAACCGTTTTCAGCGCCAAAAAAGCCGCCTGGGCTGCCTTCGGGTCACTGGTGTCCAAAATAAAAATTTTGACAATTCAAAAGTATTTAATTTCTTAGCAGCGCATTTGAACAATGAATAGAAATTTAAACACAGCGACCCATCACCATCATCATAGCATTGTTATGACTGGTGACACCGCTTTGTTATGATTTCATCATCAAAGAAATTCAAAAGGCTTGTCACTTGTGACGAGCCTTTTTTGTTTTCGGGTGTTCATCCTGCCTAACGACAGGCAGGCAACAAGCTTAAATACTATAACACAAAATAGCATGAAGACGTTTTTGCGCATAGCCATTCAGAAGTCAGGCCGCCTGCAGGAAGGGTCGCTGTCTCTTTTGAAAGAAACCGGACTTTCATTCAGTAATGGCCGCGACCAGTTGAAAACTCAGGCACGAAACTTTCCTGTTGAAGTTCTCTTCCTTCGCGACGATGATATTCCCCAGTACGTTGAAGACAAAGTCGCAGACGTTGGTATTGTCGGTGAAAACATCTTCCTCGAGAAGCAGCGCAATAACCAGATCGTCAAACGCCTTGACTTCGCGAAGTGCCGGCTATGCATTGCAGTTCCCAGAACCGAAGACTATACCGGCGTGAGTTGGTTACAGGGGAAAAATATCGCAACCTCCTATCCGGTGATCGTCCGTGAGTTTTTGAAACGCCATAATATCGAAGCCGGAATTCACGAAATCAGCGGCTCCGTCGAAATTGCTCCGGGGATTGGCCTCGCCGATGCCATCTGTGATATTGTGAGCACTGGCAGTACACTCCTTAGTAATGGGTTGAAGGAAGTCGAAACGGTGATCCACTCCGAAGCAGTAATCATCGCGAATCCCGGCCTCGAGCCCGAGAAACAGACCATCCTTGAACGTTTGCTCTTTCGAATTGAAGCCGTTAAAAAAGCCAAAAACAACAAATACATTTTGTTAAACTGCCCAAATGAAGCCATTGACAAAATCACGTCGGTTATTCCTGGCATGAAAAGTCCGACAATTGTTCCGCTTGCGCGGGAAGGATGGAGTTCGTTGCACTCGGTGGTGGATGAGAACGACTTCTGGGAAAAGATCGACCTCCTGAGATCGTGCGGGGCCGAAGGAATTCTCGTAGTACCGATTGAAAAAATGATCGTTTAAAAAAACTTGCCAAAGAATCGCTTATGAACGTTTATATCAATCCATCCCCGAACGAATGGTCAGCACTGTGTGAACGTCCGCAGCTTGAACTAGCTTTCCTGGAAAGCTCCGTCCGGAACATAATGAACCGCGTGAAGCATTCCGGCGACGACGCACTGCGTGACATCACCTTACAGTTCGACAAGGTATCACTTTCTTCACTTGAGGTTTCTGCCGGTGAGATCAGCCAGGCCGGGGCGCTTCTTTCCACGGAATTAAAACAGGCGATTGATCAGGCTGCACGAAACGTTGAGGCGTTTCACGGAGCCCAGAAACGGGACGTACTCACGGTAGAAACAATGCCTGGCGTAAAGTGCTGGCGCAAAGGCGTGGCAATAGACAAAGTCGGCATCTACATACCCGGGGGAACAGCTCCCCTGTTTTCAACCGTCTTGATGCTGGGTATCCCGGCGAAACTTGCAGGCTGCAGGGAAATAATTCTATGCTCGCCGCCAGACAAATCCGGAAACATTCATCCGGCGATCCTTTATGCGGCATCTCACGTAGGGGTTACACGCATCTTTAAAATCGGTGGCGCACAGGCAATCGCTGCAATGGCCTACGGCACCCAATCCATTCCGCAGGTGTACAAGATATTTGGTCCCGGAAATCAGTACGTCACGAAAGCTAAACAACTCGTTCTTGAAGAAGGTGTTGCCATCGATATGCCGGCGGGACCATCTGAAGTCCTCGTTCTGGCCGATGAATCCGCTAATCCTGCATTCATTGCCGCAGACTTGCTGTCACAGGCCGAACATGGAGAAGATAGCCAGGTAATTCTGGTGGTCAACGACATGAAAATAATCGACGCTGTAAAAAAAGAAATTGACTTGCAAATTGAAAAACTACCCCGAAAAAACATCGCCCGGAAAGCGCTGACGTATAGTCGCGCCGTGATGTTTACGGATCAGGATCCCGCGGTTGATTTTATAAACGAGTACGCACCGGAGCACCTTATCATCAACACCCGTGATTTCGAACAGATTTCGGCGAAAGTAATAAACGCGGGATCGGTTTTTCTGGGAGATTATTCTCCGGAAGCGATTGGCGACTATGCCTCCGGAACGAATCACACACTCCCTACAAACGGATACGCAAAAGCCTACGCCGGCGTATCGCTGGAGAGTTTCATGAAGTTTATAACGTTTCAGCAGCTGACTCCCGCCGGATTGAAGTCCCTGGGCCCAATCGTAGAGCAAATGGCTGAAGCAGAGGAATTGATGGCCCACAAACTGGCCGTGTCGGTTCGTCTGGAAACGCTAAAATCATAACTGCCACAGTATGACTAATGAAATTGCCTTCAACCTGAATGACCTCGTTCGCAAGAACGTAAAGGCGATGAAGCCATATTCGTCAGCGAGAGACGAGTTCAAGGGCGAGGCCGACGTTTTTCTCGATGCGAATGAAAACCCTTTCCCCTCCCCCTTCAACAGGTATCCCGATCCGTTGCAATGGAAGGTGAAAGAAAAGCTCGCCAAAATAAAAAAGGTAAAACCTGATCAGATCTTCCTCGGTAACGGCAGCGACGAAGCCATTGATCTGCTCATTCGCGCTTTCTGCGAACCGCACCAGGACGAAATCCTGATTACAGAACCCACATACGGGATGTACGCCGTATGCGCTGATTTAAACGCGGTCGCGATCAGCAAAGTGTTGTTGACGCCAGATTACGACCTTGACCTGGAAGCAACGTTGAAGGCCATTACGCCAAACACACGAATTGTGTTTTTGTGCAGTCCTAACAATCCGTCAGCGGCACTTCTAACGCGGGATCATATTACCCAGGTGATTGAATCCTTTAAAGGCCTGGTTGTTGTGGATGAAGCATACATTGACTTCTGCAACTATCCCTCGTGGATTGAAAAACTGGGGCAGTACCCGAACCTGGTGATACTCCAGACCTTCTCAAAGGCATGGGGTCTTGCAGCATTGCGATGTGGTATGGCGTACGCTTCCGCTGAGATCATTTCCATTCTGAATAAAATAAAGTATCCATACAACATTAATATTCAAACTCAGGAACTGGTGCTGCAGGCTCTGGACAACGAACGACAGAAAAACAAATGGGTATCGGATATTCTATCGGAGCGGGAAACGTTGGTGGAGAACCTACAACAGCTGCCGATCGTGAAAAAGGTATTCCCTTCTGACGCCAATTTCATTCTGGCGCGTGTCACGGATGCACCGTCGGTATATAAGTACCTGATGCAAAAGGGTATCATCGTACGAGATCGGTCGCGCGTCAAATTGTGTGAAGATTGTCTTCGTATCACCATCGGAACCCGTATTGAAAACGACCAGTTAATCAATGCCCTCAGCAAGGTCGACTCAACTAAAACCAAACCATGAAGAAAGTACTTTTTATTGACCGCGACGGAACCTTGATTATCGAGCCTACCGATGAACAAATCGATTCTCTTGAGAAGCTGGAGTTCTATCCGGGTGTGTTTACCTGGCTTGGCAGGATCGCCGCCGAAAATTCATTCGAACTGGTTATCGTAACCAATCAGGACGGCCTGGGAACTAACAGTTTTCCGGAAGAGACTTTCTGGCCTGCGCAAAACAAGATGATCCGCACCTTCGCCAATGAAGGGATTCACTTCGCAAAGATTTTCGTTGATCGTTCCTTCCCCCGCGACAACAATCCAGGGCGGAAGCCTGGCACAGGAATGCTGACAGAATTCTTCTCACCCGAATACGACCTGGCCAACTCATATGTTATCGGCGACCGTGTTACGGATATTCAACTGGCAAAAAATCTCGGATCCAGGGCCATTCTTATTAACGATGGCTCCCTGTCACAAAAAGTTTCGGAGCTGGAACTGCAGGACTACTGTTCACTCACAACCTCCTCTTGGCAAGATATCTATACTTTCCTGTCAAAGCCACAACGGCGATCGGTTGTAAAACGTACCACAAAAGAAACCGACATCGAGATCCGTCTTAACCTGGACGGGGCGGGCACGTCATCGATCGAAACCGGGCTGGGCTTTTTCAATCATATGCTGGACCAGATCGCGCGACACGGTATGCTCGACCTCGAAATTCATGTTAAGGGAGACCTCCATATCGACGAACACCACACCATTGAAGACACGGCTCTAGCGCTCGGCGAAGCATTCCTGAAAGCGCTGGGTGACAAACGAGGCATCGAACGGTATGGCTACATGCTTCCAATGGATGATTGCCTCGCGCAGGTAGCCCTCGATTTCGGAGGGCGTCCATGGTTGGTGTGGGATGCTGCATTTACCCGCGAAAAAATTGGTGAAATGCCTACTGAAATGTTCTATCACTTCTTCAAATCATTTTCCGACACGTCGAAAAGTAATCTTAATATCAAGGCTGAGGGTACGAACGAACATCACAAGATTGAAGCAATCTTCAAAGCATTCGCAAAGGCGATACGCATTGCAGTAAAACGCGAAGGAAATCAGCTACCATCGACCAAAGGATTACTTTAACGAGATTATGAAACTTGTCATAATAAAATACAATGCAGGGAATGTCCAGTCAGTTTCATTTGCGCTGGAAAGGCTTGGCGTGGACTTTGTCATCACCGACGATCCGGAGGAGATCAGCAAAGCTGATAAAGTCCTTTTCCCCGGCGTCGGTGAAGCAAGTACGACAATGTCATTTCTCAAAGAACGAAAGCTTGATAAAGTCATACCTGCCCTGAAGCAGCCTGTCTTGGGAATCTGTCTCGGAATGCAGTTAATGTGTCGCTATTCTGAAGAGAATAACACGAACTGCCTTGGTATCTTTGACGAAGACGTTAAGCGGTTTGAGCCGACTCCTTCGCAGAAGGTTCCGCACATGGGCTGGAATCAGCTCTCGCTTAAAGAAAGCTGGCTCGACACTGCGTTGCAGGGAAAGTTCGTTTACTTCGTCCATAGCTATTATGTTCCGGTGAATAAGCACTCTGCGGCAGTAACGGACTACATCGTTCCATTTTCTGCAGCCATGCATCGCGATAATTTTTATGCAGTACAATTCCATCCCGAAAAATCAGCAGCTGCGGGTGAACTTGTCCTGAAAAGTTTTTTGAACCTGGTACAAATATGAAAATCATTCCGGCCATTGATATTATTGACGGCAAATGCGTCCGCCTTACGCAGGGTGACTACGCACAAAAAAAAGTGTACAACGAGAATCCCCTCGAAATTGCCCGTGCGTTCGAAGACGCGGGAATAAAGTACCTTCACCTGGTAGATCTCGACGGCGCGAAGGCAGGAAAGGTCACTAACTGGAAAGTGATTGAAACACTCGCGGGCCAGACTTCCCTTGCAATTGACTTTGGCGGTGGAATAAAAACCGGAAACGAAATTCAAATGTTATTGGATCTCGGAATAAGACAAGTGAACCTTGGTAGCATTGCCGTTAAAGATCGAAGTCTGGTTGAAGAGTGGCTCGGCAGATTCGGGGCGGAACACATTATCCTCAGCGCCGACGTCAAGGACGAGTTGATAGCCATCAATGGCTGGCAGGAAAGCGCGTCTGTTTCGATACATCAATTTCTCACGGAGTACAAGGCATGTGGGATAAAGTACGTAACCTGCACTGACATCAGCACCGATGGTATGCTCACAGGACCTAATGTATCACTGTATGAGCACTTATTACGCGACCATCCAGAGTTGGTCCTGACTGCCAGCGGTGGCGTTGGTTCGCTGGACGATTTGCGTGCACTCGCCAACACCGGTGTAGACGGCGTGATCGTTGGAAAGGCGATCTACGAAGGAAAGGTTTCACTAGATCAAATTCGCGAACTTGCCGAAGGCCCCGGGGAAATGTGAAATTTGAAACCTGAAATCTGAAACTTGAACCTTGAACCTTAGACCTTCAGCGCATTCGTCTTCGGGATCTGCGAGAGATAACGGATACCAAAGTTTCTCGCAGAACACGCAGAAGACACAGATGGAAACGCAGAAAAGTATTCTTGAGACTTGAAACTTGAAAGTTGAACCATTTTCCCCGCTCACCCTTTAATTCCCTAAAGGGATCAGCCCGCGAAGGAAACTGAAACCATAAAATTTGAACCTCGAAACTTGAAACTTGAACCTTGAAACCTGAAATTCCCCGTGCTTACGAAAAGAATCATACCCTGTCTTGACATCAAAGACGGCCGGACAGTAAAAGGCGTCAACTTTGTCAACATCCGCGACGCCGGTGACCCGGTGGAACTTGGCGCAGCCTACGCCGCGCAGGGTGCAGACGAATTGGTGTTCCTCGATATCTCCGCGACGGATGAAGAAAGAAAGACCTTTGCATCGCTCGTCAGACAAATTGCACGACATATAAATATTCCCTTCACGGTAGGTGGAGGTATTTCCAGTGTAAAAGATGTCGCCCCCCTTCTGGAAGCAGGAGCCGATAAGGTTAGTATCAACTCAGCCGCCGTGCGAAACCCGGATCTGATAAACGAACTATCGACGGCATTTGGCGCACAGTGTATTGTGCTGGCTATTGACGCCCGGAAAATGGATAATCAATGGATTGTACATACGCATGGCGGAAAGAAGCCCACCGACCGGAAATTGTTTAGCTGGGCGAAGGAAGGGCAGGAACGCGGCGCAGGCGAGATCCTCTTCACCAGCATGGATAACGATGGTACGAAGAACGGTTTCGCTATTGATCCGCTGGTTAAACTCAACTCAATGCTGAGCATTCCGGTAATCGCTTCCGGAGGAGCCGGCACCCGAGAACATTTCATCGACGCGTTTGTGCTCGGCAAGGCCGACGCCGCGCTGGCTGCAAGTATTTTTCACTTTGGTGAAATTCCAATTCCCGAACTTAAAGATTTCCTCAAATCAAACGCAATCCCTATACGCTCATGAATTCAATCCCGACACTGGACTTTTCAAAACTCAATGGCCTCGTTCCCTGCGTGGTTCAGGATGCTTCAACCCGGGTTGTACTTATGGTTGGTTTCATGAACAAGGAAGCCTACGAAAAAACTCTCGAAGAAAAAAAGGTGACGTTCTTCAGCCGTACCAAACAACGCCTCTGGACAAAAGGGGAAACGTCCGGAAACTTTCTGAACGTTGTTGATATCAAAACCGATTGTGATTCCGACTCGCTTTTGATAAAGGTACGACCCGAAGGACCCGTTTGTCATACCGGAACGGATACCTGCTTTAGTGAATCAAATGAGGAATGGAATCTGGAAGCTTTACAGGAGCTGATCGTTACGCGAAAAAAGAACCCTCAACCCGGGTCCTATACGAACAGTCTCTTTGATAAGGGTATTAATAAGATTGCCCAGAAAGTTGGCGAGGAGGCCGTTGAACTGATCATCGAAGCCAAGGATGAAAACAAAGACCTGTTTCTGGGTGAGGCAGCCGATCTGATGTATCATTATCTGGTCTTGCTTGCCGCGAAAGATTACTCCTTAACCGATGTGTTGTCCGTACTTCAGAAACGCCACGCAAAAGCGCAGTAACGCCTGAATTAAAAACGAATATCGGTGTAGACACCGTTCGCACTGATCCGGCACCCCAGTTTGCCTTTCAGGATCTCGGGCTTAAACATCGATTTTCCAAGAAGCATGCGAACGCATTCCTGTATTCCCTCCGTGATGGAGGGATGCGGGTGCACACATTCCGCGAGCTCCTCAATGCCTTTATCCATTGATATCAGCACCGCCACGGCCTGGATAGCACTCGAAGCGTGATTGCCAATGATTTTAAGTCCAAGGATCTTCATATCATCGTCGTTAGTAACGAGCAATTTGATGAACCCCTGCGTGTTTCGTTTAGCGATGGCCCGGGGGATGCAACTATAATCAAGCGTGACGACTTTGTAATCAATCCCTTTTTCGCGGGCCTGAGTTTCATTCAGGCCTACCCCTGCAACCTCGGGGCTTAAGAACATTATTGTACTGATATTTTCGTAGACGAGCTTGCGCCGGGGATTTCCAAAAATCCGTTCTACAGCGTAGCGTCCTTCAAGTTCTCCGACGTTAACGAGGTTGATATCGGCCGTTACATCTCCAACGGCATAAATGTTTGACACGTTTGTCTGGGTGTCGTTGTCTTCAATTCCGCGTTTGCTGATATGGATACCAATATTGTCATCCCAGAGCTGTTCATAGTTTGGCACTCGCCCCACTGAAATCAACGCCTTTTCCACGTTGAATATTTCCTTCCCGCCGACGTCGTACTCAAGCTCGTATTCGACACGGCCATTTTTTATTTCCATCCGGATCAACCGGGAGTTACGGTGAATAAGAACGCCGCTGTTTTCCATGTTGCGCTCAATAACATGAACGACGTCAGCATCTTCAAAAGGTAAGATCCGTTCACCTTTGTCGATGAGGTGGACTTTAGTCTTGCCGAAACCGGAGAAAATAGTAGCATATTCGCAGCCGATAACACCTGCACCCACGATTACCATGCTTTCGGGAAATTCCTCAATCGCCTCGATCCCTTCACTTGTCATGACTATCTTCTCGTCGATTGGAAGCTCCGGCAGGTAACGGGGTCGACTTCCCGTAGCCAGAATGATATATTCGCCCCACACCCGGGTTACTTCGCCATCGGGCTTTTCAATCTGCACTTCGTTCTGGCTTAACAACCTCGCGCTACCTTTTCTGTAATGTAGAAATTCAGCCAAAGGAGAATGCTGCATAAGGTCCATGTGTTCCTCGAGCATGCTTTTGCGTTCTTCTACTGCGCGAAACACTTCAGTTTGGATCTCTTTATAATTGACCGATGGAATTTCCAGGTTGAAGCGCTTAAGATTCTTGCGAAAAGTCGCCGTCTCCCTCGAAAGCTCCCACCACGTTTTCGATGACAGCGCACCATTGGTAACACCGGCTCCGCCAATTCCATTCTTCTCGATTAAAAGGGTTTTCTTTTTAAAATCAAGCGCACGCATTGCTGCGGCATATCCGGAAGGACCGGCGCCTATCACGATCAAATCAAATCTTTCCATAAAAAAATTTCAGCAATTCTCCGAAGTTAAGAATTCCAACGTTTCTTTGAAATATCCTTGGAAAAACAGGTGCAGGTATTTGTACCGGAATTGTTCCCTTAGCTTATATTCCTGAATTTACTTAAGTTACAAGTCAGTTTCGACTGCAACTGATGAGTTATCTCAATATCTTAACTAATACAGGTGTTCAGCATGCAAAAAGCCCTTCTGAGCGGCGTAGTATTTATTTATCAAATTCCATCAGCCTGATCCTGGTATTCGTTGGCGTGACGCTTTCAGTGTTGTATTATGTTTGGTACGGCTGGAATAAGGTGACTCTGATTATCGCGTTGATATCGCTGCTTTCCCTGGCCACCCCCTTGTTCAATTGGCTAAAACTCTCCGTAATTGGTCGTCTGTGGCTGTGTATAATTGTTCCATCGGCCATAATGGCACTATCAGTTTATTCAAAGACACGCTATTACGACTTCCCTGAAGCACTCGATTACTTTACATTTCGGGTGGTCATCCTCTCATCGTGTATCTTTCCCCCGGTATTCTTTTCCCTTGAGGAAAGACGGCCCCTTCTTGTGGCATCGGCAATTATCTTCCTTCTGTTGCTATTACACGATCCCCTTCACAATCTTCTCGGCGTGCCATATCGTGCAGCCGCGCTTAACGAATCTTCCTATGCTTTCACCAATATTGTATTCCTGTTGATGTACCTGCTCATGACGGGGGCGGTATTGTTTATGAAATCAGTTTCAGAAGGAAATGAAAGAAAAACCGAGATCCTCATTCACGAGCTGAATGATACGAACAAAAAACTGACTGACAAAAATCGCGAAATTGAGTCGCGAAATCGCGAAATACTGGTGCAAACCGACAAGCTTAATGACAGTCAGCGGAAACTCAAAGACGCTTATGAAACGATAGAAGAGCAAAGAAACCTTCTTTTTGTTCAAAACCAGAATATGTCAATGGAGTTGATCTCAAAAAACAAGGAGCTTGTCGAGACAAATCACGAACTGATCAAGCATAATAATGAGCTCCGTCAATTCTCATACACCGTTTCACACAATCTGCGCGGGCCGGTAGCGAGTCTGATGGGGCTGCTGAAGTTGTTTCAGCCGGAGAACCTAAGTCCGGACAACGCTGAAATATTCCACCATATAGAAACCTCAACGCAACGGCTCGACAATATTATTAAAGACCTTAGCAAAATCATTGACATCCGAAACGATATTTTCCAGATACGCCAACAAATTGATCTGGCTTATGAAGTGCAGGAAATACTCTCGGTTTTGAATCGGGAAATCCTTTCTCAGAATGTATTGATTCACAAGAATATCGATGAAGGCCGGGTTATCTATAGCGTAAGACCCATGGTTCACAGTATTCTCTACAATCTGATCAGCAACGCCCTCAAATACCGTGCTCCCGACCGACGCTCAATTATAGAGATTTCATCTTCTGAAGATCTCGATAACTACTGTATTACCGTTCGTGACAACGGACTGGGTATTGACATGGAAAGGGATAAAGACAATCTGTTTAAGTTGTACAAGCGATTCCATCATCATACTGAAGGCAAGGGACTGGGTCTATACCTGGTGAAGATGCAGTCTGAAGCGCTGGGTGGAAATATTACTGTACAAAGTGAAGTGGACAAATTCACTGAGTTTAAGGTTCGTTTGAAAAAACCCGAAAATGCCGACAGGCAGATCCTGTTCCAGGGTGAAAAGGCGGAAATCTTCTTTGACGCAACCCTGAACTGTATTGGCGTATCCTGGCGCAAGCCCGATTTCCAGGAATATAAAATGCTTCTGAAAAAAGTGCTCGACTTCATCAAGGTTTACAACATGCCGAATTTTATAACTGACAGGGCGGCAGGAACCTACGAAGATGAGAAGGCACGCTACGCCTTCCTGCTCGAAGTTTTGCAGGAAGCCTCCAAGAATGGACTCGTACGTCTCGCTGCCGTGCTCGCACCAAATGAACTTCACGACGATAACGGGTTCACCCAAATGCTGTCCAGGTTCGGTCTGGAAGTCAGGTACTTCAATAATTACGGAGAGGCTATTGGCTGGATCAGTCAGGCTGACAAACAATCTTCCACCAAAAGACCCGCATAATGGATCGATTACTTGAATGGGATGTTGATGCCTTCCTTTGGTTGAATGACCTGCATGCCAGCTGGCTTGATCCTGTCATGTATTTTTTGACGCACACCGTGGCATGGACTCCCCTGTTTCTCGTGCTGCTATACTTAATTGTTAAGGTCCATGGAAAGTATTCGTGGATTTTTCTTATCGGATTGACGCTGACCATTATTTGCGCCGACCAGGTTACATCCTCGTTGATGAAACCTCACTTTGAACGACTCCGGCCTTCACGCGATCCGGCTATTTCCGAATTGGTTCACATCGTAAATGAATATAGAGGCGGGCGTTATGGTTTTGCGTCCAGCCATGCGGCGAATACATTCGGCGCCGCTACGTTCATCGTTTTACTGCTTCGAAGGCGTTATCCAATCATCGGATGGATCTTTTTGTGGGCTGTATTGGTGAGCTACACAAGGATATACCTTGGTGTGCATTACCCCGGTGACCTGATTGTCGGCGGCGCATTAGGCGCTTTGTTTGGCTGGATCTTTTACCACATCGCAACGTTGGCCAGGAACCGCCTCCCGGGATAGCAAACTAAAGCTAAACTTTCCCAAGGCTCAACAACCGTTGAACATACTTTCCGATAATGTCAAATTCGAGATTGACCTTATCGCCCTTTCGCAGTTTGTGAAAGTTGGTGTGCTCGTGTGTATAAGGAATAATCGTTACACGAAAGCTGTTACGCGTACAATCAAAGCATGTCAGGCTTACGCCGTTCACGCAGACAGAACCTTTCTCAACGGTGACGTTACCCGAAGATGGATCGTATTCAAAGTCGTAAAGCCAGCTTCCGTCAAGCTCTTCAACGTTCTTTACAAAGGCGATCTGATCGACGTGCCCCTGAACAATATGACCATCAAACCGGCCATTGTTCAGCATGCAACGTTCAAGGTTTACTCTATCCCCGGCTTTCAGATCGCCAAGATTGGATTTGAGCAGCGTCTCACGCACCGCTACCACCGAATGATGGCCTGCGGTCACCTCAACGACGGTCAGACACACGCCGTTATGGGCTACACTTTGATCTACTTTTAACGCAGGGGTAATTTCACTGGAAATGCTGAACATTTTGTTCGAACCTTGCTCCTGCACGGCTGTCAGCGTCCCCATGGTTTCGATAATTCCGGTAAACATGGCCGAATTTAATCAAAAAAGAGCTTAAAAAAATATTTTGGTTTATAATGTAAACTAGTTTATCATTGTATCGTATATTAGATCAACCAATCAAAGAAAACATGGAAACCGATTCAGAAAAAATCTCGCCTGAAGAGAGCCTCTTGCTGATCAGCGCAATGATACGTCAGGCGCAAGGCAAAGTGCAAAGAAACGCATTCTACTTCCTGCTATGGGGATGGGTAATAACCGCTGCAAACCTCGGAATGTATTTTCTCGGCCGTTTCGAATACCCCTACCCGTACGCCGTATGGGCCATCACCATTCCGGTATGGATCTACACAATGATAAAGGCAGCGAAGGGCTCTTCCGACCGGGGCAGTGTCAGCCACTTTGATCGAATCACTTCATGGTTGTGGATTATGTTTGGTGTTGTCATATTTACCCTGGTGTTTTTCGGATATAAAATCAATTACCAGCTGAATCCCGTAATACTTCTCATCGGATCTCTTCCAACATTGGTCTCAGGTATAATGATTCGGTTCAAACCACTAATTTTCGGCGGACTGATATTCTGGGTCTTAGGAATAGTAAGCTTCCTTGTCAGTCGTGAATTTCAACCCCTCGTTGGCGCAGCTGCAATCATCGGCGGATATCTCATTCCTGGCTACCTGCTTAAAAACAGTAAAGACTAATGGCATTCAAGGACCTCGATCCATTACTTCACTCCCAGCTCAGGCTTGCCGTTATGTCCGTACTGCTTAGTGTGGAATCGGCTGAATTCACATTCTTGAAAGAGAAAACGGCGAGTACTGCCGGAAATCTTAGTGTACAACTCGACAAGCTTTCGGAGGCCGGATACATTTCTGTTGAGAAAAGTTTCAAAGGCAAGAAACCCCTCACCACCTGCAAGATCACCCGGAAGGGAATAAAGGCGTTTGAAGACTACGTAGCTACGCTAAAACAATATATCCACAAATAGCTTTTTTTTTACCATTTTAGTTTACAACATAAACCAGTTTACAATTATGAAAAACCTGATTATCGCTTTCATTTTTATCGTGACCCATATCGGTTCCGTTGACGGACAGACACCCGCCACCCCGGTGAAATCCGCCTCTGTCTCCCAAATGGAAATATTCAAGCCGTGGCAAGGACATTGGCAAGGTGAAGGCACCATGAATCGGTATGGCCAGCAACAAAAGTTTCAGATTAATGAACACATTGAAATGAAACTGGACGGCACCATTCTCACCATTGAAGGTATTGGCAAAGACACACAGGCCGGCGAAGAGAAAATCGTTCACCATGCCTTTGGCGTTCTGAATTTCGATGAAACCCAAAACCACTACGGCTTTAAAACCTATCTCGCCGACGGAAAGAGCACTACAGCGTGGTTCAAAGTTATCGATGCGTCAACATACCAATGGGGGTTCGACGTGCCGACGGGGAAAGTTCGTTATGATATCCGCGTAAACCATCAGGCTGGTACGTGGGATGAAAAAGGAGAATTCTCCAGCGACGGGAATACCTGGTATCCGTTTCTGCAAATGCAACTGAAGAAAGTAAACGCCAAGAAATAATTTCCGTCTGACCACATAGGATAGCCTCGGGGCGCTGCCTCACCTTCGTGCCTCAGGTTCGGCCCGTGCTATCCGCTGTACTCCTCCCCCGATTCCCGCAGGCCAACCCTCGGGCTATCGGGGTCCGGGGTGCCGCTCCTATCACTAGCGCGGTTGTACGTCTGCCAACCTCGGTTCCCGGGTTTGAAAATAGGATGCGTTCCTCTATCTTTCCTTCATGGAATTCGGACGAGTAAACAACGACGAACTCGAGGCAATAGATTTCGCCCTCCCTCCTGACGTTATGCTCAGTACCCACAACCCGTCCGGAGAATTAAACCAAACTACGTTCTTCATCGGATGTGCGAAGTGGGGCCGCAAGGATTGGGTGGGAACAGTCTACCCACCAAAAACACGGGAAGCTGATTTTCTCGCGCACTACGCCCGTCACTTCAACAGCATTGAGCTCAATGCCACGTTCTACAAACTTCCCAGGAAGGCGCAGGCTGAAAAGTGGAGTGAGAAGGTCGGCGAGTCGTTTCTATTTTGCCCGAAGATTTCCCAAAGCATTTCACACATAAGACGGTTAAAAAATGCCGCAGAAACTACAGAGCGATTCCTTGATGGCATTGCGGGTTTCGGAAATAAACTCGGTCCGGTGCTGCTCATGCCCCATCCTGCCATGGGGCCAAAAAGTCTCGACACACTGTCTGAGTACCTCGACAGTCTTCCCGACGACATTAATGTCTTTGTTGAGTTACGTCATCCGGATTGGTTCGATAGGGATACCATCACCTCTGTTTGCAACATCTTGTCTGCCCGCAATGCCGGCTTTGTAGTCACCGATGCATCAGGGCGCCGCGATTGCGTCCATATGCATTTTACAATACCCGAAGCATTCATCCGCTTTGTGGGAAACGGCCTGCACCCTACCGACTACACGCGCATAGATGCTTGGGTCGAGCGCATCGGCGACTGGATGTCAAAAGGAATTCGCAAGGTGTACTTCTTTATGCATCAGCACGAGGAATTGCATTCACCTGTTTTGTGTAAGTATTTGATTGAGCAGTTAAATCACAAATTGAATCTGAATATCCCCGTTCCTGCGCTTCATAAAGCCGAGTCATAAGGATCGTACTTTATGACAATGTAATTACCTTATCCCACCGGTTTTCGCTTTATTGCAAATAATCAATAATGTCATTCCACTTCATTCCAGTCTCGACTCGTATCACGGTCTTGTTCCTTGCATCCCTAGTTTGGTGTGCTTTGAATTCGTGTGCATCGCGCGAGAAAAAGGGACAACGACTGGCTGAAAAATATTGCAGCTCATGTCACATTTTCCCTGATCCTGGACTGCTCAGCAAAGAGGTTTGGGAAAAAAATGTATTGCCTGAAATGGCTATCCGAATGGCCATAGAGTTTCCAGGACCCGGGCAGTTCAGCAAGGAGGACTTGGAGGCACTCGTTTCCTCCATTCCTAAGAGCCCGATGGTGACCAAAAGGGAATGGCAGATGATCTCAGACTATTATGTTGCTTCCGCGCCATATGAACTAGTCACTGAAAGTGTCACCCATAATGACACATTACTTCCTTTTAATGTCGAAAAGTTCCGGCTTCCCGGCGGGCGCGATGGCACAGGTACGATGCTCACAATGGACCCGGTGGCTAATAAATTGTACTATGGAACAAGAGACAGCTTTCTTCATGTTTTTTCGCCCGACCTGAAAATACTGTACGAGGTACCCCTGAACAGTCCGCTTGCCGCCGTGCTGCCCCGGAGCGATGGGTTGAGACTGCTTACGATGGGAATCATGGATCCCAATGATCAACCTCTCGGCCAATTGCTGATGCGTAAAGAAGACGGGGAAATATCAATCCTGATTGATTCTCTGAAGCGTCCTGTATCGTTTGAAGCTGCTGATCTGAACAACGACGGCCTGGACGACTACGTGATTTGTGCCTTCGGACATTACACCGGAGAACTGCTTGCATTTGAACAAACGAAAAACGGCTCATACAAGAAACATATACTCCAGCAGTTGCCGGGAAGTCGGAAAGTAGTTATACAGGATTTCGACCAAAATGGTTTACCTGACAT
>JAEZEH010000120.1 GCA_023417785.1 Bacteroidota bacterium
ATATGAACAAAGTCGTCCATTTGATGAGATGGTGTTTGCCGTCCACGGCATCATTTATACGAAATCAGATTATTTACAATAAACGTTACGCGCCGGCGGTGGTCTATACCCAACCAAAGGAGGGTGCGTTTTATAACGATATACACCAGCGTGCGCTTGCATTGTACCCGGTAAAGTCGACGCTGGAGAAAAAACTGTATGCCTACACGCGGCAGTTGACACCCGCCGCTGAGAGCAGGATCCGATCGTTTATCAGTCAGCAAAATCCGCGTGTGTTGCACGTCCACTACGGTGTAGACTGCCTTGTTTATGCGGACGTAATTCGGGAGCTAAAGATCCCTGTGTGTGTTTCTTTTTATGGTTACGATTGCACCGAGTTTCCGAAAAGGTTTCTTGGCCTTGGTAAAACGCTCCTTCGCAAGAACGTTTTTGGGAATCCGTCGGTCAGGGCCGTCCTGGCCATGAGCGAAGACATGAAGGCCGACCTGCTCAAGGCGGGATGTCCTGAAGAAAAAATCATCGTGCATTACTACGGTATAGAAGCGGAACATTTTTTCATCAAACGGGAGACGCGTAACCGTGACGTTGTGAAGTTTTTGATTATAAGCGGACTTTTCCCGAAAAAGGGGCATACATACCTTATTGATGCGTTTGCGCAAATGAGTCAAACGATTTCGGCAGGCGTGGAGCTGCATATTGTCGGTGATGGCCCGCTATATCAATCCCTTCAGGAGAAGGTGGCTAAAACCGGGCTTTCGAATATTTTTCTTCATGGGCACGTTAAGTATGGTTCAGAGGAACATAAAGCATACCTTCGCGACGCAGATGTGTTTGTGCATCCAAGCGTTGTGTCGCCCAATGGTGACAAGGAGGGGATTCCGGGAGCGGTGGTTGAGGCGATGGCATCCGGACTTCCTGTGATTTCCACTTATCACGCGGGTATCCCATCCGTGGTGGAGAATGACGTCACGGGGCTGCTAGTGAATGAAGGTGATGTCGTCGCGTTGAAAAATGCCATGACCCGATTCGCGACTGACTCCGTCTATAGAACCAAAATCGCGCAACAAGGGCAGGAACATGTTCTTGAACAGCTCGATGTTGTACCAAAGGAATCCGAACTGGAGGATATCTACGATTGGATCAGCACGAGCCAGGAGCCAGCATATCTATTTAATAATGCGTCGTAATGCGAACAATTAAGAAAGTTTTTATTCTCGGCAATCACATTCAGGCGCTGGGCATCTCCCGCATGGCGGCAAGGAGAGGACTCGAAGTTACCCTTTTCAACGGCTACGGCGCGAGTGTTACACGTTATTCAAATTCGTGTAAACACTTCGTGCTTTTCAGGGACGAAGAACACCTGATACAATTACTCCTTCAAACACCTGCAGGAGTGAAGGACACCATGCTAATCGCTACGAACGATTGGCTGATCGGACTCATGGCGAAACACTATGATGCGCTGGGTGAAAGGTATCTGCTTACCATTCCACGGCCCGAGGTGGTTTTGCTTTGCTTCAATAAGCGGCATACCTATCGCACTGCCATGGAGCTTGGTATTCCTATTCCGGAGACGCATTTCCCGGATACCCTCGAGGAGGTAAAGGAACTTGCCAGCCGCGTACGGTTTCCCGTGATCATAAAACCGGCGGTGATGTACACCTTTCACAAGGCAACCGGAAAGAAGGTGTTCTTCTGTGCCAATGAGGAAGAACTCATCCAGAGTTACGAGGAAATTCTCAACATCATTCCTCCGGATGAAGTGATTGTTCAGCAATTTCTGACCGGCGGGGCGAAAACGCTCTATTCATTTGGTTCATTTTTCGCAGATGGGAACGTATATGGTGGCTTTGTTGCCAACCGTATTCGTCAAAAGCCGATGGATTTTGGTATTTCGACATGCTTTGCGCGGTCTGTCGTGAACCCCGACGTTGAACAAATGGGAATAAACTTTCTCAAGGCAATCGATTATTTTGGTACATCCGAGGTTGAATTTATGCTGGACCCTGAAACCGGTGTCTATCGACTGATCGAGATCAATCCGCGTTTCTGGAAATGGCATTCCATGACGAACAAACTTAATATTAATCTGCTGGCAATGATGACCGACTACCTGGAAGGGAAGCCGGTTACTCAAGTGCTCAATCGCCGTGCTGATGTGGGATGGGTTGAACGTGTAACCGACACTTACGTCGTCATGGGTGAATTGTTTAAAGGGAGACTTACGTTTTCCGAATACTGGAAAACCATGCAGCTTCCTAAGGAATCCGCTGTGTGGTCCCTACAAGATCCCATGCCGGCGATTTTGTATATTCTTATGACTCCATATTTATTTTTCAAACGGAACTAACAACGAACATACAATGCTTATTCTTCAGATTATTGAGGCTGCGATCATCAGTACCCTTCTTTATCTTTACCTGCACACAAAGACCCGGATTAGCCTGAAATACCTCTATCAGGATAACGCGGTTGTTATAATAGCAACTGCGCTGGTGGCCTGGTTATTAAACTCGGTGTTACCACCTGATTGGAATTGGGTTGTTTTCATTCTCGTCCCCGGATTTGTCGTTGGATTCGCCTTCACCTTGACAATGATACGCTTCTGGCGCACTCCCACACGCGAGGTAACAGCGAAATCAAATGAGATAGTTTGTCCGGCCGATGGAAACGTAATCTACATTACCCGGGTCGAGGCTGGCGAAATACCCGTCTCCATCAAAGGAAAGCGGATCTCAAGGCTTGAGGAGTTGACGAAGACAGATTTGCTGCAGAAACCCTGTTGGTTAGTGGGTATCAACATGACGCCATTCGATGTTCATAAAAATTGCGCGCCGATCAATGGTCAGATTATTCTGAATCAACATTTCAATGGTTCCTTTCTGAGTTTGAAAGACGATAAGGCGCTCACTGAAAACGAACGTAACACTTATGTAATTGCAAACCCCGACGTAAAGATCGGAATCGTTCAGATCGCTTCAAGGCTCGTAAGAAGGATTGATTCATACGTAAAGGAAGGTGCACAGGTAAGGCAGGGCGATTGGCTTGGCATGATTCGGTTCGGAAGCCAGGTGGATGTGATCATTCCCATTGAGTACAACATCAACGTAAAACTCAAAGATCAAACCTACGCGGGCGAAACAATACTTGCTTCGCGGAATTGATTTGCATGGGCATCTGCAAGGTTTAGTATCGGAAAATTGATTTTTACGGGTTAAGCAAAAAACGGAAAGTGAATTATTTATTCGACGTAGGGCATCCCGCGCACGTACATCTGTTTCGATGTTTTGCAAAGGAAATGCAGGAGCAGGGCGATCAGATTCTTTTTACCAGCCGCGAGAAGGACATGACTATTCAGCTGCTCCGCGAATATAAACTGCCCTACGTTTCTTTCGGCAAAGCGAAAAAGGGGGTCGTTGGTAAACTACTTGGTATGCTGGAATTCAATTTCAAGCTATTCAAAGTGGCGCGTCGCTTCAAACCCGATTATCTTCTGAGCCACGGTTCGTTTTACGCAGCGCACGTGTCGGCAATTCTGCGAAAGCCCCATATATCATTTGAGGATACAGGGAACATGGAGCAGATTGTGCTTTATAAGCCGTTTACGGAGGCTATTCTGGTATCTGATTCCTTTTCCAGACGGTTTGGTAAAAGAACCGTAGTCTATCCAGGATACCACGAGCTCGCATATCTCCATCCAAAACGCTTCACCCCTGATCCTCAGGTGCTCCGATCGTATGGATTCGAACCCGGGGAGAAGTTGATCTTGTTGAGGTTCGTGTCGTGGGCTGCGACGCATGATATAAATCACGCTGGAATGACCATGGAACTCAAGATTCAGGCAGCCAAAACATTCTCGCGCTACGGCAGGGTGTTGATCACCTCGGAGGCGAAACTCCCGCCTGAGCTGGAGGAATACCAGATAAAGATAAATCCCGTAGACATTTTCCACTTCATGGCGCACTGCAGTCTTGTATTCGGCGAAAGCGCTACTATGGCATCAGAGGCTGCTGTTCTCGGTGTTCCGGCAATCTACATTGACTCCACCTCCCGGGATTACACTCAGGAGCAAGAGAAAAAATATGGATTGGTGTTTAACTTTTCAGAAACCGAAGGCGATATAAAGAAGGCAATTCAAAAAGGGGAAGAAGTACTTGCTCATCCCGAAGGGCGAAGCAAGTTTGCGGAGGGGCATAAACGACTATTGACCGATAAGATTGATGTTACCGGGTTTCTCAAACAGTTTATTGACGGGTATAGTGCAAGAAGGGGTGTCGCGCCCGGTAAATAACTCAGACCTTTTGCGCGCGCCCTGATGCCCTGGTCGTTTTTTTCTCACGCCACTTGATCAACCAGTATTTTGCGGAGTTTTTCAAGAGTTGCACACCGGCATCCTGCCACCAGATGCGCATGTTGCCGGTCCACCGCTGGGGATGAAAATTAAACATCACCTGCGAAGGAAACGTCCCGGCCTTCAATGCGGCGATCACTTCCTGAGTCGAGTGAAATGATAATCCAAAATGATCCTCTACTTTGTCCCGAACACTGACTTTAAAGCCATCCCATCTGCGCCCGGTGTCGGTTAAATAAAAAACTTTCCGGAAATCTATATCAAAATAGGGCTCTACGTTGATGTCAAAATCCCTGTAGTGATAGTGTTTCCAGACATCCCGGTTATCGAAACTGGATACCGGACTTCCGTGCATACAGATTGACTGTATAGGCGCCACTTTCCTGAGCCTGCCGAGGTGATCATCGAAAAGCTTTATGGCTTTGTGCGGGTCACCGTTTGTAAAAGCCATGTCTTCGTAGTGGTAGCCGATTTCGTGGCCCATATCGGAAATCTGCCGGATCACTGTTTCATCGAAGCTTTGCGGGACAATCCGGAAGTAGTATGTACCCACGATGCCTTCGCTCTTTTGAATTCTGGCAAATTCCAGCGAATGATTCTTTCTCGCGTCCACATCGTGCCTGAGCATCACCGCACGGGTAGCCGGGTTCTTTGCAAAATCAGAAACGGTTTGAAAATCGTAACCCTGCTCCTTTAATGCTGTGAGCAGAGATCGATACGTGGAAATGGTAAAATCCTTTGCCTTCATTTTCGGTCGAAAGATAATACTTTTCCCGTGGCTGTCATTCATTGGCAGAGTCTGGTGTTTTGTCATTTTCGTTAGAAGACTGATTGATGTTTCCAAGCCGGGATAAGGAGAAAGGCCTCTCCGTTTTGAACTGAGAGGCCTTTTTTTGGCATTCGGCTGGCTGCATCTTGTCAATAATCGCGTTCAGGAAGAAAAGGACGGAGATGTCTTTCATCCTTAGCCGTTTTAATGACTTCTTGAACCGCGAATAAGGATATTATAAAAGATTTTGTATAAGTAAGCCAGATCGGTTTTTATACCTTTTTGCTCATACGCCCTCAGGTAGCGTTCCTCCGATGCCAGAATCTCCTCAAAGGTTTTTGGCATATCTGCGTAGTATGGTGGAATCAACCCGGGTTTGAAGTTATTTCGATACTCCTGAAACTCTTTCGGATAGAGACTAAGATAGTGGTTACTGAGAGGACGAACGCCGACGAGCTTGAGATCACCTCGCAGCAGATTGTAAAGCATTGGAATCTCGTCGAGCCAGTACTTCCGACAGAATTTACCAATGGAGTTGATCCTGGGATCGTTTTTGATCTTTCCGCCCTCCTGCAATCCCCGGATTTCATAAACGTAGGGTTGTAAGTATTCGGAGTATGGATACATCGTCCGGAGTTTGTAAACGTTGATCAGCTTTTTGTTCTCGCCACAACGCCGCAATGAAATGATCGGGCCATAAGTAGCTCTTTTATTGAACTCAGGCTGTTTTACTTTCCTGACAACGAAATATAAATTTCCAGACAAGACAAGTCGGTGCAGCAGTGTGAAACCACATGAGTAGAGCCTCCCAAACATTTCCATTTCGGTGATTCCCCGATGACGGCCTTTCGTGATCCCGAAATAGGCTTTCTTTACATAGGGAATTTTTGGCAATACCCTATTGACCACATAATTGAGGGCATACAAGGCACCGCCAACAGTTTTGCCGAATTTTTTGTGCAATGCGTTTTTATAAAGGGTCGCAGTTTGCACACAGCCAATGAATAATCCACCTTCGGGCAGACGTTCGTTCACTGATTCGAGGAACTTATTAATGTACCTCAAATTGTTTATCCGTTCCTGAACGAAAATGGAGGGGCTTTCATCCTCATCGTGATCGTGCCATATTCTGGCCGTGGCGCGAGGTAACGTGTGTAAATCACGCGCGGATGGCAGAATTGTGATGTGATCCGATTGAATTAAGTCCTCGAAAGAAAAACCCGGATGACCGGGTTGGGTGCGTTTCTTGAGGGCCTCCGCCGCAACTTGCAGCGAATGCTTTTCCTTTTGAACGAGTGGTTCAATAATTACAGACATACAAGATTAATTTTTGCCAACTAAAAACCTACTACTAATAGCATGCCTACCGTTGCCGGTAAACTAGACTAAGACCAATTGCGATTACAGCCTTTCTGATCGACGGTCTTATTGATCAGCTCAGACTACCATCGCGATAATATTTCAAGCTTAACGCGTCTTAAGCGCCATTCTTTTCAGTTTTTGTTACGCAAAGCTGCGTCAGGCAGCCGAATCCTCCAATCATCACCTCAACAAATCCGGCATCACGATAAGTCATTTTTCATCCACCCTAACTCCCTGGAGTTCTTTAGCTCAGGTCTTTCCTCACATATCCTGGTCTGAGCTTTGGGTTAGCGTATTCCCCGCTTTTTATTGCACAAGACTGATTTCAGTGCGGTGCGGAATTCTTGTAAAGTTAAGAAAAGGGAGAATAACTAAACCCGGATAATCGCCTTTTTTTAGTTTTCAACTTTCCCACAACGTCCCGCCTCCTACCATTGCGTTTGACTTTCGTATTTTGGCGCTCTGGCACGGCTTTCCTGGGTTCATTCCGATATCAACTGGAATTGAAGTTAGAAAAAGATGACGGTTAAATGCAAAAAGAACGGTGAAAAAAAATGCTAACGTGCTGAAATCGTGGATAGAAGGGTCCAGACCCTGTTCTTATTTTGCACTGTTTGATGTTTAATTAGTTACTTTCGGCCAAAAATAGATCCGACCCCATTTATTAAACTCTGTGTTCAAACAGCCATATGGCCAAATCTCTTACCGATAAGTCGTTGTCCGGAATAACTTGGGTGATCACGGAGAAGTTTGGCAGTACAGCGATCAATTTCCTGGTCAATATCATCCTGGCGAGGCTCCTTTCGGAAGACGATTTTGGTATTCTGGCGATGGTTTTTGTTTTCTTTGAGATTTCGACAACCCTCGTGTATAGTGGCCTTCCCGCGGCTTTGATCCGGGAAAAGCAAGTCAGCGAAGCTGATAAGTCAACAACTTTCTTCTTCAATTTTGGCGCCGCGCTCGTACTGTATTTCGTTCTTTACGCGAGCGCACCGTCCATCGCCAGTTTCTTCAATAAGGAACAGCTCCAACCAATTATTAGGGTCATGTCGCTCAACCTGATAATCGTATCTTTTTCAATTATTCAGCGTACCCTACTCGATCGCGAACTTCATTTTAAGACACAAACGAAGACACGCTTGGCTGGCATTGTGATCTCCGGCGCCGTGGCCGTTGCAATGGCCTTTGCTGGTTTCGGGGTATGGAGTCTTGTAGCCAAATTCGTATTGTTAAGCTTAATAGATACAGTCTTGTTGTGGATCTATTCAGGCTGGCGACCCAAATGGATATTCAGCGTCTCGTCTTTCAAACGATTATTCGGCTTCGGATCAAAAATACTCGCGACCAGTTTTCTCGATCACTCATTTACCCACGCCTTCAAATTGGTCATCGGGAAATTTTTTTCAATGGGAGTACTTGGATATTACCATTGGGCAAATTCCTTTAGGAATTTGGTTATTACGAGCCTTTTTCAAACCATCCAGCGAGTTTCATACCCGCTTTTATCGAAGTTCAACGGCGATCTGCCTGGGCTTAAGGGCGGGTACAGAAAAGTGATTCAAATAAGTTCTTTTATCATTATTCCCTCAATGATCTGGCTTGCTGCCCTCGCCGAGCCCATCGTAGTGGCAACGATTGGAAGCAAATGGCTACCTGCAGTACCCTTTCTTCAACTGCTTTGCATTTCAGGATTAGCCTTCCATTTCAACGCCGTCAATCTGAATATGCTTTTAGTAATCGGCCGGTCCGACCTCGGACTTGTCCTTGAGATCTTCAAGAAAATCGGGATTGTTGCGGCTGTGTTTGTTGGCCTCCAGTTTGGTATCTATGGTCTCGTGATCGGGGAAGTAGCTTCTGCTTATGTCGCCCTTTTCATCAATACTGCGTATTCTAAAAAATTGCTCCGATATTCGTTGTTCGAGCAGATTTCGGATGTTCAGTCTACTGGCGTTATCGCGATAATCATGGGGGCAATCGTATTTGGTGTTGACCAACTAATCGATGCGCACGCGATCATAAGAGTAATCGTGGGAGGACTCGTCGGCGCGGGTACTTACCTCGGTCTGCATTTTGTGAGTCGATCCAGTGAGATGGACCTTCTGCGAAGTATCATCGTCCCAAAAATAAAACGTATGCTTGCCAAAGAATCAGGACTTCCTGAGTGATGTTAAACATGACGGTTCCTGGTTAACTAAATGTAAATCCAGGGGATGGAGAAGTTGCGTCGCTGGCTGGGGCGCCTGGCTATCGGCTCAGACGGTCAGCAGCAATAGCAATTACGGTTATTCCACTAAATATGACCGGTAACCAATGGCGTGTATTGCTTGCATTAGCCACTCGGGCCTTACTTGGCTCTACATAAACGATGTCATTGGATTTCAGATAATAGTACGGAGAATAAAGCAATTCCGTAGAGTTGAGGTTAATCCGCTTAACAATTTTCTTTCCGTCTTCTTCACGGAGGATCATTACATTCTCACGCTTTGCGTAAATGGTAAGGTCACCGGCGAGACCTAGCGCTTCGAGAAGCGTTATTTTCTCACTAGGGACGTTGACCACCGTTGGCCTGCCAACTTCTCCGAGTACCGTTACTTTGAAGTTGACCAGGCGGACGTTAACTATCGGTTCAATTAGCAGCTGCTGATCCACCAGTCTCTTCATGATTGTATCTTTTAGTTGCGTTTTTGTCAATCCTGCGGATTGAATTTTCCCGAGTACCGGAATTTCGATATTTCCTTCAAGGTCAACCAGGTAACCCGATACCGTCACAGGCCGCCCCGTTTCACCAATCGATTCTCCTTCGCCCGCGGATGCACTGTTGAAGATTCTGGAGGCCTCAGGGTTTACGCCGCTGCTTATAAAGATGTTCAACAGATCATTCTTTTGAATGACCGACTCGGTGTACTCATACCGTGAACGGATTTCGGAATCGCCGATCTCATTGAAGTATCTGATTTTTTTTGGGCTTCCACATGCTGAGACAAGGATAACTAGCAAAAGAAGCTTAAGAAGAAGTGACGATCTGTTTTCTGTCATCGGGGTAGGTATTTTTCAGGCAAAGTTGTTGTTCGTGTCTAATCGACTGATTCGGATTGGCGAATATATAGAGAGTTTTTTGTTATTTCCTTAAAACAAAGACTGTTCACCTTTGATTTTTCAACACGTAAGCATGACCAGAACGGGATCTTAGGATCTGATCGTTCTATGCCAGTTCTAACCAAGGCTGATCAAAGGTTCTAAACCCAAATTTCCTAATTAAAGCGCAGAAAATGTCTGGATTTTGGGGCCGAAATTCAAAAAAATCAAACTGCTTCTTAGAATTCGTCGCTAAAAAGAAAAAAACCTCGGCAGATGAGGATTTCTCCACAACTCGCATGGTTTTTAGTTGTGCTCAACTGTACCGGTTTCAAGAGCCGCGGCTTTAGAACAAGATTTTCGTATTCCACAACATGTATTAACGTGTATTTTGAACAGACTTTTACATAAAGTTTTGCAGGTGGCCTCTTCAGCTTATCCAAAAAGGGAATGATTCCCCGCGCCGATGATCAGTGATGAAGTCAGAATAAATGCTGACGGCGAATTCGGTCAGGGGCAGTAATTGCCCTGACCGCCGCTTAACCCGCGAACAAGTTTCGTCATATTTATCATCTCTGCCGACATCTTCACATACACTAAAACAAGAAACTATGAAAGGATACACAACTTTATCGGATGCAACCACCGATTTGAAGAAACGCGGCTATAACGTTGACCTTAACCTGCAGCCGGAGTGCGTCAATTGCCCGTCCCGTAATTTGCAATTATATCCGGAAGATTTTACAATCGATGAGTTCTATCGATTCGAAGGAATGTCGAACCCACCCGATAACAGTATTGTCTATGCCATCTCATCTGACGCTGGAGTCAAAGGCGTACAGGTTGACGCATATGGCATATACGCCGAAAATCTTACTGACGCGATGATCACAAAGCTAAGATACAGCGGTAAGAAATTCTGCCCGGAATGGTGCCGTTCCTAAGGACGGTTTGGAGACATTACGTACACCGGAGGACATTAGTATATATCCATAGATAAAAATTAAAGGCACTTATCATGAGTCAGAATAATACGATTAACAAAAATCTAAGTACCAAAGTGGAAACCCCGTTTCCGGATTTTTCAAAATTGTCCAAGGAGGTGAGACAGAAGTTTGAAAGCTTGCCGACCAAGGTAAATCTTTTCAGGATGATGGGCTATAGTCCCGGAGCATTTGTTGAAATCATTGATTTGACCGACGCTATTTTCAAAAAGCTAACAATATCTGACTATCATAAAGAGTTGCTGGTCTTACTGGTGGCGGCCCATGAAGGAAGTAACTATGAATGGGAGCAACACGTTTCGATTGCTCAGGCGGCTGGCGTTCGCGAAGATCAATTCATCGCCATTGCGCTGAGCCGCCTTCAAGACGAAGCGTTCACAGAATCTGAAAGAATTTTACTGACCTTTGGGAAGAGTCTCCTGGAACGTGGGAAAGCACCAAGCGTGGTTTTTAAACAAACACTCGGACACTTTTCAATCCAGGAGTTGTCCGATGCTATGATTGTGGTTGGTTTCTACAGAATGTTGTCAGGGTTTATTCAAACGTTCGACATACCTCTGGATGCGCAGGAGGATGGCACCTGGGTAAAGGGATAGTCAAGTCAAATCATTTCACCAGTTATACTTCAAACGATATGGGAAAGGCAATAGGATTTGTGGGAATGGGAACGATGGCATTCCCGATGGCAGTTAACGTGAAGTGAGCCGGCTTCAAAGTTATCGGATATCATGCTTATAAAGGGCTCTACCGCGATTGACACAAGGATAATGCTGACTAACGCAAAAGGACCTCATGCAAGTAGTTTTGTTATTAGAATCGGATAGCCCGGTGAGATGTTGCGTCAAACGCTTGCAATAGCGACCACGAAATTATTCAGTTTGTCGTAGTAGGATTGGTAATTATCTATCTTCAGTCCCGACCCTACCCGTGTACATAAACACGGTAATAATTCAAATTCCATTCGTATTGCTGATTCTTATCGTGATCAATGGTGTGTTTCAGTATTTATCCTCCGACGGCGAAGCTCCGGGGCGGGGAAAGTTGTCGTTAGTATATGCTGATGGGAAACTTCACTTGATGGTATTCGAATTATTTAATAATCTGAATGCACAACTATCGTGGTAGGGTCACATGTAATTCATAAGAAAATTCATTGTTGACGACGGATGTGGTGGAGACACAAAAGGGGGGAGAAGGGCCGCTAATTTGTAGTGCGTTCCGCCATTTTTCAGCCGAGTCACATCCCTTGTGCGATCATCTGATGGATCTTGTAGGCAGCGAACAAAAAGAAGAGCGCAAGAGCAATCCCGAAACCGACGAGGACATTCGATTTCCAGGCACCCTTTACTACATGTTTCTTAGGGTTGGCAGGCAAATAATAAACGTCCACGGTCTGGCCTTTCTTGAAGGTGCCGACAGCAGCATTGAGGGTGCCGGTATACTGTTGTGAATCTTTTCCGGTCTGGAAAAAGTAATAGACAATGTCTTGTGGTTGTCTCCGCGTTGTTCTTATATCGTAGACCCTGGCTTTCACTGGTGTACCCGTACGCACCAGTTTCCTTACCATATTCCGTTTGTAAAGGATAATCCCAAGCGGAAGCAGGCCAGACAATACGAGAAAGAAAAGCGCCATATTCATATTCTATGAGGTTAAGAACAGATATTGTTACAAATCGTTGTCTGCAGAACATAAAGTTCATAGGATTTCTTACATCGCGGTATCACATGATCGGGTGATTACGATGGAAGGGGAAATGGATCAGGCATAGTGAGAGAATCTGTGTAATGTCTGCTATAGCAGTTGGTTTCAATCCGGGGTTTCATGTAGGATATTGTGCACAAAGTTATTTCTGAAACAGCTAATCATAATGGAAGTGGCAAAAGCAATTGAAGATGAGGTTCTTAAGAAGGAACTACCAGTCGGAATATTTGAGACGCGGGAATTTTTGAATATCTTTATTTTTTCGATCTGAAGCGCCATGGTCTTCTTAATCAGAAGCCTTTTTTTGGGGCCGAGAGTCACTGCACGTGATAGCAGATTCCGTTGATCGAGAGCATTTGGGTACAATCCTAACCTAATATATGAGAACGTTGTTTCTGATTATGACGCTCGTGGTGGGCATTCTCTCGACCGCCAACGCCGTCACCTATTACACTTACGTCAACGGAGGAAGTTCCGGGCCATGGGCCAACGCCGGAACGTGGACCACCGACCCCTCAGGTCTTACGTTGATAGGAAGCGCAGTTCCCGCCAACAGTGATAACGTTGTAATTCTGAATGGCTTCACAGTAATTCTCGGCGCTAACGTAACCACTACCGGGCATTCCGTCACAATAAACGCGGGTGGTGTCCTGGATCTCGCCACATTCACAATTTCGCCACTTAACGTTCTGGCTGGGACGGGTATGCTTCGCATGGGGTCCGGATTTTTCCCCATGGTTACCACAAATACGCTCGCGCTTAACACTACAGCAACCGTTGAGTACTATGATTTCACAGGGACAATCCCTGCCTCCGTGAATTATCCCAATCTCACCTTTCGGAATACAACAGCTACAAATCATACGATCAGAGTTTCAAACGCGTCGAGTTATAACCTTGCCGTCGCAGGTAATATAACTACGATAAGTTCAGGTACAGGATCGCTTACTTTAACACTCGGCACTCAGGCCGGCAATCCGATTAATGCAACTATAAGCAGGAACGTCAATATAGGCGCCAATACCACAATAAATGCCGGTATATTTAATTCCATCCATTCGATGTCAGTGCTGGGAAATATGACTAATAACGGTACCGTTGATTTCAGCAATTCAGCGCAATACTCCGCGTCAAACAACGGGGCCGTGCACCTTACTTTCACTGGATCGACAAACAATACACTGGCTTGCAATGGTTCAACTGACTTGTACACTTTGACGGTAAACAAAGGAAGTTCTTCAACCTATATCCTTTCTTTAACTTCCACGAATGTGGCCAATCTTAGACTGTTTTCCAACGGGGCATTGTTAACCATTACCAATGGCACCTTGCGGCTCGGGGCGAACATAGATATTCCCCGCATTTGGGGCAGCGGTTCCGCAAATTATGATGTGGGGTCCGTATCAACAAGCCCGATGCTTTGGATTGATGGTGCGGATGTCAGTTTCGGTAGCGCTGCTTTGGTAGTATACGGAAAGTTTCGCATTACCGCGGGAAGCTTTTCTTCACTGGGCGGTCAGGGAACTGTTATCAGGGAAGACGGCCAGTACATCATCGAAGGAGGAACCTTTACGACCACGAAATTCAGACCTTCGAGTACTTCTCCAGATCACCGCGGGACTTTTATTATGTCGGGTGGGACTTTCAATGCAATTGGCGTTGACGGTTCTGATACAAATTACGCCCGGTTTTCACATCCATACCCTGAGCAGGTTTTCATCATGACGGGTGGTACGATCAACGTTCACAACGCGCAGCGTAACGGAAACGGAGCTAACGGCGGAATCCATATTGGCAGCAAGGCCTCCAATTATACGATAACGGGGGGAACGTTTAACGCGGTTTTGTCAGGGGCTGCGCCATTTTTCAATATCACTTCGACCGTACCCTTTTGGAATCTTAACATTTCCCGTATAGACGGAGCGACAACTGCAAGACTGGCTGGAACCGGGACCGCAACAGGCAGCCTGTCAGGATCTATTACCACTGCGCAACCCCTGACAGTGTTGAATGAGTTCACCATTGACGGTGCGAATTCTCCGATATTTGATGCCGGCGGGCTTAATGTAACCCTAGGTGGAAACTTGACCATTAACGCTGGCGGCACATACACGCCCGGAAACAATACGACTATTTTCAATGGCGCGACGGACCAGTTGTTCTCAAACAACGGGACGATCACGTCAGGGCTGTACGATATGGAAGTTAATAAGGCGTCGGGTACGATTTCCCTCGGAGGTTCCGCATCTTCTTTCACGGTAACGCATTTTCTAAATATCCAGAGCGGTGTGTTGAATGACAATGGAAAAACCCTCAATGTTTCCGGCAATATTTACAATCAGGCGTTTCATACCGGTACCGGTTCCATAACACTCAACGGCAGCGCTACCCAAACTATTTCCGGCGATGGGACCGGAGCGTTCGGTAACATCGTTCTTGCCAATGCCAACAATCCCGGAGTTCAGGCAACGGCTGACCTCACCATCAGCGGAATCCTGACACTTGCCGGAACAGGTCTTTCACTTTTTGACATCGGCATTCATCAACTCCGGCTTTCATCATCGTCTGCCGGCGCCGTGGCGGTAACCGGAAACGCGTTCAGCAGTTCGAAGATGATCAGGACGGCAGGGTTTCAATCAGATGGCGGCGTGCGAAAAACATACGGAAGCCTTTCGGCGTTTACCTTCCCTTTTGGCTCCGGCACAAATTACACGCCGGCTACGGTTCAGCTCACAAGCGCGCCTACCACATATGGCGATGTGACCATGAGACCCGTGAATGCACGGCATCCATTGGTTTCAGCGGGAAACACCAATAACCTTACCTGGTATTGGAAGGCCACAACGACTGGGTTTACAGGCATCCCGTCAAACGGCGTGTCAATGGTCTTTCATTATCTGGATGCGAATGTCGTACCCGCTGGTGACGATTCAAACTATATTCCGGCACGCTATAATCCCACTGCATGGATGACCATCAACGATCCAGCCCAGGTCGTTGAAGGTTCAAACCAGATACGGTTTACAAATGTCGGATACCTCGATGGTGAATTCACTGCCGGAGTTGCATCCGCTTTTGGTATCGTTCGAATTTTCTACAGCAAACGCAGTGGAAACTGGAATAACGTAACCCCAGGTGCGACGCCGTGGTCTAACGTCAGCCATACCGGTCCTGATGCCAGCGTTTTCCCAACCTTCGGTGACCAGGTCTACATTGGCGACGGCGTTTCGAATAACCATACCATCACCATTACGACAAATGGTCAAGGTTCCGGTGGGCTTGAATTAAATGCAGGCAGTACATTAAATGTCGGGACAAGTACAGGCCATAATTTCGGCGCCTTCGATAATCAAAAGATCACGGGCAGCGGAACCTTAAGGATATCCGCCGCATCAGCAACAGCTCAGTTCCCTGCCGGAGACTTTGGAAATTTTATTCGCGCTGCCGGGGGCACGGTTGAATATTATTCCACTGGCGTGCAGGATTTTACCATCCCTGTCAGCTCCGCTGCCCCGACAAATCTGCCTCTCGATTCATACCGCCACCTCATCATCACTCCGGGTACCGGGCGTTATGTCACGATGCCGAATCAGGATCTCCGTATCTATGGTAATATGACCGTCCAGGGTGTGGGCTCAACTGGTGTGGCGAGACTTAACTCGGCTGCGAGCAGGGCGCTAACGATTGACGGAAATCTGTCTGTATCATCCGGAAATCTCCAGTTTCGCAACGCCGCAGGTCAGGCCCTCGAGATCGGCGGAAATCTTTTGGTCGCTGCCAATGCCATCTTTGACCACTCCGGCATCGGCGGAGACGCCACCAACACCATCTTGTTAAATGGAAATCTTGTGAACAATGGCACGCTGGATTTTTTCAGCAGTAACGGACGAGTAACCAATATTACGTTTACCGGCGTTGCCAATACTGGGGTTACGGGTACGGGTGCCACCACCGATTTCAGTACCGTAACCGTTGCAAAGGGTCTCAATCAAAGTTCGATTCTGGAAGTGAACGCTACCGCCTTTACGCTTTCCGGCGCAAGTCCAACCCTCACCCTGCAATCCGGTACCTTTCGGCTTACAAGCGCTCAAACGCTCATCATTGCCAACGGAACTGATTTTACTATTCCGGCTGCAGCGAGATTATCAGCCAATGGTGGAACCTTGCGGGTGGCCGGTGGTAATGGGGTCGATTTATTACTTTCAGGAACATTGGAAATTCTCAACGGAACCGTTGACATCGGAACCGTATCAGCTGACAATTCCATTGAGTATGCTGCAACCGGCACTCCCACGATTTCTGCCTCAGGCGGTTTTCTGAATGTCCGTTCTCAGATTAGAAGGTCCGGTGCGACAGCACAAGGAGCTCTGATCTACAACCAATCAGGCAATGCCGTTGTTCGCGTAGGCATATCCAGCGCAGCCGAAGGGACCCGGGGAATTTTCGAAATTTTGAACACGGGCAGTCAATTCAATACCTCCGGTGGCACCCTGGAGGTCAGACGCGGCTTCGGCAGTGGATCACAGCATGAAGTGTTTATACAACCCACGTCATCCACTGTAACAGGTGGTACAATAGAACTTGGAATGGTTGGCACGGGGCAAACAATCAGAATAAATACAACGGCACCCCTGTACAATTTGACTGTGACGGGTACATCGACCATCGCCCGACTTGAGGCGAATCCCTTAACTCTGCGCGGATCACTCGAGATCCAACCAGAAACAGTTTTCAACGCAAACGGATTAAACGTAAGCGTGGCAGGTAATTTTACCAACCTAAATTCTTCGAATAGCACCAACGTAACAGGCGGGGGCTATCGCCCCGGGTCGGCAAGCCAGATTACCACTCTAAACGGTTCCACTAATCACCAGAATCTGACCGGCACAAGTGGTAACTTATCAACTTTTGCCAATCTCGTTATCAACAACACCTTCGCATCGGGTGTGATTGCATTGCAGGCGAACACGAACGTACGCGTTAATGGAATGTTAACCATGACCTCAGGCACCGTTGCCGGCGGAGCCAATACTATAACAGCGCTAGGAACAATTTCCAATTCTGCCAGACACACCAGTACCGCGGGAGGCAGCTTGCGAATTGAGGGTGGATCCATGCAAGTGATCACCGGTAACGGGAATGGCGTTTTCGGCGCCGTCGTCCTGAACAATGCATCGGGCGCACTATTAGGCGCGAATCAGGAGATTACTGAAACGCTTACGTTCACCAACGGAGCACTGACCATTAATTCGAATCGGCTAACACTTTCCAGCCCATCGTTAACCTCAATTGTAGGCGCGAATGCATCGAGATATATTATTACGTCGGGTAATCTTCCCGATGGCGGCGTAACCAAGACATTCGCCGCATCCGTTACATCGGGATCATTTACGTTCCCTATCGGGGTGCCCGGTAAGTACACTCCGGCCTCATATCTTATCTCTACGGGTGGTTCAGGAGGTACAATAAACGTCAAACCGGTTAACGGCAAACACCCTAACGCGACGGGTAGTGGAACAGCCTATATCAATTATTACTGGAGCGTGACAAACACGGGCGTGAGCATCACGTCACTGACGCACACCTATACCTACCTCGCGGCAGACGAATCCGGAAACATCATGGATTACTTCGATGCGCGTTTTCAGGATGGCGCCTGGGCAATCGGCGTAACTCCGGGCAATCCGAACACGGCGACACGCGTCATCACGTTCACCAATACCAATCTTACAGGTGATTACACTGCCGGTGAAGCCACAGCGTTCGTTAATCCAACAACGTATACGAGCATTGCTTCCGGGAGCTGGAACGCGGATCTTAGCGTATGGGATGTTGATCCACCTGGAACGAATCTCGGACCTCCACCCGGATCGTTTGTTATTATTTCCGAGGGTACCACGGTTACTATTCCGACTAATAACAAAAGAACGGCTTCGCTTGACATACGCGGCAGACTCCATCTCGGAACGACAACCGGTCACGACTTCAGCGTGGTAACAACGTCGGGAGCAGGAGAACGAACGATGCAACTTCAGTCGTCCACATTTCCTTCAGGTAATTTTTCCGCCTTCACCAGCGCTGGCGGTGGTACCGTCGAATACAACGGTACCGTCACACTGCCCACGCAACCGGTGTACAACAACCTGACGTTTACAGGCGCCGGAATAAAGGTAATGGCCAATGCAGACCTGACCGTGAATGGCGGCCTTACTATTATAGCGGGAACGGTTGACAACGCCACGCACAACAGCAGCATTACACTTGTAAGTCCGACAAGCGATCTTATAAACAATAGTGTTTTTGTTGCCGGCACCGGAGCGATTGCCGTAGGGCGAAACCTCACCAACAACGGACCCTCAGCATCGTTTTCAGCGGGGAATGGCACCGACGCATTGATTGTATCCGGCAACCTGACCAATTCGGGAAATGCGTTGTTCCAGACAGGAACAGATAGCGTAGGCGTGCGGGGTTCGCTTTTAAACAGCGGCACATTTATCGCCGGATCGGGGGCAATACGTATCACGAATTCACTGACAAATACCTCAGGGTCTTTCTCGGCAGGATCGGGAGTACTTCGTGTAAAGGATGGGGTCACTAATAACGCAACTTATAATGCAGGTACAGGTGAAGTCATCATAACAGGAGCACTGACCAATACTGGCGCATCCGCGATTTTTGCAGGCAGTCCCAATGTAACCACACTCAGCGGAGACTTCATCAACTCGGCGGGAGCGGTCTTCAATGCCAACTCCGGAGCATATACCGTAGGTGGTAACTGGACAAATACGGCGACGTTCAATGCACAAAATAGTAACGTAAATTTTGTGTCGGCGACCAATCAAACCGTCAGTGGCGCCACGGTATTTTACAATGCCTCGAAAGGAAGTGGCGGGTCATTAATACTCAATAGCGGAATTGGCATAAACAATCAACTAACGTTTACCGACGGCAGGATAGTTACGGGTTCCAATGTAGTATCACTAACCAATACGGCTGTCCAGCCGGTAATCGGGTATGATGCATCGTCTTATATTGATGGAATCGTCGCCATCTCATTTCCCGATGCAGCCGGATCAGGTCGCGTTTTTCCTGTGGGCAAGGGTTCGGTTTACAGGCCAGTGACTATCAGACAAACGGCTGCGTCGAGTACTCCCGTTGTCAGAGTGGAAATGATTAATACGCCGCCCACCGGAACACCGCCGCCAGGCGTAGGCATACTTTCTGAAGCAAGGTATTATTCCGTCGACTTGCTTTCGGGAACAATTGCTTCACCCACTGTGGAACTAAGTTTCAATACGAATGGTGTACCTGATGAAGATATCCCTGTTCCGGGGAATGCCAGAATAGTTCGCGGCACAAGTTCATCGGGGCCATGGACTGATGAAGGTGGTTCCGGCGTATTTTCTCCGGCTGATCCTGCAGGATATGCGACCTCCGGCATAACGTCCATTTCCAACCCCACTTATTTCGCACTTGCCTATCCCGACGGAATACTTCCAATTGGTCTCTCAAAATTTGAAGCCCTGCTGCTCAACGGGGAAGTTCACCTTGAATGGCAGACATACTCGGAACTCAATAATCACTATTTCACTATTGAAAGAAGTTCACCCGAACTTCATTTTGATTCGCTTGGCCAGCGAATGGGTGCCGGTACAAGTATCACTCCTAAGGGCTATTCTTTTATTGATCGTTTTCCTCTAACAGGACGGTCCTATTACAGACTAAAGCAAACCGATTTCAACGGTACGCATACCTATTCCGATGTCATTGGGATTAGCAATGCCGATAATACATCGCCAGTGTTGCGCGTAGTACCAAACCCAACGGAGCCGGGAACGGATACGTTTGTCAGGCTATATAATGCCAGTGATCCGAATGTGAGGATTTATATCTTCGATACGGCCGGAAGACTTCTCATTCAGAAAGAGATTCAGCTAAACGGCCAAATAAGTCTGACGGAGCTGGACAACAACGGAAGTTTCAGGGCAGGAATGTATCTGATGAAAGTCTTCGTCGACAACGGTTTCGTGTACACCAAGTTTACGGTCAAATGAGTTGCCGATAATTTGTACGATTGGAAATGCAGAGGTCTGAACCTGGATTTATGGGATTAGCATGATTTCCGTGATTTCTTGTTCTCCGGTCACGACCGGATAACACATTCCGTCACGCCGGACTTATGTGATTTGTATGATCTTCATATTATCCGGTCACGACCGGATAACGCATTCAATCAGGGCAATCATTGAATCAAACAAATCCCGGTCTATCTTTGCTCCATGCGTCCCTTTTTAATCCTTCTATTGATTGCCTCCGGCTGTTCGAAAAAGTCTTCCACCGCTTTCTGGACCCCGCAGTCCGATCCCAAAGTCATCGCGTCACGGATCACCGATAATCTCGTCGCACGGGAGGAGTACATGAAATACAAATCACCTGATCTGAACACTTTCCATTACGCTGAGGCATGTGCAGCATTTGGCGCAGCGCGTATGGCCGGACTGGTAAACGATACGAGTGCCATCCGCAAACTCGTGAAACGTTATGAGCCCCTGCTCGACGGAGTTATCCTCGGCCCCGGAATCCACGTAGATGTGAACGTATATGGCATCCTGCCTATGGAACTTTACAAGCACACCGGTGACGAACGTTTCTTGAAGCAGGGACTTGACCTGGCCGATGTGCAATGGCATGATCCGCAACCCGATGGGCTTACCAATCAGACACGCTACTGGATCGACGACATGTATATGATTGGAAGTCTGCAGACACAGGCTTACAGGATCACTAACAATCCGGTGTACATGGAGCGCGCAGCCGCACAACTTGCTGACTATATACAAAAGCTTCAGCAACCCAACGGATTATTCTTCCACGGTCCCGAGGCTCCGCTGTACTGGGGTCGTGGAAACGGATGGGTTGCTGCGGGAATCGCCGAGGTGTTGTCCGAACTTCCCAAAGAGGACAAGCATTACGATACACTGGTTGGGAGCTATGTCAAAATGATGAACGCGTTGCTGAAGTATCAGGAGGAAGACGGAATGTGGCGCCAACTTATTGATCACGACCAGGCATGGAAAGAAACTTCGTGCACAGCAATGTTTGGCTATGCCATCTCTGTTGGCGTCAGGAAGGGAATACTCCCTGAACAGACATTCAGACCATCATATGAAAAAGCCTGGCTTGCCCTTTGTGATTACGTAAATGAAAACGGTGAACTAACCGACATCTGCGTCGGCACCGGTCAAAGCACAGACCCGCAGTATTACCTCGATCGGCCCCGTCACACCGGCGACATGCACGGCCAGGCACCGATGCTATGGTTTGCCTACAGCTTATTGAAATGACCGCTGGTCGTACCGTCGAACACAATACACTCCGGCTTCTGGCAAGGTAGAACCGGAGGTTATTAGAATCTGCCCTCGCTGACTTAGTATTCGTACCGATCCCACGAAAGGGCTGTATGTCCTGGTAGATTTGTATTTGAGCCGGAACCAACGTTTTTCATAATAGCCCCGGATTATCCAGTCCCGAATAAGTGCATATCCGTCGTTAAAAACTAAAGTCCTATTGAGGAGTGTGGTCAATTTTTATTAAGATCCAACCCTCGCCGACTTTAATATTCGTGACACTTACACAAAAAGGGGTTTAAGCTCTGGCAGCGTTTGGCTTGATTCGAAAAACAAGAGAATTTGACAATAACCTCCGGATTTATCCTGGTCTATCCGGAGGGATACAAGAAGATACAAAAAGGACTTTAGTCCTGAAACCTGGCTGCACGCTTTCGGGACGAATACCGTGAAAGGGCTTTAGCCCTATTCGCAGGAACCGCGTAACTTTGAGACTGACTGGGTTTGCTATGATTTGACCTGGCATATCCGCATGGAAAAAAAATAGCCTGCGAAAACGCAGGCCATTCTTCAACTATTACTTAACTCCCATCAAAATCTGTAATTCAATCCAGTCCGGAACATACGTCCTGTCCACTGTGCGTCATAGTCACGCTGACCACCATAAGGGCCAGAGAAATGGTTGTCGTCAAAAAGGTTGTACACATTCACACTTGCGCTCAAGCCTTTGTAGATGTTAACTGTACCGGCAAGATTAAGACGAATGAAGCCGTCTGCGTTCGCAGTATTGCCCACGCCTTCGGGAACATCAGCCTGGTAGTCTGAAGGTGTATTCCGGTTGGAGAAATACAATCCGCTCAGGCTGATTCTGGCCCGGTCTCCAAAATGATACGTTGCCGTGAAGTTACCGGTGAGTTTGCTCATGAAGAGCAGATCGCTTTCGGAAAACTGCATCTCCTGTGATGCGTAAATAATGTCATCCGTACGGAAACCACCCAGCTCTTCCGTAGCATTTATCTTGTAGGAAAGGCCGGCCAGCATGCTGATTTTCCGGGTTGGTTTAAACACTGTGTTCAGTTCCACGCCGGTGATGCGGCGGCTGTCGAAGTTGAATGACACTTCGTCGTCGATGATACGCATATCGCCGCCGTTGGTCTGAATCGAATCTACGAGAACCTCACTGATAAAATCGGTGTAGTCGTTATTGTAGAGCGTCACGTTTACATCGATTTTATTCGACACATATCCAAACTGCAGCTCAAGGGTTTTGAGTTTTTCGGGCGTAACTTCATTATAACCCACTATGTCAAGGTATTCCCGGTAGGAAGGAGTGCGATAAGCGGTTCCGAAGAGGAGTTTACCATACCAGTTCTTTGTGAATGATCCGGTAAGACCAAGACGGTAGTTGAACTGATTGTCAAAATCCGACAGCAGATCGTAGCGAAGTCCGGTGGTGAGTGCGAAAACATTCGAGAGGTTGTACGTATCCTGCATAAAGAATCCCACCGCACTTCTGGTGAACGTTGTATTACCGCCAACGATCATGTCCTCGACCTCTTTCTCAGGCATCACGGTTACTACACGCATATCGTTTGCCATGTCATTTAGTACACTGATACCGCCAATGAACTCATGCTTTTTCATTTTGACGAAGTACTCCGCATCGCCACCATAAATAGTTGAGTTTAAATATTCAGTCGATATCGATCTGATTTCATTACTTGTGGCGTTAGTGAACTTCGTCTTGTCAATCTCAAAGTTGTACTTGTTATAGAATGCTCTGAATTTTAAGCTCGCATTATTGTTGATGTCAAGCGAATAAGTGGCTGCCCCGTAAATCGGATTTCGGGTGAACGAATAATCGCCCTTGGCATCACGGTATCTATAAGGATACTCATAATGCGTATAGCTACCCATTAACTGAAGTCCTTTATACTCGTACTTTGCCATGAATGAACTATTCACCGCAGTTTGATCATGTCTCCGCACTTTGCCGTCGGAATTGAGGTCAGGGGAGAAGCCATCTGTCTTGAAGAAGTTCCCGTTTACGAACAAACCTTTGTAGTCTGCCTGAGCGTTGGCTGAATACGAATTAAACGAACCCGCTTTAAGTGAAACGCTTTTGCCGGTGCGCTTGGTCGTAATGCTTACAACACCCGAAAAACTGTTGGTACCATAAAGCACCGAACCAGGACCATTTATGATTTCGACGCGTTCAACTGTTTCAATCGGAATCATCTCGTCTATATTGAAATTTCCGTAATAGCTGTCGCGCATAGGCACGCCGTCAATGAGCAGAAGCACTTTGTTGTTGTAGCGCGATTGTACGCCACGCACCCACGTCAGTTGGTGGCCTGCCCGATATTCCTGAATTTCAAACCCAGGAACCTGGTCGAGTACTTCCCTCAATGTTTGGAAGCCATGTTCATTGATATCCGACTTGGTGAATAATCGTATAACGGAGGGTGCTTTTTGCATGCTCATCTCCGTCTTTGTTGATGACACCACCCGGATATTCATTAGTTCCTCTAAAGACAATGTGTAAAAGTCGATGCTGTCATTGTCGAGTGTAATCTGCTGTGCATACCCTGCATGAAGGGTTGCCATCAACAGCAGCAGACCAATTGTTTTCTTCATAAATATTGTAGGTTAGGTTTTTTTCTGCCCGATCAAAAAAAAACGTTTAATCGATTCCAATCAGGGAAAACAAAGATAGAGTTGGTCAACGCTTGTTTTTTTTGTAACAGCGCCTGAAAGTTATCTCGTGTAAAGAGTTTTGGCTTTGAGGAACCGAAAGGGCCCCGCTACGAATGACGCATCCCGATTTTTCAGGTGCGACAACTCGGGGTTGATTTTTAAAAAATTAACGAAACAATTTAATAATGCAGTTTTGATCTGTCCGGGAAGTGGATGCGACCTTTTCCAAATTTATTTGTGGTCATGTAAGTTTTTTGAGCGGACTACCATAATCAAAAAGCCACCAACAGGGTTCATGATACCTTATAATTCCGGGTTTTTAGAAAAAGAGAAATGACTATACTTGTGCCTGCTCGTTTGCAATGAGGCCTGGTGTTGGTGGTAACCGGAAAAATCCGGTATGTATTGACGGTGGCGCTCCTCATTTAACATGGCGCAAGTCTTACATGGTTGGGTCGGAGCAGTAGCTACCTTATTTCTCGGATTTACCAATGACGCATATCTTAAACCATATTTCTTAAATCAAATAATCTATGAACAAAAGAACAATCAGTGCGTTTGTCCTCGCCTCACTGCTCGTTGGAGCGTGCGATCATTTCCCACACAATCCGCATCCGCCGGAACAGCTGCGTGGCTTTACGCAGATAAGCAATATCGAATTGCAGGGAGGAGAAACAGCTGCAGAGATTTCCGCTTATGACCCAAGAACAAAACGTCTATTTGTTGTCAATGCAGTAAAGTCGGGTATCGATGTGATTGATATGTCTGACCCGTTCGATCTTAAATACGAACGCGACATCAATATTGCCGTGTACGGCGGTGGTGTAAACAGCGTATCAGTAAAGAACGGTCTTCTCGCTGCTGCTGTCGAAGCGTCACCAAAAACCAATCCCGGTGTCGTTGTAGTATGGCGGACCGATGACCTTTCAGAAAAAGCTGTCGTGTCCGTCGGTTCTTTGCCTGATATGGTGAAGTTTACCGACAACGGCCGATTCATCGTATCCGCTAATGAAGGCGAACCAAGTGAAGATTACTCCATCGACCCTCTGGGTTCTATTTCTATCATAGATGTCTTGAATGGTTTCAGCGTGAAAACGCTTGACTTCACGTCTTTCAATGGTCGTGCTGCATCATTGATCAGCAAAGGCTTCCGTATGCCCGGACCTGCCGGAACCACACTGGCACAGGATACAGAACCTGAATATGTGGCAGTTTCTGAAGATAGCCATACGGCGTGGGTGACGCTTCAGGAGAACAACGCCATCGCTAAGGTAAATCTGATGTCGAAACGAATTGAGGATATCTTCCCGCTTGGGCGTCTCGATCATTCGCTGCCCGGAAACGAACTGGATCCAAGTGATCGCGATAATGCAATCGTATTTAGAAACTATCCTGTAAAAGGAATCTTCATGCCCGATGGAATTGAATCCTACCGCGTTGGAGGAGCAAACTTCCTAGTGACGGTGAACGAAGGCGACAGCAGGCTGAGACCTACTGGTGATGACGTGCTTCCTCCTTACGAAGAAGGGGATATCTTCAACGAAGAGTCACGCATAGCAGATATTACACTAGATCCGGGGAAATTCCCGAACGCCGCAGAACTACAGGCAGAAGCAGGAAGATTAAAGATTACCAATCGCGATGGCGATATCGATGGCGATGGCGACTTCGACGAGCTTCATACTTTCGGCACCAGATCATTTACCATTTGGAACGGTCACAACGGAAATAGAATTTACGATTCTGGTAACAAGTTAACAGAGTATCTTATGTCGCAACGGCCCGACCTTTATGATGACAGCCGCAGTGACGACAAAGGAGTTGAACCTGAAAACGTAGCCATCGGAAAGATAGGCAACCGCACAATCGCGTTCCTCGGCCTTGAACGCGCTGATGCTATTGCAGTTGTTGATATCACATCTCCGACTTCTCCTGTCTTCTTACAGATACTTCAAACCAACGATGCTCCTGAAGGCGTGCTATTCATTCCCGCGAAGGACAGCCCTAACAAGCGAAGCACACTCGTTGTGAGCTGCGAAGGCGATGGCGTTGTTAACGTCTTCCAGATGTCAGCTACCGAAGAAGAGATGGCGAGTTTCTAAAGCCGCTACGTAATAGTTAATATAGAAGGACTGCCCGCGTGGGGCGGTCCTTTTTTTGTGAGGTAAATCTTCTTTCACCTCATCCCTCCATTCGCCGCGCCGAAGAAGGTCTGGCTACGTCACTAATTTTGATCAGAATGAAAATTGTATTGGCTTAATTTCATTCGAATCACGTATCGCAACTGCGCCTGCTCACGATGATCCCATTCTCAACGGTGCGAATGGGGACGTGGCGGCAAATTTACAAATGGGCGTTCACCCCATACGGTGTTCGTATTGAAGCAGGTTATCCTGTATTCAAACACAGTAACCTCCGGGCTTCAGCCGAAGGAATCTAGCACCATTAAAAAGAAGGAATTTGGTCCTGAACCACCACGGTACACACGTTCGTGACTGTGATATGTAGAACTTTAGACCCAGACGCTAAGTATCAACCGTAAATTACCACTCTGGATGAGGCGACACGGATCATTTCAACCGGTTACTAACTGACCCCGTCAGCAATTGCTGCAAAGAAGTCTCCAATCCCTTCGAGTACGCCATCCAGCAATGCCCCGGCGTCAAGCCACGACACATCCAAGTCCACATCCGCAATATCGGCAAGGTGCACATCGTCACTAACCGAAACGCCTTCGAGCATCGTACTCTTCATTTCCGTATAATTGCACACCTCACCAGTTTGTTCATGATAGGCATCGAAATCTTCATGACTGGAATATGTGCACATGGCCCAGCAACTGAAATCGAGGCCACTCCATGCGCTGGTTGTGTGCGCTTTATTCACCTGATCCGGTTTGTAGTATTTCTTTTTACCGTAATCGCGAACCAGGTTCTGCCCGATATCGCGTAGATATTTGCGCTTGTCAGTCGGCGGCGTGTGACAGATATTCGATTGTTCCGTAGAGGAAGGTAGGTCGTGGTTCATTTCGAATTTAATTTCCTGACAATAGGCTTCTCTCTTTTATGGCATCACCGCTAAATCGTGTTTTAAGATCAAAACCGCATCACAACAACGGCATATATGGTGCTAAAGATATTCATAATTTCTTTCCGCGTGACTTGCCTGTACAGGTAGTTTATAAGGGGATCAAAACAGGATAAAGTCTGGCAGTTTTGGGCGTGCCCCCCGCCCTCCGACAGTCTATGCACCATAAATCAGCTGCGGTGCTTGCAGAGGCCGCGTTAGCATCGCGTGTTACACAGGGCGGGGGTCGTGCTCTCCGCTATACTCCTCCCCCGATGAAGGCATCTTTGACAACATCATGGCCCCGATTTCAAATTAGCCTTTCTTAGCACCAATAGATTCCGATCGGGGTCCGGGGTGCCGCTGCGATCACTCACGCGGGGGTTGGTGTTTTGGAGTAACCTCCGAGCGTTAGCCGGAGGAATCTAGCAACATAAGAAAGAAGGACTTTAGTCCTGAACCCCACGGTGTACGCTCTCGTGACGATAATATGAAAGGGATCTTAGCTCTGGGCACAGTCATCATTGCGCTCAAAAAAAAAGCAATCTACTTTATGGAATTTGGATAAGGCATACATCTCATCCCTAACTAACCGACCTGTTCCATGATGAAGAATTACATACTGATTTGCGGATTCACTATGGCCCTGTTTCCCGTATTTTTGATCTCCGCTCAGGAGATCAGATGGAATAACGCCCCCGAAACCGGATTCGTCTTCAAGATTTCAAATAAGGAAGCTCGCAGGCTGCTGATTAAATCCAGCCCTGATACCATTATCAACAGACTGCTCCACACACAAGTTGATACCTTCAACATCGCTGCCGGATGGAAGCGGAAGCCGGCCCAGGGCCACCTTATCTTCGTTAAGATAATCGAAAACAAGCTTCATTGTGAATACGAAAGCGTGTTTCCCTATCAGGTCGTTCTGCTCAGGGAGTATAACGCGCTTGCCCTTCAGGTTCTCGACCATGAAGGGAACATACGAAAAGACGCCAGGGTGAAATTCAGGTCAAGGAGAGTACGGTTCAACTCCTCCACGAATACTTATCGTGTCGAAAATGAATGGTTCAATGGGCAAAACAAATTCGTTACAGTAGAACTTGATGGGTTTCTGTCAGTCTTCAATATTGAAAAGCATGATGTCCCTTCGTGGACTAACGACTACTATCACCCTGATGAGGGCCCGAATTTCTATTCATACATGATTACAGACAAGAACAAATACAAACCGGGAGAACGTGTAAGGTTTAAGTCGTATGCGCTTTCGGGTTCGCGTAGTCCTATTCGGAAAGATCTGGAAGTCTGGTTGATGAAATCAGGTAGGCCACTCAAGGTCGGCACAGTGACCCCACATCGGCCGGGTAGCTTTGCCGGCGAATTTGTTCTGCACGACTCGCTGAAGCTCACTCTGGACAGGAGTTACACGGTGCAGCTTTGGGATAAGCACGGACGCGTTGTTTCGAATAGCAGTTTTCGATATGAAGATTATGAGCTTCATGGAAATAGACTTGCTGTCGAACTGGAGACAGAACAACAGTATTCTCCAGCCTCCAATTTCGTAAAAGTCAAGGCGACCGATGAAAATGGACTTATTCTCAAAGACGCCCGGGCTACTATTATGGTGCTTACCGAGAATATCCGGGAGGTGTTTCAACCCGTGGTGATGCTGCCTGACACGTTGCTGCTTAGAGAAGTCTACCTGAATCCTGAAGGTGAAACATTGGTTGAAATTCCAGCTTCTCTTTTTGGGAAGTCGAACACCGGCTATCGTGTTTATGTCACAGCGCTTAATAGCGAGAACCAACGTATGGAAGCAGGCGCGAGAGCGTCGCACTATTTCTCCCGGTTCGAGCTAAAAGCTTCGTACGTTAACGACAGCATATTGTATCAGGTACTGGACAAAGGTATTCCCTTCGACAGCGTCTCCGCGAAAGTATATCGTGACGGTGGCATGGAAGGCATGCAGATGGTCCTGCCTCACAAGGAAAAAATAAATCCGGCAGCGACTTCCATTCGTTTTGAGAGTGATTTGGTGTCGAGGTCCATAAGAATGGCGGACATGTTACCGAATATCAGTTTCGTCGGCGGCATTGAGAGGGATAGTTTTAATGTCTCCATCGAAAACCCGCAGAAAATACCGGTATCGTGGTATGTGTATCAGGGGAGTACTTTACTGGAAACCGGTTTTGGGACTGAATTCGAGTACGTGGCTGAAGTGGTAAGCCGAGGCGAGACGTACTACGTAGAATTGTTGTATGCTTTAGGAGGAGTAGATCACATCAAAACCAGGGAGTTTAAATTCCATACAGGTGCTCTCCATATTTCCCTTGACATCCCGGATCGCGTATACCCGGGTCAGAAAGCCGATGTGAATATTCAGGTGCGCGATGCTTTTGGAAACGGTGTCGGTGATGTAGACCTGACCGCCCTTGCCACGACCGCGAAGCTTGATTACTATCCGCCGGACCTTCCGTATTACGGAACAACTTCAACCGCCAGATCAAAAAAAGCAACGTATAGCAAGAGCGATGTGAACAAGAGAGTCGCGATTCTGAATCTGGACTATAACAAATGGGCACCGCGCGCACACCTTGACACAATGAAACACTATCAGTTCACTTATCCGATGAACAAAATGTTCAGGTATGCGACGCCAATTCAGGACAGCACGCAGTTCGCTGCTTATGTCATGCAAAACGGAGCAGCGAAACAAGTTTACGTTGTCGAGGTTGATCGTGTGCCGGTGTACTTCTCCTGGGCTGACCATCCGAAAAGCAAGTCATTTTATGTTGAGCCCGACAGACCCAAACAAGTCACTTTGCGTCTCTTTGATCGTGTAGTGGTGCTGGACTCAATATTTTTCGAACGAAACGCCAAAACCATTCTTAGTCTGGATCTTGACCGTTTGCCGAAAGGAGTAACAGTTCACAAGATCGCGCCGCAATGGATAAGACAAAATTTCATGCGGAAATATCCAAAGTCCGTGTTTACCGAAACGGAAATCAAAAGATACAAACCATATCTCGCGGCATTTACAGTATCAGATGAACCCTCATATTTAACTACGGGCAGGCAATTCGTTCCGTTATCACCACGCCGCCGGGGAACACGTACACTCATCGCCGGGCCTGTTGCCGAAGGGATGCAGACGTATACGAGTCATGATCGATTTGTAACGCGATATCGACACTCGGGCGGATTTCGATATGAGGTGGCAGGAAATGTCGTCTATAAAACCGACGCGCCAAAGCTGTTTCCTGATCGCCTTTTCGACCGGTCTTTCAGTCCCGTGACCACGCTTAACGACGTAGCCATCAATAAAAAGCTTCTGCTGGAAATGAATTCCGAAGTTGAGGAAAAATGGCATCCGCGGGTAATTGATCTGATGGATTATGGATGCCGTGTGCAGTTGTTATTACCTTTTGAAGAAGCCCGGTCTGGCGTGTCAACCGTGCTATTTCAGGACTGCAGCACCGGTGTCGTTGTATCGCCTTGCCGTTCATATTCAACAAAGCCCCATTATTTTACGATACCGCGAGGGTACCATAATGTGATCGTGCTTTATAATAACGCCACATATATACGCATGGATAGCATTCACCTGAAATCGCATACGAATATGGTCGCGGATCTAAGAAACTCGATGATCAACGAACGGGATAGTAATTCAAGTGCGTGGTTAGCCGATCGATATAGCAATTGTTTCGGATCAGCCACGGCACCTTCCCGAACTATCACTTTCGAAACGCGGAGAAACAGCATCGGCAATCTCCACGGTTCCGTCATGGACGACACAAATCAGCCTTTGCCGGGAGCGACGATTGTTGTGAAGGGTACTGCGATCGGAACCGTGACTGATATTGACGGACGTTTTGTTCTGGATATTCCCGCTGATCCCTCTACAATCGTAGTTAGTTTCATCGGTTATATTATAAAGGAGTTCGAAGTGCGGTCCGGCTCGGAGGTTTCGATCGTAATGGAACCTGACATACAGCAGCTTCAGGAAATTGTGGTAATTGGGTATGGCGCAAGCCGGCAGAGCAACCTTACCAGCGCGGTTTCCTCATTGCAGGGACGCGTCGCCGGCGTCACAATATCACGACCCGATATTATCAGCCGCGAGCCAAATACAGGCGAACGTTCAAAAGAGGAGAGCGATCTGGCAGAACGACAACTGTATCGGGACCTGCTGACAATTAAAAATCTCCGCTCAAATTTTTCGGATGTTGCATTATGGGAGCCGCGATTGGTTTCTGATCGCCATGGCAAATGCTCATTCACCGTAACTTTTCCCGATGATCTCACGCGGTGGGACGCAGTAGTCTACGGCATGAACAGGCGATTAAACACTGGCACTGCGCGCAAAAGCATCAAATCGTACAAACCCCTCATGGCTGAACTTGACGTTCCACGATTTCTGGTTATGGGGGATTCTGTTAATCTCACTGGCAAGGTTTTGAATTATACGGCAGAAAAAACGATCGAGGGCAAAACCCGATGGTCAGGAGTCGCGGTTGAGGAAAATATGATAACATTTGACAGTTACCATCGGGAAGTACGCCCCGTAATAATAACTGCAACGGATACGTTAAGCGCGGGATATTCTTTTATAAGGAATGACGGATATCTCGATGGCGAGGAAAGAAAAATCCCCATCGTCGAACAGGGAACACTCAGGGCGAACGGAACGGTGTCTGTCCTTAGAAATGGTGATGAGGTAATCGTGAAACCGGAAAAAGACGAGGTCATCAAACTGGAATTCCTTGCAAGTCCGCTGGACCTATACGCCGGGGATGCCCGTAATCTGATTCATTACAAGTATGACTGCAACGAACAACTTGCGTCCAAACTTATTGGACTACTGAGTTACAAACTTGTAATGCAGTACGAGGGTAAGCCATTCGAATATGATAATCATGTTAAGCGGATCATCCACCGGTTGTTAAAAAATCAAAATTCTGAATTTCTCTGGTCGTGGTGGGACGTTTCCCCTAATACATCATACTGGATGTCGGCACATATTCTGCGCGCATTAAAGGCAGCAAAGGATGCCGGCTATTCGGTAGATCTCGATATTAAAAATATAACGCGCAAGGCGACATACAAGTATGACTTCGCAAAAGACATTGCCCTGTCTGACATCGAAGTATTACATGCGCTTGCTATGTGGAATGCTCAAATTGACTACGAACGTTATGCTAAAACACTTGAATCCTTTCTCGTAAAGTACGATTCAGCTGCCCGTACAGATAAAAGACGTTACAGATATTCATTGCTTAGCGAGAAGTTTATGCTTCTCGAAATACGTCAATTACAGCGCTTGTCATGGGTTTCTGATTCACTGCTTCGATATAAGAAGGAGAATATTCTCAATGAAGCGTATTTTGCCGATGATCTGCGGCCACGCTACTGGTACTCAGGCGCGCTGTCGGCTAATCTCATCGCGTATCGTATGGCCATTCGCGACAGCGCGCTCCGGGACCTGAGATTCCCGATGCAGAGGTATTTCCTTTCATTGCGGCGAAAGGGGAATTGGAACACTTACGAATCATCCAATGTACTTCTAAGTATTCTGCCTGCGCTTCTGGCCGAGGGGAGCACCAAGGCCGCCCCGGCCCTTTTATCGCTCAGCGGGAAAGCGAGTGCCACCATCACGACGTTTCCATACAAAATAGAAGTTGACGAAGGCGAAGAACTGATGATCCGCAAGGATGCTGGCGAGCCCGTGTATTATATGCAGTACACGGAAGAAAAGGTCACAACAGCGAAAGCCGGTACCGATGGGTTCAAAATAAAAACGGAGTTTAGTAGTTCAGTCCTGAAGGAAGGTGAACCGGTAATATTGAAGACCACCATTGACATCGTACGTAACACCGACCTGGAGCACGTCATGATTGAGATACCGATCCCTGGCGGGTGCAGCTACGCCGACAAACGCCAGCATTCAAATAACATCGAAACCCACCGCGAGTATTTCAAGGATCGGACAGTCGTTTTCTGTCAGAAAATGACTCCGGGTACCTATGTATTTCAAGTGCACCTGATTCCGCGCTTCACAGGCAGGTTTCACGTAAACCCCGCGCAGATTTCGCTGATGTACTTTCCGGTCATCAACGCAAATGCTGATATGACAAAGGTGAACGTTGCCGGAAGAGAATAATGTATCAGCGCAGATGCGAGTTATGCAAACGTCGCTCAAACCGGGCGATCGAAATAGGAAAGAGGTTAAGAGCACTTGGGCGTGCCCCCCGCCCTCCGACAGTCTATGCACCATAAATCAGCTGCGGTGCTTGCAGAGGCCGCGTTGGCATCGCGTGTTACACAGGGCGGGGGTCGTGCTCTCCGCTATACTCCTCCCCCGATGAAGGCATCTTTGACAACATCATGGCCCAATTTCAAATTAGTCTTTCTTAGCACCAATAGATTTCGATCGGGGTCCGGGGTGCCGCTGCGATCACTCACGCGGGGGTTGGTGTTTTGGAGTAACCTCCGAGCGTTAGCAGGAGGAATCTAGCAACATAAGAAGGAAGGACTTTAGTCCTGAGCTCTCCGGTCCACGCTTTCGTGACGATGACTTGAAAGGGCTTTAAGCCCTCGCTGCGAGCCATTTTTAGAGGCCGAAAACGCCCGAATGTTTTGCAAGGACCTAGCCACACCGTTGTACTTGCACGCCATGTGAAATTTACCTAGATTTGATTGGAAGCCCATCCGTTTTGAAACAGGTAATGCTGTTAACGGGTGGGCTGTATCATTTTATCCGATTTACGTTATGGTAATTGTATCCGTACATCAACACAGTTTCACGATGCAGTTCCCGTTTGGCCGGATCAATCCAACTTCGCGCTGATGAAACTTGTTAACGACAAAATCCGCCTTTTCCCCACCGACTTGTCCACACACCTGGGCTGTGTGCATGCCACCGAACTCGAAAGGCTGGTAGTGGTTGACCCCGAAAACCATAAGCGACCTCACGTCAACAATCCATCGCTCGAAGCACTGGCTGAACGGGGTCGCGAACATGAAGCGGCGTATGTGAAGTATCTGAAAGACTCCGGCCTCAAGGTCGTGGAAATGGATATGAACGCCAAAGTCAATGAAACCATCGCCCACATGGAAGATGGGGTCGATGTTATCGTTCAGGCCGTTCTTGCGGATGACACGTGGAACGGAAGAGCGGATATCCTGTTGAAAGTGGATAAGCCCAGCCGCCTTGGCGCCTGGTCGTACGAAGTGCAGGACACGAAACTCGCCCTCGACACGAAAGCGGGAACGATCCTGCAGCTTTGTGTCTATGCCGACATCGTGGAAATGATCCAGCATAGATCGCCCGAATTGCTTTGGGTGGTCAAGCCCGGCACTCCCTTCGAAAAGGAGTCGTTCCGCTACGATGATTTCAAGGCCTACTTCAGACGCACGCGTCAATCGTTTTTAGAGACGATCAATTCCGGACCTCAGAATACCTATCCCGAACCGGTGGACCAATGCAGCATCTGCCGTTGGTGGCGTGCGTGCGATGCAAAGCGGCATGCAGATGATCATCCCTCGCTGATTGCGGGCATTCACAAGATGCACATCTCCGAATTGCGCCGTCACGACATCTTCACGCTGGAACAGTTCGCGAACCGGGATCAGCCACTGCCTCAGCCTCCGCTGCGCGGAAACGCAGCCGCGTATACAAAGGTGCACCATCAGGCGCGAATCCAGCTAAAGGGACGTGGCCGCGAAAAGCCGATTCATGAATTGCTTCCCCTCGAGGCACACAGGGGCTTGTACCGACTTCCCGAGCCCGACGCAGGCGATGTGTATTTCGACATCGAGGGTGATCCGTTTTACCCCGGCGGCGGAATTGAATATCTCCTGGGTGTCGTGATACGGAATGAGAACGGCGAACTGATCTACAAAAGGTATTGGGCGAAAAATCTCGAAGAAGAGAAACAGATCTTCGGTGAATTCATGCGGTTTCTCCTGGACCGGTGGACACAGTTTCCCGACATGCACATTTACCATTATTCGCCTTACGAGCCTTCCGCGATAAAACGCCTGGCGTCAAAGCATGCGCTGCACGAGGAGGACAATGACCGGCTCTTGCGCGGACTGCGTTACATCGACTTGCACGCGATATCGAAAGAAACCCTGCGCGCCAGTGTGGAACGCTACTCGTTGAAAGACCTGGAAAAGTTCACGGACTATATCCGTAAGGTAGACCTGGCGTTGGCCGGACCCGCGCGACGGAACCTTGAATTCATGCTCGAATTCCGGAGCGGACTGGAAATTGACCCGCAACTCATGGATATGGTGCAGGATTACAATGAAGACGACTGCCGCGCGACGCACGCGCTGCATGTATGGCTGGAAGGCATCCGCAGCGATGAGATAGGAAAGGGAGTTAGTCTGCCGCGACCGGTACCCAAAGATGATAAGCCGTCGGAAACGCAAAGCCTGAATCAGGAGAAACGGAACACACTTTTTCAGAAGCTGGTCCGGGATATCCCGTCAGACTCATTGCAACGAACCCCGGAGCAGCGCGCGAAGTGGTTGCTCGCACATCTCGTGCATTACTTCAACCGCGAGGAGAAGACCAACTGGTGGGAGTACTACGCCCGCGAGGACCTGGATTTTGACGCGCTATTCAACGAACGTAAGGCCATCGCGGGTCTGGAATTCGTGTGTGAGCTGCCGAAGGAAGGACAACAGTCAGTTTCGCGGCAGCGGTACAGGCTTCCGCCACAGGAGATTTCGATCAGCAAGGATAATGAGCTGCGCGAAATTAGAGGCGGCGAAAAGTGGGGATCCGTTTTGCGTATCGACACCGATCGCTGGGAGATCGACGTGGTGAAGACGCGAAAGTCAAAAGATATCCACCCCTCGGCAGTACATATCAAGGAAGGCGTGACGACAGCAAAGCTCGAAGCTTCGTTGATGACGATTGGTGATAACATTGCCACCCACGGATTCGAGGCTGCCGGTCACGAAACCGCGAAGCAGCTCCTCTTGCAGCTACCGCCAAGATTTATCGGTTACAACGGTGGGCCTATTCTCCGGCAAGACGAAGATCCCTGCGACGGCGCCATCCGTGCCGCGCTGGCGCTGGATAACAGTGTGCTGGCCATTCAGGGTCCCCCGGGCACCGGCAAAACACACGCCGGGGCACTGATGATACTAGCGCTGGTCAAGGCCGGCAAAAAAGTCGGAGTTACCGCCGTAAGCCATAAGGTGATCAACAATCTGCTATCAAAAGTATATGAACTTGCCGGTAGCCAGTCAGTGGCACTGGTCCATAAAGACGATTCCGGTGATCCCCCTGAGGGTGTACTCGAAGTAGGCAACGATGCCGCCTATGACCACCTTCACCGCGGTGCCGTCGTCGGTGGAACGGCATGGCTATGGGCCGTCGATGCCGCCGCAGGCAAAGCCGATTATCTCTTCGTTGACGAGGCCGGCCAGATGTCACTTGCTATGGTTATCGCGGCCTCACGCGGTTGCCGCAACTTGATCCTGCTTGGCGATCCCCAGCAGCTTGAACAACCACAACGCGGAGCCCATCCCGAAGGCGCCGACGTGGCAGCCCTCACGCACCTGCTCGAAGGCAGGAACACAATTCCCGAAGACAAGGGTATCTTCCTGGGTATGACACGCCGGCTCCATCCCAAGATCACTGCATTCACCAGCGAGATTTACTATGAAGGGAAGCTGCTTTCACAACGCGGACTGGAAAACATGAAGATCATTGGTGACAGTCCGTTCGCCGGCGCCGGACTCTTCTACGTTCCTGTGAACCACGTCGCCAACCAGAACCGCTCCGACGAAGAAGTAGCTGCCATTTGCGACCTTGTCCGCGACCTCACCACCACCAATCTCCACTGGACAAACCGGAAAGGCGAGACCATTCCGATAACAAATGCCGACATCCTCGTCGTCGCGCCCTACAACGCGCAGGTAGCCGCCTTAGCCGACGCCCTGCCAGGCTTCCGGGTCGGCACCGTCGACAAATTCCAGGGTCAGGAAGCCGCCATCGTCATTTACTCGATGACCACTTCCTCCGCCGAAGACGCGCCCCGCGGTATGAGCTTCCTATACTCACCCAACCGCTTCAACGTTGCCACAAGCCGCGCCCTCGTCGCGTGCATCCTCGTCGCCACCAAAACCATCTTCTCCGCCGAATGCCGGACTATTGAACAGATGAAGTGGGTGAATGGGGTTTGTAGGTATGGGGAGATGGGGGTGCTGATTGGAGTTTAGATATTACTTGGTGTTTACCAAAAGTCATTGTTTGATGATTGATTTAATATTTTGATTTTTTTTGACGCAAATTATCATTTGACGATGCAGCGAACCTGTACCGATTTCTCATAATTTTGCTTCAATCGTTTTTATGCACATGACTGTCAGACTCAATCTCGTTGTGTTGATCGTGCTCCTGAGTAGTATGATTGGCAATAGCCAGACTTTACGAGGCACCATCTCCGACCCTTTTCAAAACTATTACTACGATTACAAACTGGCGAATCCGGCTTTAACCGGGATGCACGGCAAGCATGCCATCACAACGTCTTACCTGGGTCGGCCAGGTGATGTCGATTTGTTTTACGCTTCCTATGAGGCCAGGGTTCCCGGAATTGGAAGTGCTGTAGGTGTTACGGCAATGTTGGGGGACATGTTTTCTCTCAGAACTTACAATGTCGGTGGACTCTTCAGTAAGCAAATTAAATTCAAATCCAATAGTGGATTGTTTATCGGTACCCACGTTTATTATAAAAAGAGAATCATCAATTCCGATGCATATCGACCCCTTTCCCCGGATGACCCCCTGATAATCAGTGATGATCGTAGCAGTGCAAGTGCAGGTGCCGATTTCGGCGTGGCCTACAATAGAAAGAAATTAATATTGGCAGCGGGTGTCAAGAATATCCGGATGGGCTCCGTACCCGAAGAATTTGGTGGGTCTCAGTCCGAGTTCACTTCGTTCAACTTCCTGGTATCTCATGAGTTTGTTATTACGCCTGCCATCGAAGTAGTTCCGTCTTGCCTACTGGTTACCAATCCGAACGGAAGTCTCGCAGGATTGAACGCGACAGCAAAAATCCACAAATGGTTCATGGTCGGCGCTGGCAACAGGTTTAGAAACAGTAGCTCGGAATTTTCTTTCAATGTCGGTATCAACATCAAGGACTGGGTTCAGATTATCACGCATTGTTATTCGTCGACTAACCAGAAG
>JAEZEH010000028.1 GCA_023417785.1 Bacteroidota bacterium
AATTAGATGGAGGGGGAAGCGGTTGCCGGATACCGGTTACTGGATGCCGGTTGCCAGTTACCGGTTGCCAGTTGCAGGTTGCCGGTTGCCAGTTGCAGGTTGCCGGTTGCAGGTTGCCGGTTTGTCACGCGAATCCCATTAGTAATGGTTAGAGCTTCGAGAGTTTTACGACGGTACTTCGCCCCCGTGTTTTTACTAGGACGAAATACATACCTCCAGCGAGCCTTGAAACGTCGAGAACAACCTCGTTTGTGTCTGTCACCACCCTGGTCAGCGCGCTGCCGCGCAGGTCAAGAACGGATACCGAAGTTATCGCCGTTGGAGAGCTGACCGTAATCGTTGAGGTGGCAGGGTTAGGATAAACAGCTACCTCGGCTTCAGGCCCTTCCTCGGTGTTCACAATTACTACGTTTGAGCTGACTGCCTCTGCGACGGCACTCCAGTTTGTTGCCAGACTATTGTCGAGGTCCAGACCATTTAATTTGAGGTGAAGGCCATTGCCATCTGCGTCGGGCCATGGTGCCGAATCGGTATACCCCACCTGATCGATAATATTTCCAAAAGCATCCGCCAGCGTAATCGTCTCCGCCTTGTTGGACAGGTTGCGGGTAAATTCTCCGAAGGGCTCGTACCCATACCGTTGACGAAAAACGCTTCGGTTGTTGGCCAGCTGAATTACCGCGCGGGGGGGCAGAATCGTTCCGTGCGGGAACTGGTAAACGAATCCGGTTCCGCTAAAATAATACCCCGTGACGGAAACGGTAGCGTCGCTGTTATTTACTATTTCGATAAACTCCTGATCGTCGTCGTCCGGAAATTCAGCGTCCGATTCGGGATGATAATGGATTCGGCTGATCACCAGCGGGGGCACTGCCACGTTCGAACAACTGGCAAAGGCGCCGATGTTTGCCGTCATCCAGGCCATTCGGCTGATTAAAAAATTCTTTATTCCCGTTATATGAGTTTCGTGATTTCCGATCGTTCCCCATCGCGCGTTTTCGCGTACCACGGCCTCGCCGATTTCATCAACCGTTTCGTCGATAAAACTGTTGATGTTGTCAATACTCAGGGGCTGGCCGGCACCCGTTACGTTATGCCATCGCCGGGATAGGTAACACCTGAAAGTTGTATTGTTAAACAGATCCCGCCAGAATCGCGGACCCGTATTGTCTCCGTTGTCGAATTGCCAAAGATTTGTCTTACTCCGATCAAGCCCCCACATAAACAGATCATTTCCGAAGGTGAGGTTGTGATCCCACAACGGCCCTGCCCTAAGCTTTCCATTTTTGTCTTTGTGAAAGAATGTGCTGAACTGATACGCATCAACATTAGCGGCGAGTTCATTCACCAGTACAAAATCCACAAAAGACGGGACATCCATCACCGACGGAAACCCATTGGTCAGTGAATTATTATTGGCAGCAGTGGCGAGTTTTTCAAAAACCGTTTTTATATACGTATGCTGGGCGTTTGTGATGTCACGAGGCTTGGGAAACTCATGCACAAAATCGGTGACTGTCCCAAGATAGGTTGGCATAACCCAGGCAGACGGGTCTTCGCTGGTGACCTTGTCAGCTTTCGTCAGATAGCCTCCTGTAAGCGACTCACCAGTGTTATCCGACGGGCCAATCTTAGTAATATCCACCCGGTTGTCGTCGATCTTGACTTTCTCCTGAAGAATATAAAGCCCCTGATACGATCCATTGATGATGACCTCACAATAACGTTGTCGCGGAGCATAGTTTCCCAGTTGGCGTGACAGGTTATATGAAAGATAGTCGCGAATGAGTGAAGCATCAAAGGCCAGGCCGTTAAGAACCCAGTCGTTTTCTTCAGGCATCGCCAACAGGCTTACGTTGTTATTGCTCTGGTTATCCTGCAACACAGTTGTGAATCCATACTGTTTCTTGGGCAGTTCCTGGGAGCTGGACCCCCGGATTTCAATTTGTATTTTACCGTTATAATTGAGTTTGCTCACGTCGTCCTGATCGCTCACATAGTTTCGTTGGCCTTCACCCCGGTAAATGATTTTCATAGTGCCCACAATCCGCGGCTGGTCGGGTATGGTAACACCCCCGGTGGAAATCACTACGATGGGAAGATTGCTGTCAGTAAACTGACCGAATAACGAAGCGGAAACAAAAAAGAGGTGGACGAAAACAATAAACAATTTCTTCATAGTACAGTTACCGACTCTTGCGATGTAAAGCCCCGTTCGGAAGAAGAACCGGCCGCCAAGTCTTTAAAGATATGACTAAAATTGTAATTCATCGGGATGGTGTAATTTACACGGAGGAAAAACAGATTACGCTCATGCGTGGACGTCCGTCACCGGGATATCAATGAGGATCATCGTTCCTTTTCCCGGACTGCTTTCAATTTCAAATGTACCGCGATACAAATTCACTTTTGTGGTGATGGTGTCGAAGCCTATCCCGGTAATGAGGGATTCCCGGCTCATTCCGACTCCGTTGTCCTCAACGATGACGTTGATACGATCAACATGACGGATGATCTGGATTCTTACGGCGGTGGCTGCGGCATGCTTAAGCACATTCTGAAGGAGCTCCTGACAAATCCGGTAGACTGCTATTTCCAACTCCTCATTCAATCGCTCTTCGAGCCCGAGTACCTGAAGTTCAATCTGAACGTTCTGCGATTCGTTGATCTGGTCGACAAAAGAATATAGTGTGGGTTGAAGTCCGAAGCGGTGTAGGGACACGGGCATCATGTCGTAAACTATTCGTCGCAGCTCCTGCACCGTTTCATCAATCAGCGCGATAGTAGCCGAGAATTTTTCGGCCTTTTCAGGAACAAGAGTTTGAAATTCATTTTGAAAACCGTTCAGACGCATCTTGATACTTGATAACATGGAACCGACACTATCATGAAGGTGGCTTGCAATACGCTTGCGGTCCTCGTTTTGCGTTCTTTCTACCGCCTTCAGATGCAAATCGCGCTGTGCCTTTAATTCCGTCATCAGCCGTTCCTTTTCCTCCATTTTCTGTCGGATCTCTTCATTAAGCTTAAGTGACAGCTCATGGATGCGGGCGTTTTCTATTGATATGGCGCCTTGATTCAGTGCGATCCGAATCCACCGAATAGTTTCCCGCGAATATTCGTACGGCGTAAAATCGCTTTCAAGGTATAGTACAAATGAAAGATGATCTCGAAGGAAAACAGGAACAACCAGGAAAGATCGGTTTTCAGCGGGTTTTTCGCCAACTGTTATAGACGCAGTTGCCTCGTCGCCTCCACCGACTACAATATCCTGATGTCGCAATGCTTCATGAATCTTTTGTGCAGCGAAATTTGCCTTACCCGAAGCTACGTCCTCCATAAAGAGGGCACAGCGATCCAAAACTTCCGCCTCGCTATTTCCTTCACGGGAAGCAAGAACGGCATATGATGATCCTGATATGCGTAAACACAACGCAAGCAATTTTTTTATTACCAGTCTGACTTGCAGATATCCACTTAATTCATGCTGAATTGCCTCTATGGTGATACCATTTGCATCAGGATGTGGCGCGAGATAAGCATTGAATTGTTGTTGAATCTGACTCACCTTTGCAGGTGCACCCCAGCGGGTGTACCAGTCGATACTGTCGATGAGTGCCTTCACTCCTTCTTCAATCCGGCCTGTCGATAAATGGAACTTTGCTGCCAACTCGAACGCTATCGCCTTGTACCACAAATTACCGCTATTCTCTTCACTAGCCAACGCATACATCGGGATGGCTGAATCGTGATCGCCTTCAATGCGGCAGAGTTCCGCCCGAAGTAACAAGTAACAAGCCCGGAAGTTTGCGGGTGAATGCTCAGCCCAACGGGAAAACTTTTCCAATACGGCTTTCAAAAACGAAAGTTTCTCCCCATGACTGGCTTCCGGGATGTTCTGCCAGTTTTGGGATATAGAAAGGGACCATATAAGGTAATTGGCAGGAATAAGAGGGGCACCTTCCTGAAGTTTCCGGTTTTCGTTGGCTTCAAATGCTGCGTCCACGGCAAGCTCAAAGTAACCAAACAGAAAGTAATACCGGCTCCATACAAAGTTCCGATAAAACTTTTCTTCCTGAATTGTATTACTAGCCGCAAGCCATGACGGCTCAAGGTGCGGGATAGAGAAAACGTTGCTTTCGTTCCGGAGAAACCGGACCAGGTTCTTCTGATAGTGTGTTATATAGTAGGTCAGTTCAGAGGATGGATTCGTTTCGTCCACACGGATATCAAGAATGCTTTCCAGCGGCTTACCAGATAGCAAAAGAAGGTTTAACCGGTGTGTCTTTACAACGTAGGCACCGATGAGATCGCCTGATTTCTCTCCAGCCTCACCCGCTTCTGCAAGCAATTGAAAACTCTCATCAAAAGGTCGCTTCCAGGGTTTGATAAAGAAAGCAAAAATTCCGTAAACCCTGCAACGAAGCGTAAGGTCGTTCAGTGAGCGATTGATATGAAGTGCTTTTTTCCCAAAGTTATAGCCACGTTCAATTTCATTTCGCATGATTTGAACGCGACCGAAAACAACGTAACCGATTGCCTTCTCACCAGAACCTACAGCTCGTCCCGCCTGTTGGATTATCTGTAGCGCGCCCCATGTCATTAGGCCGTCAGATGTATGATGAAGGCTCATACCACCTACGAAGAGAAGCTTCAGTATGGCAGGTTTATGAGGGATCCCTTCATGGGAAACTATTGATTCCGGGTCCTCGTATCCCGGTAGCTGTCGTGTCAGAGCCTCGACCTGCCTTGCTACTTCCGATTCCTGCCAGGGCATGTCAAGACCAAGTTCCATGAGCCCTTCCTTCAAACTCAGGACCGCCTTGCGGTATCTTCCTAATCGGTTATTGATAACTACTTTCAACTCAAAGAGCGACGCACGTTTCTCCACGTCTTTAACACGTTCCAGCAGATAGTCTACATGATGTTCGGCCGGATCATATTCGCCCAATTTATACTCCAGGCGAGATAAGGCAAACAGCACCTGAAAGAGAATATTGTCAACTTTGTGCCAGGGACATTCCTTTAACAGATCCGCAGCAATGGTGAACAGTTCCCGTGCTCTCCTCGAATTGCCTTCCCGCTGACATGCGAGACCGACCTTCAAATTGAGTTCGGCACACAGCTCCTGCTCATTATTGTTCTGAACCTGGTAGAGTGCCTCGTTGAAATGTCCGACGATAAGCTCTTCACTTCGTCCCAGCGTCGCGTCATTGAGCTGGCGGTATAAGGCGTGTGCAATCGTATAGTGGCTCCGTTCGCGTTCATGAGCTGGAATGAAACTGAGGATGTCCTGTAGAGCAACGGAATCGACAACTTCAACCGAATCATTGTTCCTCCGAATAAACCCGTGTTCACAGGCCTCGTTCAATAGCACTTCAACAAGTTTTCTATCACCCTGGAAGCACTCGGCACACAACTCAAAATCAAAACCCCCGAAACATGTTATTACCGACATCAATTGCCTGCATTGATCAGATAATTTTGACCATTGGTTATTACGCAGCGCCTTCACGTTGCCGGCAAGAGCAAAATCGTGTATCGCTTCCCCATCTGAAAGGGTAAGTGCTATATTCCGTATAGCGTGTTCGTTACTTATGCCTTTGGCGACGCAGAATTCAATCCATTCTGGTGGCGCCTGCCCAAAATTTTTCAACAATGTTTGCTCAATCCTGGTGCGGTCTAAGGACGAATACATCCGCCCTACAAAAATCGGCTCAGCCGTTCCATCTGCCAGCAAATTCAGATTTTCGATACCCGTGTAACTATCGTTACCAGCTGCAATCCATATCCCACAGTCCGGCGGAAGCTCGCGATGCAGATAGGCGAACAAATTTAGTGAAGGTCCGTCGACGTTATGAAATTCGTTAACGAAGAAGAACACCCGTGAGGTGGAGTTTTCAGTTAAGAAAGTAAAGAACGAGTTGAGAACCGGGAAGAGCTCCGATTCTATATACAAGAGGTTCTTCACAGCTGTTTCGTAGGACGTCGTGCTCTCTCCGGTTGACTCGGGAACAAAGCTTGCGAAGAGCGGAAACCCGTCTCCCAGTGTTTGCCTGAGTCTCTTTGAAAACTCAACGCGATCGTCTGGCTTGCCCGATGCATAAAGTGTGTTGAAAAACGAAGCCAGGGCAACTTTGATTCCCCGGTAGGCGCTGGTCAGCGTTTGTTTTGGGTGCTCAATGACCATCGGCACCACCCTACCCTCAAATCGTGCCTTCAGCAAATTCGTAATATCCGATTTGAGCGAATCGGTATCATCGGTGATTATGTACGTGTGACGAGAATCTGTTCCTGGCTCGGCGTTAACGGCGGTTTCAATCCACAAAGAAAGCCCAGGAAAATCAATCCCTTTTACGTTTAGCCTGAGGGGGGAATGAGTCTGTGCCGGCATGGTTACTGGTGTATTCTGAAACACCAAGTTAAGCAAGAGATCGGAAACCGCGTGGCTGTCGGAGGTCAACTTTAGCGGGACGCGGAGATTTCTTCTTCACGCAAACGGTTCTGAATCGCTTCAAATTCCTGCCGCTGCGCAATTCGTTCCCGTTCAAGGGTATCTTCGGGTTCGAGGTGGTGATTCCAGTCAAACGTCTTACGGCTCCAGGACAACGAATCTCCGTTTGTTGTAAGCACGGTGTAGCCGGGAAGATACCCTTTCCAGTTTCCTCCCCACCATGCTGCACTTACCGATTGACTTGTAATATACCAGACACCGTTATAGTAGTAATCCTCGGGAACGTGGCTATGGCCCTGAAGTACAGCTTTGACGTTGTGCCGTTCAATGATCTGTCTGAATTTAAGCGTATCCTCGACGACCATGTGTCCGACCGGATTTGATTTCGCGTCGCCGTTCATTTGCGTTATGTGACAAAAGGCCGCAATGTGCGTGACTATTACAGTAGGCAGCGCATGATTCTTACCCAGATCAAAACGGAGCCATTCAAGCTGAGCGTCACCGAAAGCAGCCTTATAGCCAAGGCCATGATCCGCATGAACGGGAAAGATGGAGTCCATAACTACAAAATGCCAGCCTTTGTGATTGAAGCTGTAGTAGCTTTCACGCATTCCCAGTTTGTCCATGATCAGTTTCTTGCCAAGATCGGGGTCATCGGAACTTACTTTCCGTCTGGAACTCCAACCCAACACATCGTGATTTCCGATCGCATTGTGATAAGGCATTTTCAATTTATCAGACGCCTTCTTGTACAAGTCGATCTGATCAATGAATTCTTCTTTCTCAGTATAATTTCCATCGAAGGCCAGATCTCCGCCCATTAGCACAAAGTCCGCGTGAGTGGCATATCGGTTGACGTGGTCGATACAAGCTTCGTAACCTTTATTGCCAAGTCGTTTTCGCCTGACGTGCATGTCGGTAAGGTGCAGGAAAGAAAAACCTTTCTGAGTCGGTGACGGCGTCTGGCGACTGAAGGTGTCGGAGAAAATACCGGCGCCCAGACTTCCTAATACAACTTTCCTGAAAAAACTTCTGCGACTATCCGAATTCATGATATAAAGTGATTAAAAAAGTAACAGGCGCGCTGCCCTGAAGCAACGCGCCGTTAACCCTGTCCAAACCCAAACCAAATTATTCTATCGTTAAATTCAGAAGCGCCGACCGCGGTAACCACAACTTCCGACAGCGACACGAGGCTCGGATTTAACGCCAGGTTGAAAGTCTCACGACTGCCTACAGTTATTTCGGCCATTTCATACCCGATGAATGAGAAACCCAGAACCGATGAAGGCCCGGAAACCGCAAGGGAGTATCGGCCATCAGCGTCAGATACGGTCCCATTGGCGGGATCACCTTTTTCAGGAATGTTTACACCGGCGAGGCCTTCATTGTCGTCGCCTCCCGCTACACGACCGGAAACCTGAATATGGCCGGCTGAATAGTAACAGAAAAACGAAATGAGAATTGTGTAAAAGTGTTTTGTCATACAAACAAGTCTTGGGTCGAAAAACACAATCAAAGCTTATGATTTGCGTGGTCAGTTTTATCCCTGAAAACGGTGATTTGGCCAAATACCCATTTCACTTAACTACCAGGTGTGAGACCTATTGTAATGGCCGAACATTGGCGCGCTTCCCTCGCGTACGAACGCGTAGGGCATTCCCGGCAGCGCTTTCTTCATGCAGCCGGTTGGCCGCACGAACAACATAGGTATAGGTGGTTCGCTTCTTTACTTTTGTGTCGGTCCAGTGTTGGTCCACCGATGGCTTTCTGGGAACCAGTGCAGCAATGGCTTCAGCATCTTCTGTCGAGCCGGGTTGATTTCCTTTGAACCTGTAGATAACATAATACGTCGCCGACCCTTTAAGGCTATCACTCCAGGTCAGTCGTAATCCTGAGTCCGGCGAGCCAGAAACAGCTTTTAGCTGAGGTGGCACCGATGGCTCCGCAGTCTTCCATTCCATCACTGGAACAAGAGCCTTATATCGATAGAGCGAATCAATCTTTTGGTTGACATTCCGTTTGTTACCGGCAAAAACCTTGGCACTGAAATACATGCTGCCGTGTACGTTGGGAAACGTCCGGTTGAATGCAATCTGATTGACGATCTCATTCGGGTCTTCCCATCCTTTCCCACCGACGCGGTAAATTCCCTGGCCGATGTAAACATGGCGGCCAAAAGCGTTCCTGCTCCACCAGTCGACCAGCGTCTTATATTCCGCTACATCGAATCCTATGTGCCAATAGATCTGCGGGGTTACATAATCAATCCAGCCTTCGGCAAGCCACTTCAATACATCGGCGAACAAGTCGTCATAGTTGGTCTGGCCAGCCTGAGTTTTGGACCCGCGTGTATCCATATCGATATTTCGCCACACGCCAAACGGACTGATACCAAATTTCACGTGAGATCTTTCATTGGCTATTCTGAGGGAAAGCTCGCGGATAAAGTAATCCACGTTCGATCTGCGCCATGAATCACGGTCTTCGAATTCCAGCCGTCCGAAACGCTGAAAGGAACTATCATCGGGGAACTCGACATCCTTTATTCGATACGGATAAAAGTAATCGTCGAAATGTACCGCGTCAACATCGTAGTGACGTATCGTCTCCATGATCGCTTCAAGTACGAACGCACGCGCGTCGGGATGCCCGGGATCGTAATACCATTTACCCCCGTACTTGACAAACCAATCGGGATATTTGGTAAAAGGATGGCCTGCCGCCGGAATGAAATCCTCGTTCATGCTCACACGATAAGGATTGAACCACGCATGAAATTCCATACCCCGCTTGCGGGCTTCGTCAATCATGAAGTTCAGCGGATTATAATATGGCTGCGGCGGAACCCCCTGCGCCCCTGTAAGGTATTCAGACCATGGTTCAAACGACGAGGGGTAAAATGCATCAGCGGTTGGCCGGATTTGTACAATGACAGCGTTCATGCCGACGGCGTGAAGTTTGTCAAGCAACTCAATGTATTCCTGTTGTTGTTGAGTGGAGGACAGCCCTTTGTTCGAAGGCCAGTCGATGTTCATCACTGTAGCAATCCAGGCGGCACGCATTTCCCGTTTTGGAAATGACTGACCTGCAGCTGTGGCCGTGACACATCCGATTAGTACAACAACAATTACCAGCCGTATAACAACTGTCATGGCTACACGTTGGAAGACGAGTTGGAGACTTCGTGCTTCGGCTCTCCCGATGTGTTGGCACTGTGGTAGTCAACAAGTCCGTCCATAGGATTTTTGATAATTTTTTCGACTACAATCCCAAGTTCACCTGCCACCTGAAGAATATACTTTTTGAAATGGTACCCGATTGAACCCACCATACTCACTTTTTTGAACGTCTTGAATTCCTGAAACTGCAAGACGTAGTAATGAAAAAACTGTCGGAAGTTTTCGAGGATAAGAGACTTCACTGGCTCCTCTTCGGCATACTTAAATATGAAGTGAGAGAACGATGCCATAAACCGGTTGGCCATTGGTTTATTATAGATGCTTTGTAGTATCTGTATTCTGTCGAGGTTAAATGTCTGATTGAAATCGGTGCGAATCGCCTGGGGTATCCTTTCCTGAAGAATGAGACCGAGAAAATCTTTTCCGAGCACAGTACCACTTCCCCAGTCGGAAAACATATATCCGAGCGAAGGCACGGTGGCGGTAATGGATTGACCATCGTAAACGAATCCGTTGGACCCGGTTCCAAGAATACAGCATATCCCGGAAGAATCCTTGAGCACACTTCGCGCTGCTGCGAGCGTGTCGCCGGTAACCATGGCTCCGCCGGAAGTGGGAAGTGCCTGGTCAAGGGCGTTCTTGACTTCAATTGCTTTTAAGGGGAGGCCGCACCCCGCGCCGTAAAAATAAATCTTGTCGACGTTGGATACGAATGGAACCACCTTCGCCCGCAGGATATCAAGGATTTGGTTTTCTGTGAGAAAGTAAGGATTGAGACCCTCACTGAAGATGCTTATGCTTTTCCTGGTTTGTTCATCAATCAAACGCCAGTCCGTTTTCGTAGAGCCACTATCTGCAACAAGCACCATTCTGAAAAATGTATTTTTGTAAAAGATCTGTTTCAGTCTCTTACAAATGTGGCCAAAGCACAATCAATTAGCCTCCCTGAATTCAGGGATTTAAAAGAATCACTGAATTAGTCCTTTTTTATATGCGTTGGTGATCAGCTCGGCAGTGTTGCGGGCACTAAGCTTATAAAGAAGATTTTTGCGGTGGGTTTCGACAGTATTCTTGCTGATAAACAGCTTTTTGGCGATCTCTTGTGTAGTCAATCCCAGGGCTATACTTTCGAGGACCTCGACTTCACGTTCGGAAAGCTTTTCGAACTGTGGTTGCGTTTCCTTCTTCATGAAGGAATTCACCAGTATCCTGGTTACTTCATTTCCCAGGTAGGAATTTCCCGACTGGATGGCGTTAAGGGCAGATACCAGTTCATCCTTCCCGGTATTTTTGAGGATGAATCCACAGGCTCCGCTTTTCAAAAGGTCGGCGATAAAGTTTCGATCGTTGAACATGGAAAGCCCGAGTATCTTAACGTGCGGGTGCTTTTTCAGAATAGCGCGTGTGGCTTCAATACCATCCATAACCGGCATACTGATGTCCATGATCACTACATCGGCCTGCGCAGTGTTGCAAATATCAACAGCCTCTTTGCCGTTATTAGCCTCACCTATTACGCGGATGCCCTCGATTTCCTCGAGCATCGACCTCAAACCATCGATAAACATCTGATGATCATCGGCAATGATTATGTTGGTCATGGAAGTCGTTTCAGGTTAATGTTAGTTCGAGTTAC
>JAEZEH010000132.1 GCA_023417785.1 Bacteroidota bacterium
CTTTACTTCTTCGACGGTGTAGAGGCATTGGGCTGGGGCCTGTTTTGTTCAATCGTAGCCAGCATTGGTTATTCAGGAAGTCTGGTCTTCTACGACGCCTTTCTTCCTGAGATCGTAACTGAAGATCGTTTTGACACAACCAGCGCGCGCGGTTACTCGATGGGCTATTATGGCAGCGTTCTTTTGATGTTAATCTGTCTGGTTATCATTATGAATCCTGAGTCCTTTGGTTTCGGCGGCGATCCACGTGAGGCGGGCCTTCATGCCACGCGTTTTACGTTTATATTGGTCGGTGCGTGGTGGATCGGCTTTTCTTTTATCCCATTTACGCTCTTGCCAGACAATCCTTATGGGCGAAACCCAACTGGCAACATCTGGACGAAGGGTTATGCCGAACTTAGGAAGGTCTGGCAGACCCTCCGAAATCTTCCGAACCTGAAGAAGTTTCTCACCGCCTTTTTTTTCTATAACATGGGGGTGCAAACGGTGATGTATCTCGCCACGCTCTTCGGCACAGATGTGCTGCACCTGGAGGAACACAAACTGATTGCCACCGTGGTTATTATCCAATTGGTGGGAGCCCTGGGCGCATGGTTTTTTGCAAGGATATCTGCAAGAAAAGGAAATCGTTTTGCCCTTGTACTTATGAACGTGATATGGATCGCAGTATGCATTGCCGCTTTTGCGATCGGTAACGAGTACCAATTTTATGGGCTTGCATTTGTGGTCGGCCTGATCATGGGCGGCATCCAGTCCCTGTCGCGGGCTACGTATTCAAAATTGATTCCGGCAAATACGATCGATCACGCCTCGTACTTCAGCTTTTATGACGTCACCTACAATCTTTCCATAGTTTTTGGGACATTCAGCTACGGTTTGGTAAACCAACTTACCGGAAGTATGCGATACAGTGCGCTGGCATTAGGCGGTTTTTTTATTATCGGACTGATCTTCCTGCTTACGGTGCGATCGCGTAATATTACATCCGAAGCGGCCACAGAAATCAGTAGCGCAGGTGCTTAACAGTCATTCCATTGTTAATCAGCTGTCGTAGCGAGTCGATGCCGATTTTCAAATGAAACTCCACGTATTGGCGCGTAACGGCGAGGTCACTCACTTCAGTCTTAATACCTTCCGGGACCATAGGCGAATCGGACACAAGCAATAGTGCGCCCGTTGGAATTTTATTGTGAAACGCGGTGGTGAATATTGTCGCAGTCTCCATGTCGATACATTGCGCCCTAATTTTCCGAAGATACTCTTTGAATTCCTCGTCCCATTCCCAGACTCTTCTGTTGGTTGTATATACGGTGCCGGTCCAGTAGTCGCGTCCGTGATCTCTGATGGTTGTAGAAATTGCTTTTTGTAATGCGAATGCCGGCAATGCCGGAACTTCAGGTGGGAAGTAGTCATTGGAGGTTCCTTCTCCCCGTATTGCGGCAATAGGCAGGACGAGATCTCCCAGATCGTTTTTCTTTTTTAGTCCGCCGCACTTGCCGAGGAAAACAGCTGCCTTGGGTGAGATGGCACTCAAACAGTCGATGATCGTAGCAGCATTGGGGCTGCCCATCCCGAAGTTAATAATCGTAATCCCTTCCGCGGTCGCGCTGCGCATCGCCCGGTCAACACCGTTGACGGGGACGCCGTGCCAGTCGGCGAACATTTTTACGTAATTATCAAAATTGGTTAATAGTATATACTCTCCAAATTGGTTCAGTGCCTGGCCTGTGTATCGTGGCAGCCAGTTCTCAACAATTTCCTGTTTCGTCTTCATAGTTTCATAAATTTGGCAGCAGAATGATTTCACTTAACCTGCCGCCATTCGAGTATAAGTTAAAAAAAGCCGAGGGTAAACTATGGATTTTCGATATTATTCGAAAAAAGTATATCGTCTTGATTCCGGAGGAGTGGGTTCGGCAACATTTTGTTCACTTGCTTATTGCGCACAAAAAATACCCAAGGTCTCTCATTCGTGTCGAAGGCGGATTGCAATACAATCGGCTTCAAAAGCGAAGTGACATACTTGTTTACGACCGGAGCGGCGCTCCCTGGATGTTGATTGAATGCAAAGCTCCGGAAGTCCGGCTATCGGAGAAATCCGTGTTTCAGGCATCGGTCTACAACGCAACCTTGCGCGCCCGCTTTGTTGTTGTGAGTAATGGGTTGATGCACTTATACGCAAAGATTGACTGGGAAACCGGTACCACAGACTGGATAAACGACTTGCCCGAATACCCATAAAAAAATCCCCGGAGATCAACTCACGGGGATTTCGATATCTGTTTTGATTACTAAAGGAATTTTTTTGAATCAACCAAAGGCAGGTCAAAGGCATCGGCAACTCCTTTGTACACTACTTCGCCATTTACAATATTCAATCCCAGACGAAGATCTTCGTTTTCGTTACACGCTTTTTGCCATCCCTCTTTTGCCAGTTTAATGGCATAAGGCAGGGTGGCATTCGTTAGCGCAAGTGTAGAAGTATAGGGCACGGCACCGGGCATATTTGCTACGCAGTAGTGGACCACGTCATCGATAATAAAAGTCGGGTCTTCATGTGTAGTTGGTCTGCACGTTTCAATACAACCGCCCTGATCTACGGCTACGTCAACGAGAACGGTTCCCGGGCGCATGTCTTTCAGCATATCGCGCGTGATTAGTCGCGGAGCCTTTGCTCCCGGTACCAGTACACCACCAACAATAAGATCGGCGTCCTTAATCAGTTCACGGATCGAAAATTCATTGGACACCATCGTCCGTACATTCTTCGGCATAACATCGTCGAGATATCGAAGCCGGTTAAGGTTGATGTCAAGTATGGTAACATCGGCCCCCATACCCGCCGCGATCTTGGCTGAATTTGTTCCAACAATACCGGCTCCCAAAATCAATACTTTGGCAGGCATAACACCGGGCACGCCACCTAACAGAATTCCCCTCCCTTTAAGCGGTTTTTCCAGATACTTTGCACCCTCTTGTATCGCCATTCGGCCAGCTACTTCCGACATCGGGATCAACAACGGCAAACTTCCATCCGGCTTTTCCACAGTTTCATACGCCAGACAAACAGCACCGCTTTCAATCATAGCCTTTGTAAGCGGCTCATAGGATGCGAAATGGAAATACGTAAAAACCAGTTGGTCCTTCCGGATAAGTTTGTACTCCTGTTCAATCGGTTCCTTCACTTTCATGATCATCTCCGACTGACCAAAGATATCGGCAGCCTGGTCAAGGAGGGTCGCGCCAGCCTTGGTATAAGTTTCGTCAGCAAATCCGCTATCGAAACCCGCGTTTGTTTGAACCAATACCGTGTGGCCCCGCTTAATTAATTCCTGGGTGCCAGCCGGTGTCAATGCGACGCGGTTTTCGTTATTCTTAACTTCTTTAGGAACGCCAATTATCATTATCGTAGATGTTTTAATGGCTGCAAATATAAGGTGCCGGGCTATTTGTCGTTAGTTAGGGAAAATTTTTTTGAATATGATTCTTGTCAGGGGACTGTCGCCCGACAAACAAATCCCCTGCAATGCAGCGTTGGCGCAAAAATTTATTATCTGCTGCTATATTAATGCAAACGATTTAGTGGATCAGAATCGATGATTTCCAAAGATAATTTTGACCGTCCTTTAAGTTATCCCGGCTTGCATAAAGGCCTCACATGTTTTACCTTACTTTTGAAAGTGGATGGTAATCCCTATTTTTGAAGCCTAACAAGTGTTAATCTAATAAAAACCCGAAAAATTTGAGCGCTATAAAAGAACTGAAAACGAAGTTTTCCCAAACTAAGGTGAAAGAGATTATGGCCGACTACCGCCTGGCTGTTGAAAGCCGCGAGGCAAGCATGATCGGCCGTAAGGAAGTGTTTATGGGAAAAGCGAAATTCGGGATCTTTGGTGATGGAAAGGAGCTCGCCCAGATAGCTATGGCGAAGGTTTTCCGTGAGGGCGATTTTCGCTCGGGGTACTATCGGGATCAGACCTTCATGTTTGCCATCGGGGAATTGACGATTCAGCAGTTCTTCGCGCAGCTTTACGCGCATACCAGTCTGGAGGCAGATCCGTCTACTGCAGGAAGGCTAATGACCGGGCACTTTGGTACAAGAAGTTTAGACGATAAGGGGTTGTTTCGGGACCTAACAAGGATCAAAAACAGTAGTGCTGATATATCGCCAACAGCGGGACAGATGCCCCGATTACTTGGGCTGGCGTATGCTTCAAAGCTTTACCGGCACAATGAGGAACTTCACCAATACACGCAGTTTTCTGATAAGGGAAATGAAATAGCATTTGGAACGATCGGAAATGCCTCTACTTCCGAAGGCATGTTTTTCGAAGCAATAAACGCCGCCGGGGTGTTGCAGGTGCCGATGCTCACGTCTATATGGGATGATGGTTACGGTATCTCGGTACCTCAGGAATATCATACAACGAAAGGAAGTATTTCGGAAATGCTTTCGGGTCTGCAGCGGACTTCTCAGGAAAAGGGATTTGAAATCATTACTGTGAAAGGCTGGGATTACCCGGGCCTGGTTGAGGCCTATGAAAGAGCGGAGGTGATTTGTCGGGAAGAACACGTTCCTGTTTTGCTGCACGTCGAAGAAATGACCCAGCCTCAGGGACATTCCACCTCCGGCTCTCATGAGCGTTACAAAACAAAAGAACGCCTGGCATGGGAAGCTGAACATGACTGTATCAAAAAGATGCGGGAGTGGATTATCACCGAGGTAAATGTTCTTCCTGAAGAAGTAGAGGCTATCGAGGCCGAAGCCAGAAGGACAGCCAAAGAGTCCAAAGACCGGGCATGGAAGGCCTTCATGGCCGATGTCAAAAAGGACCAGATCTTAGTGAGTCAGATTCTTGAGAAAGCCACTTCTCTCACCAAAGAAAAGGAAGAGATCCAGTTGGTAAGAAGTGAACTCAATGGCGCCGTGAATCCCACCCGGCTTGAAACAATGAAGGCGGCGAAACGCGCATTGCAGGTGATGCGCGGGGAGAATCACGAGGCCCGCACCGAATTACTCGCATGGATATCAACAGCCGAAAAGGATAATCACGAGCGGTATAGCTCTCACCTATATAGTGAATCAGAACTTTCGGCGTTAAAGGTTCAACGTATCGATGCGGAGTTTTCCGATTCATCCCCGATCGTAGATGGCCGTGAGGTATTGCAGGCATGTTTTAACGCGGCGCTGAAGCGCGACCCGCTGGTTATCGCATTCGGCGAAGATGTTGGTAAAATAGGGGATGTAAACCAGGGATTTGCGGGTCTTCAGGCGAGGTTTGGTGAACTTCGGGTTACCGACACAGGTATCCGGGAATGTACTATAATAGGGCAGGGCATAGGAGCGGCGTTACGCGGCCTGCGTCCTATAGCTGAAATTCAGTATTTGGATTATTTCATTTATGCCCTGGCTACGCTGTCAGATGACCTGGCTTCGTTACAATATCGAACTAAAGGCGGACAGAAAGCACCGTTGATCATAAGAACACGCGGGCATCGCCTCGAAGGTGTATGGCATGCCGGATCACCTATGGGCATGCTGCTGCATAGCCTGAGAGGTATCTATATTCTTACACCCCGAAATATGACGCAGGCCGCGGGCTTCTATAATACGATGCTTAAGAGCGATGATCCTGCAGTAATTATTGAGTGCCTTAACGGTTATCGTTTAAAGGAAAGGATCCCCGACAACATCAGTGATTTTACTCTTCCGCTTGGCGTACCAGAGATTCTCCGCGAAGGCAATGACATTACCGTAGTTACCTACGGATCAATGTGCCGGATAGTCATGGACGCTGCCGAGCACCTTGAACAAGCTGGAATCTCGTGTGAAGTGATTGACGTTCAGTCGCTGCTTCCTTTCGACATCCATCATTCGATTGTGGAGTCGGTCCGGAAGACTAACCGGATAGTATTCGCGGATGAAGATGTCCCCGGTGGAGGGACGGCATTCATGATGCAGCAAGTTCTGGAAGTTCAGAATGCCTATCAATATCTGGATTCGAAGCCTGTAACGATCACCGCTAAAGAACATCGTCCCGCATACGCGTCGGATGGCGATTACTTTTCAAAGCCGAATTCTGAGGAGGTTTTCGAAAAGATTTATGCGAGCATGTCGGAAGCGGATCCCGATAAATATCCGCCCTTGTATTCGTAACGGTCAACCACCGCCTCTGCGGATTTCGTCCAGGGTGAATTCTTTCGACTCTACCGCGTTGCTGGTGTGGCGCTGCCAATCCCGAATCCGCACCCGCAATTTCCAGATGTCATTTCCCATAATGTTCTCCAATTGGGTTGATGTCATCGAGTACTTTATTGTACCACTCAAAGCGTTTTCTTTAGAGCTCAATACAGGAAAACGTGCGTCAAATATCTCTGTACAAAACTGTTTGCGCCAGTTTACCAGTTGGAAAATGGCTCGTGACGGATTATTCGGATCCTGGGTTTTCCGATAAAACTCGACATCGATATTCTGGTAATCCGGATTCTTCTCGATATAAAACGTATCCTTGACAACTACAATAGATTTGAAGTCAGGTTCCTCAGCAGGAGGGTTGATGGGTATTTCATAATAGTTTACTGACGGGTCGAGAAGACGAATATCGCGGGTTTTCAGGAGCACTGAATCAAGGCGGGTATAATACAGACAAGCCGAATCGGAACTATAAGAGACCATTTGAGGGAATCTCACACGACTCTTTTTTAGAAGAAGTTCGCCATTAACCGACGCAGGGATGTTTAAAAATCGTGGGTATCCGAGAACTATCGTCTTCTTGCCTACGGGAACAAACCCATCGCCGGTGGCCACAAAGAAGTTTTGTTCATGGAACGGCTCCTCGCGGTAGTTGGCTGGCAGCCCAAGGTCGCCGTCGCCATCTTCAAATGAAACGCTAATTACCAGCGAATCCGGCCTGAATTCATCCCGCGACTTTCCAAAGTAGATATCTTCAAACTTGATTTTAGGAACGGGCGAAAAGTCGGGTGCGTCAAAGCAACTCCACAAAACAACCGAGAATACAAATAGTAACGAACTGTGAGCTTTCATCCTTAATTTTGGAACTGGTCAAGATACTTAACGCTTGGATACTTTTAAAAGTTTTATACCTGAAATATACGAAGTTAACGATCAAAGCTTTCACCGTATTGCGTTGGCCGTATTTCGCTATCAGGCTGAAAATAACCCACTTTACAGGCGGTATCTGCATGAACTAAAGGTAAATCCGGAGACCGTTTCAGGTCTGGAAGATATCCCGTTTACGCCGATATCCTTTTTTAAAACGCACGATATACAGTCGGACGTATGGGCACCCGAGGCAATATTTAAAAGCAGCGGCACCACCGGATCCGTGCAAAGCCGCCATCTGGTGGCTTCGGAATCAGACTACCTTCATAATACAAAGCGGTGCTTCGAACACTTTTTTGACAGCCTTACGTCTTACCACTTCCTCGCCTTGTTACCCTCTTACCTGGAACGCGAGGGATCGTCATTGATTTCCATGATCCGCTTCTTTATTGATCAAAGTAAATCTGACCACAGCGGCTTTTACCTGAGGGACCACGACAGACTTCGGAAACAATTGGAATTACTACGAAAAGGTAATCGGAAGGTAATCCTTTGGGGTGTATCGTTTGCCCTGTTAGACCTGGTTGAGGAGGGCAGCCTGGACCTGAGCGGATGTCTGGTATTTGAGACAGGCGGGATGAAAGGACGGCGGCGAGAGATTACCCGTCAGGAACTGCATTCCGTGCTCACGTCGGGGTTTAACGTCACGCAAATATATTCCGAGTACGGTATGACAGAACTCTTCTCGCAGGCGTATACGATCGGAGGACATCATTTCAGGTGCCCGCCTCAAATGAAAGTGATAGGCCGTGATCCCAGTGATCCGATGTTCAAAGGGCTTGTAAATGAAACTTGCGGGTTAAATGTTATCGACCTGGCCAACTGGCGCACTATTTCTTTTATTGAAACAGAAGACTTGGGAAGAGTCCTTCCCGATGGCTCTTTCGAAGTTCAGGGCCGCATGGACAACAGCGAGATCCGCGGATGTAATCTTCTGCTATAATACTATTAGTTATGCCGTTACTCCGGCGTTATACTTGGCCTTGTACTGAATCGGTGATAGACCAGTGATTCGTTTGAATGTGTTCCGGAACGCCTTGGTGTCGGTGTAGCCCACGCGAAACATTACTTCATTTACGTTATCCCGCGAAGACTCGAGACTCATTTTCGCTGCTTCTATTTTCACCCGCTGAATGTACTCGACTACCGTACTTGCCGTTGCTTTCTTGAATCTTCTTTCGAAATTTCTTCGGCTTATTGAAACCATATCGGCAAGCGTGTCGACCGTTATTTTATCCTGGAAATGTTGTTCAATGTATTGTTGTGCCTTTCTGACAGCGTCGTCATCATGATCTTTCTGTCCGCTGAACATCATGAAGGGTGATTGACTTTCACGATCAATATCGATAGCAAAGGTCTTGGCAGAAAATACCGCCGCGGGTCTCCCGCAATATTTCTCTATGAGATACAATACAAGGTGCAGATACGAATAAGCGCCACCACTTGTATAGATACCTTCCTGATCAGTGACGATCTTTTCAGGAACAAGATCTATTTCCGGAAACATCTTCCGAAAGGCGTTGGCAGCCATCCAGTGTGTCGCGCACTTCTTGCCTTTGATAAGCCCGGTTGAGGCCAGCAGAAACGCTCCAAGGCAAAGACTGGCAATCTCGGCCCCGGCTTTATATTGTTGGTTTACCCAGGGGATAAATGCTTCATTGTGTTTGATTGCCTGGACGATCTCGCCATCAATGGCCGGTATGAGAATAAGATCAGTTTTTTCGATTTTATCGATGGTTCGTTCCGTTGTGATGGTATAGGTTCCATTTACGAGCCCCGTCTCTTTTGTAATTCCCGCGAGCTCAACTTTGAACATGGGTGGTTTTCCAAGGCTCGCGTAATATGTGTTTACGCCGGTAAGTAATTGACGCGGGCCTTCGATGCTTCCCAATATTGCATTTTTAGGAACAAGAATCGTGATGTGTTTCATAAGACAAAGAATTAAACAAATACAGCCGTTACGTTGACACTGACCTTCCGACAGCATAGACAAGGATTCAAAAGTATCTAATTAGCTTGTCTCAATCAACCCCTCAAGATGGCGTATTTACACCGCCTTTGAAATACAGGCTACCTGTAACTTTGAATATGCAAACGGGAAATATGAACACGTTTAACCTTACAAAAGGGATTAGGGTTTTTGGTTTTGAGGTTTCAGGTGGCCCCGATGGGATCGGGGAAGCCTTCAACCACCTGGTCGATCGTGTTGGAGGAAACTTCCGCCGCCAATACTATGGCATTTGCCAGATGAAGGAAGGATACTTCATATATACAGCCGCGGCTGAAGCAACATTCAAAGGCGAGGGACCCCAGTATGGATTTGAGGAATTTGAAATCGAGAAAGGTGAATATCTGGCGGTGATCATAAGAGACTGGCGAAAGAAAACCGAATCAATAAAAGATGTATTTCAGGAAATAGTCAGTGATCAGCGGGTTGACTGTACCAAACCCTTCGTCGAATGGTATAAAGATGACGAGGAAATGATTTGCATGGCAAGAATTCAATCCCCGGAAAACTCACGCAAACCAACATGATTGAAGTATTCAAAACAAACGTGAACTCGGAGGCCGAGTCGCGCAAAATCATAACGGCGATAAGGGATTACAACCCTCATTACTTCCCGAACTTTGATTTACAGGACGAGGATAGGATCCTTCGTGTCCTGTGCCCCGGGCAGGTTATCAATGTCGACGAGATTATCAGTCTGGTTCGTAGTCATGGTTACGATGCAGACATTCTGATAGATGAGATTGCATCGGTTCGCAGAAATTAGTTGGCAATTTTGATTAAACTGTAATGAAGAAAATAACCGAACATGTGGGTCGCCAATAGTATTCCTACATCAACGTCCCGGCATTCGCTGGTCATCGTAGATTCGTTCAGATTTGCTCCGGTGGCCCTCCATTCGAATAAAGATTATGCGATAGAATTAAATAAACATTTTTTCGCTCGTTTATGTTTAACTCTAAAATTTGGTGAATTATGACATCGAAAATTTTTGCAAACATTCCTGTAAAAGACCTGAAGAAATCAATGGGCTTTTTCAAGGCCTTGGGATTTACGTTTGATTTGAAATTTACCAATGATGATGCAGCATGCATGATTGTGGGTGAAGGCCACTACGTGATGCTCCTCACCCAGGAATATTTTAAGTCGTTTACCGGAAAAGAAATTCCCGACACCAGTAAGACTGCACAGGTTATACTTGCACTTGCGGTCGAGAGCCGGGAGGAGGTAAAGGAAGTTGTTGGGAAAGCATTTGCTGCCGGTGCCAGGGAATATGCGGCACCGAGGGATTACGGATTTATGTACCAGGAAAGTTTCGCCGACCCAGACGGGCACCTTTGGGAAATCTTTTATATGGATGTTGAGGCCCAACCGGCAGATCCCGCTGCCGCATAGTGTGATATTGGTCCTGATGGCCTGGCGGAAACATCAATTGTACTGATACCTTAATTCCGTGTTTGGCGTAGCCCGCTGAACACGGTTTTCAATACGAAATACCTCAGTCGGGCGTTTTAGAAACCATTGTGTACCGGACTTCTAGTGGGTTACCATCCAGAAACAAACCGGATGAAGGGGAGGCTCGTCCGCCTGATGGCTATAAAAAAAGGATTCGTGTGCTTTTTTTGCTATTTCGGCGTCAGATTAGATGCCACCGGCATTTGATTTGTTTAGAAAGAGTGATATTTTTGTTTTTAACCAAAACACTATCAATGAAAAAGGTTCTCGCATTCGTTGCTCTGGCGGCATTCCTTTCAGCTTGTAGCCAATATACGTGTCCTACTTACGCCAAGAAAGCAGCCCCTGCCAAGCCCTCTGTGGAGGCGGATGCCTGATTACAGGTATTTGTTTACGTCTTCCGGGGAGATCTGATCTCCACTCATAATGACAAGCCGCTCAATAACATTCCGCAACTCGCGGATGTTTCCGGTCCAGTCGTGGTCTTTCAGCGCTTTCAGGGCTTTTGGATCCACGGTCTTTTTTCTGGAACCGTAATCTTCAGCGATATCCTCCAGAAACTTCTCAGTCAAGGCCGGAATATCTTCCCGTCTTTCGTTTAGTCCCGGCACCTTAATCAATATCACACTGAGCCGGTGGTAGAGGTCCTCTCTGAATTTGTTCTCTTCGATTTCTTTTTTCAGGTTCTTGTTGGTAGCTGCGACTACCCGCACATTTACCGCAATCTCTTTGTCACCACCGACGCGGGAGATTTTATTTTCCTGCAATGCGCGCAGCACTTTTGCTTGCGCACTGAGACTCATATCTCCAATTTCATCGAGGAAGAGTGTTCCGCCTTCAGCCAGTTCAAACTTGCCAAGACGTTGCTTAATAGCAGATGTGAACGATCCTTTTTCGTGGCCGAACAATTCACTTTCGATCAGTTCGGATGGAATTGCTGCGCAGTTCACTTCAACAAGGGGGCCTGATGAGCGTTTACTTTTTTCATGAAGCCATCTTGCTACCAATTCCTTTCCGGATCCGTTTGGGCCGGTGATCAAAACACGCGCATCGGTTGGCGCAACCTTTTCGATCATATCCTTCACTGTGGCGATGGAGGGCGACGAACCGACCATGTCATATTTTTTCGAGATCTTTTTCTTAAGGCTCTTGGTTTCGCGAATCAGGGTGGTTTTGTCGAGCGCGTTTCGCAGCGTGATCTCCAGCCGGCCCAGGTCAAAAGGCTTCTGCAAAAAGTCGAAAGCGCCTTTCTTGACCGCCTCGACTGCGATGTCGATAGTTCCGTGCGCGGAAATAATTACGAAGTTAGTTGGTATGCCGATTTCCCTGGCTTTTTCCAATACCTCGAGTCCATCCATCTTCGGCATTTTTATATCACAAAGGCAAAGATCGAAGGTTCCTGCCTCCAGTTTTTTAAGTCCTTCCTGGCCATCAGCTGCCTCTTCGACGTCATGGTCTTTTTCTTCAAGGATTTCCTTCAGAATAGACCGAATTTTATTATCATCTTCAATAACCAGGATTCTCGACATTACGCTAAAGTTTAATTCGCCTAAAAATAAAAAAACCTGTCAGCAACCACTAACAGGTTATAAAAAACAAGTCTATAAGCCGGGTTCTGTGACCTTTTCAGGCTCCTGCCATTTATCTGGTCCCGATTTCACAACCGGGATCTATCAGTCTACCCGCCCCGACACTCTGGATTAACAGAGACTGAACGAGCCATTCATGATCGGGGCCTATTTGACCTTTCAACGCGTAAGGTTTACCATGCGCCAGACGTCACCGCCTGACCGGTGAGCTCTTACCTCACCTTTTCACCTTTTCCCTGACAAGTCAGGGTAGTTTAATTTTCTGCGGCACTTTCTGTCCCCGATAACTCGAGGCCTTCCCGTTAGGAAGTACGCTGCTCTGTGTTGCCCGGACTTTCCTCCAATCCCAAGGGACAGGCGGCAAGACAACTTGTTTTTGTTTTTCAATAACGTAAAAATCTCACCATTCAGTTCAAATCAATGGATGTCTTTTCCGGTAAGCTTGAACTCAAAATGATCGGCGAGTTGCGCCACTTCGTGGAGCATGTCTTTCAGTTGTGCTTCACTAGCACTCGCGGCGAGACACGACGCCTCCACTTTGATAAATCCATCCTGCAGCACAAATTTGCTGTAGTCAAATTTGCCATTTTGTGTAAGCAGCTCTTCGAGGTTGAGGTCAACTTTTAATTCGCACACCTTTGAACTGAACACTGCCTGATCTTTCCCGGAGACCGCACTCTTTTGTTTCGTAGCTAATACGGTTTGGTACCGGGACCCGTTGACGGGTACCACCACTACCGATTTGGAGTGGTCGTAATCGGTGAATTGCCCCCCGATTTGCTCAGCATATTGCTGAACGTAGTTCATGATATCCATAAGGAGTTAGGTAATCTTATAAGGAAGATATCAAATTGAAAGCAATTATGAAAGTTTTGGCAGCCCTTTAAAAATAAAAGGCATGAAACTTCGTTGTGCCCTGCGACCATTCTAAAGTAGGTGCAGGCAGTTTAACCATACTTACCAGAAAGAAAACTGTTTTAAGAGCCCTGGAACGGGTCGGGATGCCAGTCAGGTCAAAATCAATTGAGAAATAGTATTGTCTGTAGGGCTGGGGCAAGTCAGTGTGTTGGTTGTCGCGCGCATAGATCATTCGCTCGGCACCGTACCCTACCGCTATGTTAAGCCACTTTGGAAACGTCATAAACTTGTCGAGGTCTGCCGACAACCAGAAGGTTTGCCCGTTATAGTCTTTGATGATTTGCTCGGCTCCCCGTCCCAGGACTTCGGGACGCAAAGACGCATAACGGGTTGTATGAAAAGAATATTTTGGTAAGATCCGGACTTCATTCCAGAGTTTCCTTTGCGCAAGATACAGCAGCGGTCCCGTGGCATTGGCGACGAGATCTCCTGTAGATGCGCCGTACGCGGTTGAATGTCCGTCAAAGATTTCGATAGGAAGTAACGCGGCAAATGCGGACAGGCTTCCGATCAAATCAGCTTTTTCTTCCGGCACCCGGTAATGCTGCAAACCCCGGGAAATGCCGTAGCTCAAATAAAACGAAGAGTAGGCGTGCCCCAGCTTGTCCATCTGCTTCCATTCGGCGTTGTCGTTGAAGAACCGGAAAGACTGTTTGTCGGCGTGGCGATACCAAAGGTGATTTAGCGCCGCGATAGATGTAGCATAGGTTACCGACGACACTATTACAGCGTTTCGAAGCCCCTTCCTGTGAATCGGGAGCGTTGTTGTGTCTTCGGATTGCGAGAAACCAAAATTTGAAATCAGGAGAAGAACAGCGAGGCTAATTAATGGTCTCATCTTCTTCAAGAATAGCATCATTGACTGGGTTGCTATCTCCGGAACCTCGTTCTGAGGAGCGGTTGCGGCTTCTTCGGAACAAATCCCTGATCTCGTCGAAGCTCTGCGTGTGGATGATACTTGCGCCGGTGGTTATTGTGTTCTGTTGATTGACCGAACTCAGGATAGGGTTAACGTTGGTGCGGCTGTACATTTTGATTCGCAATTTTCCGTCAGCGGTTAACATATAGTCAACAGTCCAGTCTCCGGCCACGCTCGAGGGGCTCGCCTGACTGGTATTCGTTCCTGTAGTATTATTGGAGTTGTTGAATGTTCCGTCACCTGTTAATCGTAACCTTCCCCCGGCGAAGGTGTATGAAAAGCGTAACTGAAACGTGTTGAACGCTTCTTCGTCCATCACGCCAAGGTCCACATCAATCACGAGATTCTGGTCAACCTGGCTCATCCAGTAGCTAAGTTGATTTGAAAGCAGTTCACTCACGCTGTTAACAACTGATCCGCTGGTGTCGAATGATTCAGGTGGAGAGAATCGTCGTAAGACAATAAGGCTGAAAACCTGGCGCTTGAGTTCCTGTTCATCCAGCCTGTTCTTGAATGCATTGAAAATAATATCGAGGTTGTAGTTTGTGGTTCCAGCCTGAATACTCTTGGGTAAATCCCTCGCTACAATGTCAAAGGTTATGTTGGACGAAAGCATCGGTCCTTCGATTCTAACAAGAACCTGAACTGGATATTTTCTCCGGAGTTGGGGCACATCACCGGCTTCCGCGGAGTAGTCCACCAGGAGAGGCGAAAGGCTTGCCTGTTGGTTGTAGGATGCGTTAATATCGAGAATGCCCTGATAGGGATCGCCAACCCAGGATATACGGCTTCCCCGCTGAATTTCAAATTCCTTGTTGATTATGTCATACAGCGTAAAATTGTACCATCCTTCTGTGAACTCAAATCCGCCGAACATGTTGAATTCTCCTTTCGTATCCAATGCAAGTTTAAGGTCGCCGGTACCCCGTCCTCGAATAATATCACCCGACTTCAAATCAAAAATGATTTCGCAATACGCATCGGGTGTTACGTCAAGATTCAAATCAAAAGTAATTCCGGTGAGGTTGACCTTGTTTCGTCTTGTAACTTCCTCTTCGAGTCGCCTTGTTTCAGCCGAGTCTCTGAAATTTACGAATGTTATAAAGTCCTTTTTTTCTACGGAAGACGATCCGCCTATGGGGATATATATCCTTGTATTTTTTTCGGTTCTTGCCGTTGACGAGATACGCAGATTGGATAGCGGCCCGAAAAACTCCACGGTGCCGGAGGCGTAGGCCTGACCGTAGAAGAGTTCGTTATCTTTGATAGAAGTATTCAGCACTTGAAAATTGTTAAAATCACCGTTCAGGGTGATACTCATGCTGTTGAAATTATCATGGTTGATTCGGCCATTCAAACGGGCCGTGTTTCTGAAAGCATCCGTTAGTTCAATATTTTTGAAATAGATGGAATTGGGGGATAGCCCGATCACCCCGGTAAAACGATAATTTGTTTTCAGGTAGCCGACAAGGATCTGACCATTGTCAACATTACCTTCGCCTTCAATCGCAGGGCGATCAAGTTTTCCGGTAATCCTGAAGTCGCCGGAAACCGTTCCGAGGATTGTTGGAAATATTTCTTCCAGAAAGGGTTCGAGTATCTTCAGATCGGCATCCATCAGTGAAGCTGTAACATTTAAAGGGGAGTTTTGCTGGCCCGGCGTATAGTCTCCGGCAAGTTTCAACAGCTTCTTTGTGTCTCTGTTTACCTCGACATCGATATCGAATTTACGGCCAGTAGTATCCCACTTGTTGTAACCATACAGGTCGCCTATGAGGAAATCATTTACCCTGAAGCCGGAGATCGATACGGAGTTCTGGACGTTGGGAGTCTTGAAGTAGTTGCTCATGTCGATGGCTCCGTCCATGATGCCATTGATTCGTTCCGCTGTCAAAACGTTAAATATTGAGAGGTCGAGCTGATCAATTTTTAGGGTGACGATTTTTGACGGGTCGTGAGACAACTGGCCGTTTACGGCAACGGACTGACTACCCGAAATCAGGGCAAGGTTGTGGAAGTTCGTTCCAGAATTATTCACGGAGATGTAATTATCGTCGCCGAAAGTCCATATCCGTTCCAGTAGGTTTACCGTTGAAGACTCCATCGAAATAACCGTACTGTCTCGCTGAAAATTCACGCTGCCCCTCAGTCGCACATAATTAGTCTGACCGGTCTGATCGGCATCCAGTCCGAAATCGATCCGGTTTTCGCTCCATATTCCTTCGGCAAGAAGATCCTGTGTCTGGAGGTTTTTGTTAATGAGCTGTCTGGCAGAGTTAACGGTAGCCATCGCAAGAACAGAGGTGCTGTCTGCAATTTTTGAAGCGGTGATTTCGAGGTCGTTGCCAAGAAAAAGAGTTCCGCTCATGGTCAGCGAATCGATGTGAGAATACGCATCGAGAATCGTCGTATAACCGCTGGTGAATCTTCCGACAAGTTCAGTTCCTTTAGACACCCTCATGTCTACGTTCATCAGGTCAACGATTGGATCAAGATCCTTTACCTTAACCCTGATTTCAGCCTGATAAGTCTGCGGATGGTAGTTTTTCTCCTGATAGTACCTGTCGATTTCCCGCTTGTCATTTCGGATGTTAAGGATGATTTCGCGGGTCAACACCTGCATGTCCTGAACCAGGTTGGACAGGAGGTAGCTGCCGGTGATTCGGGTGTCAATGACTGACGACTGAACCGTGAAGTTTCGTTCAGAGCCATTTTTTTCTGCGTTAACCACAATCGTATCCAACGCAAGTTGCTTGTCTTTGTAGGCGATATTGAAATCAAGAAATTCGGCATGTCCCTGAAGGGAGTCGAGAGACAGCCCCATGACATCGGCTTCAAACGACGACCGCAGGAAGATTTCCTCCCGGGAGAGTTTCAGATTGTGGAAGTAGGCCGTGTCGAGTTTTGCCTGAATCTGGATCCGGTTTTGACCTTCGCGAAGGTCGACAGAGCCACGCGCCTGAAATTCGAGGTTCGGATCGTTGATTTGTATGAAGCCATTGAACAAACCGGCAGCGAACCGCGCGTCGGTTGAAATGTTCCTGTAGTTGTACCCTTTAATTCCAATCCGGCTTATTTTACCATTCAGTTGAAAGTCCGCCGTGTTTTGGGTAAGTCCGGCCCCTGCTATCCGGCCATCCATCGCGACCTGTTGGAACGTCGCGGTGTCGCCGAGGAACCGGCCGAGTGAAAACCCGGAAAGTTTCAGCCTGCCGCTGTATTCGGACCGATTGAAATCCTGTTCGTTGACCTTGAAGTTGATATCCGAGCGGATCGTGCCAAGGCGGCCAATAAGAGTACCGTTGGCGACAAAGTCGGTAGGGTAGCCCAGGAACTGGCCATCAACATGAAGCATTCCCATAGGTTCCAGCCGTTCAATAACAGCATCATTGAGAAGGAAAGAAAGGTCGCGTGTGTCGAGCCGGGAATCCTTTACGTTGAGAATTATGAATGTTTCGTTAAGCTCAGGCAGTCCATCCATATCAAGAGATCCGCTAAGGCGTGTATTTCCCAGCAATACGTCCATGTCCGTAACTTTGAACTTATTTATTCTGCCATTGAATATTCCGCTCACGTGCAGCGGCTTTTTGATTCGTTCTATTCCCGGTGCGAAAAGAGCAAGATCCGAAGGGTTGATAATTGTATTCGACAGATTTGCCCGAATCGAGACCTTGTTCACAAAGTCGTTAAGGTCGCGTTGACGCTGATACAGAAAAACTACCGTATCCTGAATAATGCTCTCACCGGCGCGCAGATTCAATCCTTTGAATTCCATTCCACCCTGGGAAATCCTGAAATCCGTAGAAAGTTCGTTGATCCGAAATCCTGTGCTGAGGTCTCTTGCTATTAATGTGTTGAGGTTGAACTGCGTCGTGTCTCCGATTATCGCGAACCGGTTGAGCTGGGCTTCATCAATTCCAACAGAAAACTGATTGTAATTGAAGCCTGTTATGATTGAATCCCGGTCCTGGTTCAGGTAAGTAAACTGACTGTTGTTCAGAAATGCCTCTCCGATGTTGATCCGTGGTGGTTTTCCGGTGCCCCCAGATTTCGAATACTTCTCATTGATACGGGCAATAAACGTGTTGATGTTGAGATCACGGGACGTATCGTTTTCCTGGATCATAGTCAGGTAAACGTGTGCGCTGTCTACGTAAATTCCATCAATGTTAACGTCGTTATTGTTTATCAGGTTGCTGATCTCGAAATTGATCAGGATCTCATTGGCCCTGATCATCTTGTTGCCTTCCGGATCATACAGGTCGACTCCTGAAAGTTCCAGGTGGTCGAACCAGAGCATCTTGAAGCTTTTGACGGTCGAGGGAAATCCGATTACGTTTGATAAATCTTTAAGGTAGTACGAAATCAGCCACTGTTGGACCGGGGGCATTTGCAGGAAGAGGAAAACCGAGATTATTAGGAAAAGTACCGACGCAACAGTATATGCGAGTACCTTTGTGATTCGATTTTTGATAACTTGCAAGTTCATTTTTCAACCATGCGGCCCGTCATACTTGCCATTGAATCTTCCTGCGATGAGACGTCAGCTTCCGTAATTACAAACGGCAAGGTACTTAATAATATTATCGCTTCACAGGCGGTTCACCAAAAATACGGTGGTGTCGTCCCTGAGTTAGCAAGTCGCGCTCATCAGCAGAACATCGTAATGGTCGTGCAGCAGGCTATGACAGAAGCAAGGATCAAACCAAATGACCTGGATGCAATCGCATTCACCCGCGGGCCCGGATTAATGGGTTCACTTTTGGTGGGTCTTTCGTTTGGAAAAGGTCTTGCGCTCGCCCTTAAGATCCCTCTTATCGAGGTTAATCACATGCAGGCGCACATTCTGGCGCACTTTATCGACGACCCCAAACCAGCCTTTCCGTTCCTCTGCCTGACTGTAAGCGGGGGGCACACTCAGCTTGTGTTGGTAAAGGATCACCTGGAAATGCAACTCCTCGGGCAGACGCGGGATGACGCGGTGGGCGAAGCGTTTGACAAGTCGGCCAAAATGATGGGGCTTCCCTATCCCGGCGGGCCACTGATAGATGAATATGCCAGGCAAGGCAATCCGAAAGCTTTTTCATTTCCGGTGACGGTGATGCCTGGGCTCGATTTCTCATTTAGTGGGATAAAAACCGCCCTTCTTTATTTTCTGAGAGACAACCTAAAGGCGGACCCCCGGTTTCTGGAACACCACCTGCCCGACGTATGCGCGAGCCTCCAGGATGCGCTGATTCGAATGTTGATGGGTAAACTCAACGAAGCTGTGGAAAAGACCGGAATCACAAGGGTAGCCATTGCGGGGGGTGTCTCGGCGAATTCCGGACTTCAACAAAGTCTCCGCGATACCGCCCGTAAGAAGGGGTGGGAGGTCTTTATTCCTGAATTTCAATATTGTACAGACAATGCGGCGATGATTGCCATTGCGGCTCATTATAAATACCTAAAAGGAGAGTTCACGCCCTTGGATGTCACACCTTTGGCGCGGATGCCGTTGTCAGACTGACGCGTTGGCCCAACGATTTATACCAGATAATGAAAGCGATTTTCAAACCCGGAGACAAGAAACAATACCGAAGGATTATCGAACCTGCTGATGAGGCATCCTTTCATAACGAAACGGTTCATCACGTGTATGCAACTTTCTCGTTGGCGCGCGATGCCGAATGGACGACCCGTCAGTTCGTGCTTGAAATGAAGGACGAGGATGAGGAAGGGATAGGAACATTTCTCAGCGTGGAGCATAAGAGCCCGGCCTTCATTGGCGAAGAGGTAATATTCACCGCCTGGGTAGATCACATAGATGGAAATGAATTAACTTGTTTTTTTGAAGCCCGTGTCGATTCAAGATTAATCGCGATGGGTAGAACAGGCCAGAAAATCCTCCGTAAGGAAAAACTTGAACGGATCTTCCAGCGAAGCGAGGACTAATTTTATGAAGCAACGATTTTCAAACGATATCAACATACGCAACCGGCAGGCAACTTTCGAATACGAAATCCTGGACAAATATCTTGCTGGCATCGTTTTGACCGGGACCGAGATAAAATCGATCCGTGAAGGTAAAGTCAATCTTCAGGATGGCTACTGTTACATCAATAATGGGGAAGTTTTTGTAAAAGGAGTGAACATCACGCCATACGCGCAAGGTACCCATTACAACCATGAGCCTACCCGCGAGCGCAAACTTCTGCTTAAACGGTCTGAAATCAATAAGCTTCAGAGTAAGGTCGAAGAGAAGGGACTGACTCTCATTCCGCTACGACTTTTTATCAATGACCGCGGACTGGCGAAAATGGAAATAGCTCTTGGCAAGGGGAAAAAGCTTCATGATAAGCGGCAAAGCATCAAGGATCGGGAAGCGAAACGCGAACTTAACAAGATGCGATTCTGAATTATAAAACACACAATTATTGATGGAGAGTACCAAGTATGGCGTTTGTCGGTTAAGCATCATTCCTGTCAGAGCGGAACCGGCACACCAGGCGGAACAGGTTACACAACTACTATTTGGTGATCACTTTGAAGTATTAGATAATCACTCAGATGGAAAGTGGCTAAAGATGCGTACCCACCTCGATCAATACGAAGGATGGATTGCTCAAAATCAGTTTTATGAGATTTCGGCCGAGTTCTTCGAATATATAAACCGCGCGGAGTTGAAAATTACGCTTGATATAACCTCGAGCATTCTTTTCAATAAAAGCCCGGTAATGATCCTGCTTGGAAGCATTATTCCAATCAGCGGCTCCGAACTTTTTCGGATGGAGGAACAATTTGCATTCAATGGCGAATCGAAAACCCTTGGCCTGAAGCGGGATTTTGAATACCTCCGGAGTATTGCGTTTAAATATCTCAATGCGCCATATCAATGGGGTGGCAAGAGCCCGTTCGGCATCGACTGTTCCGGATTTACGCAGATGGTTTTTCGGATCTGCGGATACCAGTTGAATCGTGATGCATCGCAACAGGCCTTGCAGGGAAAGCTCGTAAGTGGTTTGGATGGTTCTCGGCCGGGAGACCTTGTTTTTTTCAGCAAAGACGACGGACGAATCGACCACGTCGGGATTCTCTTGCCCGGAAGTCGGATTATCCATTCGTCGGGACGGGTTCGTATTGATCTGTTGACCGAAAACGGCATCGTTAACACCGAAACGAAAGCCCTTACCCATAGTCTGGCTCACATCCGCAGAATCTTACCCTGACAGGCAGTCCGCATCCGCTGAGTTTTCCGCCACTTTGCGGTTTTGCTTGTTCGGAAGTTTGGAATTATATTACAATCATGAATTCGCGTGTTTTGGTATTGAACCAGGATAACAGTCCCCTTATGGTCTGTTCGGTGGAGCGCGCATTCATACTCGTTTTTCTCAAAAAAAGCGAGATGGTCCGGTCAGCAAACGGCTACAGGTTGCATTCGGTCACTCAAAGCTTTCCGATGCCTTCAGTGATCCGCCTCAACCGATATGTTAACGCCCCGTACAAGGGCGTTAATCTTACCCGGCAGAATATTTTCAAGCGCGACAATTACGAGTGCCAGTACTGCACGACCAAACGTGACCTTACCATCGACCATGTGGTTCCCCGGGCAAAAGGAGGGAAAGACACGTGGACTAATCTTGTGACTGCCTGCAAAAGGTGCAATGCCAAAAAAGGCGACTACACACCGGACGAAGCAGGCATGCCTTTGCGTAAAAAACCATTCAAGCCTTCATATGCCATTTTCCTTAAAGACTATGTGAACGGCACTGATGAATGGGATTCTTTTTTGAACGGTCAATCCTAACCTTTCTTGTTTATATTTGGGCATGTTTATGCTCAGGAACAAAACCGCAGTTATTACCGGAGGAGGTAGCGGAATTGGCAAAGCCATAGCCGAACTTTTCGTTGCGCGCGGAGCATCAGTACATGTTCTCGAACTTAACGCCGAGACAACTCAAAAATCTTTTGAAGGAATTGAACAGTTAAAGGTTCACGCCTGCGACGTTTCGGATCAGAAGGATGTAGCTCAGGTAACGGATCGCATACACGGGGCGTCTGGAAAGATTGACATTCTTGTCAACAGCGCGGGCGTTGCTCACATTGGGAAACTTGAGAATACTTCTGAATCGGATTTCAACAGACTGTTTGACGTAAACGTTAAGGGGGTCTACAATACTATGCGTGCGGTAATCGGATACATGAAGGAGACGCAACACGGAGTTATTCTCAACGTCGGCTCAGTGGCCGCTGCAGTTGGCATTCCAGACCGGTTTGCGTACTCGATGACGAAAGGTGCAGTAGTGTCAATGACGCTATCTGTTGCCAGGGATTACGTATCGCATAATATCCGGTGTAATTCCATTTCACCAGCCCGCGTTCATACAGCGTTTGTAGATGGTTTTCTTAAAACGAATTACCCCGGGAAAGAAGCGGAAATGTTCGAAAAGCTTTCACGCACGCAGCCTGTCGGACGAATGGGTAAGCCTTCAGAGGTGGCTGCTCTTGCTCTTTATCTTTGTTCGGATGAGGCAGCATTCGTAACCGGATGCGATTACCCGATTGACGGCGGATTTCTGAAACTAAACACGTGATAATAAATGAAACTTTTGCGCTTTGGTGAACCCGGTAAAGAAAAACCCGGAGTACTCGTTGGTAACCGAATTCTTGATGTTACTGCATTTGGTGAAGACATCGGCGAAACTTTTTTTGAAAACGATGGTCTGGCGCGTTTGCAATCCTGGTTGAAGGATAATCCGGAACTTCCTGAAGTCGATGTTAACGTAAGGCTTGGATGCCCGTTTACCCGGCCATCCAAAATTATCTGCATTGGTCTTAACTATTCTGATCATGCAAAAGAAACCGGAGCGAAAATCCCACAAGAGCCGATCATTTTTTTCAAAGCAACCAGTGCTCTCGCGGGTCCCAATGATGATGTTGTAATTCCCCGCAACAGTACCAAGACCGATTGGGAAGTTGAACTTGCTGTAGTTATTGGAAAAAAAGCCAGTTATGTTGATGAATCTGCGGCGATGGATTATGTAGCGGGCTATTGCCTGCACAACGATTACAGTGAACGCGAGTTTCAGCTTGAACGGGGAGGTCAATGGGTTAAAGGAAAAAGCTGCGATACGTTCGCGCCTATCGGTCCCTACCTGGTTACGCCTGATGAGATCGGAGACGTGCATAACCTCCGGCTATGGCTCAAGGTAAACGGTGCTACCTATCAGGATGGTAGTACCTCCAATATGGTGTTCAAAATTCCATTTTTGATAAGTTATCTCAGTGAGTTCATGACCCTGCTTCCTGGTGACGTAATTTCCACCGGAACACCGGCCGGAGTAGGTTTAGGTTTCAACCCTCCGGTGTATGTTCGAAAAGGTGATATAATCGAACTGGGTATCGACGGGCTTGGTACGCAAAAGCAAAAGGCAGTTGTGAAGACGGGATAACCAGGCGCTTCATGAAAATCGATTCGCATCAACACTTTTGGTATTACAAGCCACATCGGGACACCTGGATCACCGATGAAATGCGTGTGCTGAAACAGGATTATCTTCCGGATCAGTTGCTGATACATCTTCAAGATCATGGTTTTGACGGATCGGTATCGGTACAGGCCGACCAGTCGGAAGATGAAACCCGGTTTTTGCTTTCCCACGCGGAAGGTAATTCTTATGTTAAGGGAGTGGTAGGCTGGACGGATCTCGGATCACCAGCACTGCGGGAAAGACTGGCCCATTTCAAGTCTTTTCCAAAGTTGAAAGGTTTCCGGCATGTAGTTCAATCTGAAAAGAAAGGCTTCCTGGAAGATGCATCATTTCGGGAAGGTGTCCGGATGCTGGCTGAGTTCGGGTTTACGTATGACCTTTTGATTTACCACCATCAACTTGACGAAGCCCTTGCGTTCGTAAAGGCACTTCCTGAAGTGAAGATGGTGATTGATCATATTGCCAAGCCCAACTTCAAAACAGGAGAGAAAGTACATTGGGAACTGAAGATGGCGTCAATGGCTGCTTTTCCGAACGTATGTTGTAAACTTTCGGGAATGGTTACGGAAGCATCGTGGAATGATTGGAAGAAAGAGGACTTCTTTCCTTATCTGGATGAACTGATGGAGGGATTCGGAGCGAGCCGGCTCATGTATGGTTCAGATTGGCCGGTATGTTTGCTTGCCGGAACCTATGATGCGCAGCTTGAAATAGTGGATTCGTACATTTCCCGTTTGAGCGGCGATGAACGCAAGGCAATAATGGGAGAAAACACGGTCAAATTTTATGGTCTGTAACGATTGCGTTAGGCTATTTTCTTATTTTTAATTCCTTATTTCAAATTATGAATCTTTTTCTTCAGGATAAAGTCATCATTGTCACGGGAGGAGCGAAGGGAATTGGAGAAGGTATCGTCAGAGGTCTTGCTGCGGAAGGCGCTATCCCCGTGATCGTTGGACGAAACGAAAGCGACAACCTAAAACTAGTGCGGGAAATCGAAGATGGGGGAGGACGCTCATTTCAGGTTACAGCCGAGTTATCCGTTCCGGCCGAATGCCAATCGGCGGTCGAGGTAATAAGTCACGAATACGGTCGCATTGACGGCATCGTTAATAACGCAGGCGTCAACGATGGCGTGGGCCTTGAAAATGGCGACTATGAAAGATTCGTGTCGTCGCTTCACAAGAATCTTGTACACTACTACCTTATTGTTCATCACGCGCTTCCGTTTCTGAAAGTCAGTAAAGGTGCCGTTGTAAACATTGGTTCGAAAACCGCCGAAACGGGTCAGGGCAATACATCCGCGTATGCAGCAGCGAATGGAGGAAGAAACGCGTTGACGCGTGAGTGGGCTGTCGAACTGCTTCCTTACGGGATTCGTGTGAATGCCGTGATCGTTGCGGAGTGCTATACGCCTCTTTATGAAAAGTGGATCAAAACATTCTCCAACCCTGAAGAAAAACTCACTGCTATAACCAGTAAGATACCCCTCGAAAACAGGATGACTACGTCAGAAGAGATTGGCAATATGGTTTTGTTTCTCCTTTCGCGACGGTCTTCACATACCACTGGCCAACTCATCCACGTCGATGGCGGATACGTCCACCTGGATCGGGCGCTCCTATAATTTAATATCAATTAACTATGCCGTCTATTCCTTCTTCGCGTGAAAACATCGCCGCAAACGCTGCGAGCCTGAACACCAGAAACTATCTTGTTCCGTTTGCATTGGTGACAAGTCTGTTTTTTCTCTGGGGATTGGCGAATAGTTTGAACGGAACATTAATAAAACATTTCCAGACAGCCCTTCATTTGAATCCTGCACAGGCGGGAATTGTCGATTCGGCTTTTTATATCGGCTATTTTGTAATGGCTTTGCCTGCTGCATTCCTGATGAACCGGATCGGTTATAAAAAGGGCATCCTGATCGGACTTCTGCTTTATGCTGCGGGTGCCTTGATATTTTTTCCCGCGGCTGAGTTACGCGTCTATGGTATTTTCCTTGTCGCTTTATTCGTCATAGCCTGTGGTCTTGCCTTTCTTGAAACGGCGGCAAATCCATACGTCACCGTTCTGGGTGATCCAAAGAGCGCGGAGAGCCGCATTAATCTCGCCCAGTCATTCAACGGACTCGCGGTAATCATTGGCCCCGTCATTGGCAGTTTGTTTATTTTCTCTGATAAGGAATACACCAATGAGTCACTGAATGCAATGAGTTTTGATCAGGCTGAAGCAGTGCGTATTGCGGAAGCGGAGTCCGTTCAGGTTCCTTACCTGATAATAGCGGGCGTAGTGCTTCTTGTCAGTATTCTTTTTGCCGTTACCAAGATGCCGGAGATCTCAACCGAAGGCGAGCGAACCGCCTCGTTCAAGGGAATTACTCGACACAGGCATTTGATGATGGGTATTGTTGCACAGTTTTTTTACGTTGGCGCACAAGCATCATTGTGGGCTTATTTTGTAAACCTGAAGTTGCATTATGCAAAAGACAGCCACCTGGCAATTGTTAATTTCCTTTATCCCGTGTCAGATGCAATGACACCGTCGCAAATTGCCAATTTTCACGCATCATTTGCCCTCGTTTTGTTCATGATCGGGCGTTTCTTCGGGACCTTCCTTCTTACGAAGTTTCGTGCGAATTCCATTCTTACCATTTATGGCCTGGCCAGTGTGTTGCTTCTGGCCTATGCCTACGTTTCTACCGGGATCACGGCAATCGTAGCCATCAGCTTAACATACTTCTTTATGTCCATCATGTTCCCAACTATATTTTCACTATCAATCAAAAATTTGGGTGATCAGGTGAAGCTTGGTTCGGGACTCGTGATCATGGCTATCGTTGGCGGAGCTGTTCTTCCTCCGATAACCGGGTGGGCATCCCTTAACGGTTTCGAAAATGCGCTCCTGGTTCCCATGATCGCCTTTCTTTTCATCGTGTACTTCGGATGGAAAGGATATAAAATCCGCGTCGAGGATACATCATCCACAAAATAAGCCGACGTCGTTACTGGAAAGATATCGACTTGGCGTAATTATTACGAAACATTTCATTGGATTATCTTGTAAAAATATACCGATCGGTATATTTTCACGCCGTGAAGAAGTCAGCACGGACGCGTCAGTTTATTATTTCAACCACAGCTCCACTTTTTAATAAGCAGGGTTTTTGGGGCACTTCACTTAGTGACCTTCAGGTTGCCACTGGCCTTACGAAAGGATCCCTTTACGGAAATTTTTCAGATAAAGAAGAGATTGCCAGGGAAGCCTTCTACTATGCGATGCAGCAAACCCGTGCCTTTGTGCGGGATCGTATGAATCGTAAAGAAACCGCGCGTGGGAAACTAATCGCCTTGCTGTCATTTTATTCAGATTATGTATTTAATCCACCAATTCCCGGGGGGTGCCCGCTTCTCAACAGCGCTGTGGAGGCAGACGATTTTAATCTGACGATGAAAGAGGCGGTTGCAGAAGAAATTGCAAAAACCATCGGATCAATAGCTGAGCTTTTGGAACTGGGTAAGCGAAGCGGCGAATTTCGGAGAGACTTCAAAGTAAAGGAATTGGCCACAGTTTTTTTTACTTCGGTAGAGGGGGCGATTATGGTGTCGCGCGTATCAGGGACAGACACGGCAATGAAAATAGTTGTCCGGCATTGTAAAGGTTTACTTGATCAAATAACAATTAAATGAAACAAAGAAGAGTAGTCGTAACCGGAATGGGAGCGCTCACACCCTTGGGTAACACCGTACCTGAATTTTGGAACAGCCTCCTGACCGGAGTAAGTGGCGCAGCACCGATCACGCGCTTCGACTCATCGAAGTTCAAGACAAAGTTCGCCTGCGAAATAAAGGGTTATGATCCGCTAAACTATTTCGAAAAGCAGGAGGTCCGGAAAATAGATCCATTCACACAATATGCTCTTGTTTCCACGACAGAAGCGATAACAGACGCTGCCCTGGACCTCGATGCTATCGATAAGACACGGGTTGGTGTTATCTGGGGATCGGGTAATGGCGGGTTCCAAACATTCCAGCAAGAGATCATGGCGTTTGCCCTTGGTGATGGAACGCCGCGGATCAATCCGTATTTCATTCCTAAAGTTATCGTGGATATTGCGTCCGGATGGATTTCGATCAAATGGGGTTTCATGGGCCCGAACTTTACAACGGTTTCGGCATGCGCAACATCGACCACGGCAATCATCGATGCAATGAATTACATCCGCTGGGGAAAGGCAGACATTATCGTTACGGGCGGATCAGAAGCTGCAATTAGTGAGGCGGGGATTGGCGGATTCAATGCGCTCAAAGCACTCTCAACACGCAATGACGATCCAGCAACGGCTTCGCGTCCATTTGATGCAGGCCGTGACGGTTTTGTTATGGGCGAGGGATCTGGTACACTGATCCTTGAAGAGTACGAACACGCGGTACGTCGCGGAGCAAGGATTTATGCCGAAGTTTCCGGTGGCGGGATGTCGGCCGACGCTTACCACCTTACGGCTACACACCCCGACGGGGCAGGAGCCATTCTTGGAATGAAATGGGCGTTGGAGGATGCGGGACTAAGCGTCGGAGATGTGGATTATCTGAATCCTCACGCCACGTCAACACCGGTGGGCGACGAAAGCGAAATGAAAGCGGTCAATACGCTGTTCGGCGATCGCGTCAACTCCCTTGCGGTAAGCGCGACCAAATCGGCGACCGGACACTTACTGGGCGGGGCGGGAGCCATTGAAGCGATTATCTGTATCAAGGCTGTGCAGGAGGATTTAATACCACCTACCATCAACACGCAAGCTATCGATCCTGCCATTCCGAAGGGGCCTGAGGTTATACTTGGGACAAAGAGAAAGAAAGTGGTCAACGTGGCAATGAGTAATACCTTTGGATTCGGAGGTCACAATGCATCTGCAGTATTCAGAAAAATTGAATTAAAATAGGCGGGTGAGGCCGGCAGCGTAAATGATTTAGATCAGAATCTCAATGTGAATATCGTTTGCACATCGGGTTCGGATTCGACAGTAATGGAACCGTTGTGCATTTGCATGATTTGTCTTGAAAGACTGAGGCCAATGCCCGAGCCGGTGCGCTTAGTTGTGTAGAATGGGACAAATATGTGATCCAGCGCTTCCTGGATGATACCCGGCCCATTGTCAATCACCTCAATCTTGATCAGGTTGTCCTCGAATTTCCCAAGTAGTTTAAGGATTGGCTTGTCAGTCTCCATTAGCGCTTCCTTTGCATTTTTAAGCAGATTAATTAAAACCTGTTCAATCATTTCCTCATCGGCCTGAATAGAGATATACTCGGAGTTGCATCCGTATTCAAAGTCTATACTTGTTTTCTTAAGATCGTTTTTCATAAGATGAGCCACCTTTTCAATCAAATCCTTAAGGCGGACCTGGCTCATCTTCGGCTTTGGCAGCGACGTATATTCGCGGTATGCATCGATGAACTTGATCAAACCCTTACTTCGGTTTTCAATGGTGGCTAGCCCTTCGCGCAAATCGTCGGCGCCTTCTTCCTTCAATTCGTACACGTCGTTTTTTCTCTCCATCTCGTGATCAAGAATTTCGCGTAACGTGGAAGTGAGTGATGAGATAGGCGTGATGGAGTTCATGATTTCGTGGCGCAGGACACGTGTCAGGTTCTGCCAGGCTTCGAGTTCCTGTTTCTGAAGTTCAGGCTGAATGTTTTGCAGTGTTACGAGCTTTACATCAGTGCCCCGAATACGGAGTTCGGTTGCCTGGATTGTCAGATACAGTTCGTTACTTCCCTTATAAAGTTCGCTTTTGCCAGGCTCAGCCGAATTGATGCTGTGAAACAGCTTGGGGTTTACCGCGATGAGTTCATTTATGTTCTTTATGGCATTTATACCCATGAACCGTTTCGCGTTGGCATTGATCAGCTGAACGTTACCGGTGCTGTCGAACGAGAGGATACCTGTTCTGACCTGTTGCACAACAATGTTAAGGTATTGCCCCTGTTCTTCTTTCTCTGATCGCGCCCGCCGAAAAGCCTCGAGTACTTCGGTGAAAGCTGTGTTCAGTTCCTTGAAGCTTTTGCCCAGATTGTTGTCGGCGGTGAATCCGGTAATGAAGTCGGAGTACTTTACCGATTCAAGGAAACGAGTCAGTTTCTGGTTGGTGACGCTTACAAAACGATAGAGTTCAACGTGTTGGAAGATAATCACCAGGCCCATCAGCACCGCGGCGAACATCATATTGGGCCGGGTTACCATGAACATGAACAAGCCCATCGTAACCCCGAGGAAAATTACCCGGAAAACAACCTTTGCGCGAAAGTCGGAAAAGCGAAATCTCAATTTTGGTGTTGCTGAAAGTCAACCAGCAAGATAATGTAAAGTTTGCTGGATTTTACAGCCGGATTATGTTTCATGGCAGTTGTCGTCACAATCCATGTTTCTCCAGCCTACGGTATAACGAAGACCGGGTTAAACCCAATTCCGTTGCGGCCTGCGTGATGTTCCCGTTGTATTTTTTGAGCACTTTGCGGATTAACAGTTTTTCAACTTCTTCCAAATTGTATTGTTCAAGGCTGAGCTGGCCATCCTCCTTTGTTCCGGTAGGTGAAAAGTTGAAATCCTCCGGCTGAAGGACATTGCTGTTGCTTAAAATTACAGCTCTTTCAATAGCATGTTGCAGTTCGCGGATGTTTCCCGGCCACGGATGTTTGTGCATCCGCGCCATAGCGCCGTCACTGATGCGGCTGACTTGTTTCCCATATTTGTCGGAATAATGCTGCAGGAAATGATTCGCGAGGATTGGAATATCTTCGAAGCGTTCGCGCAATGGTGGGATCTCAATTTCAATCGTGTTGATGCGGTAAAGCAAATCCTGACGAAACCTGTTTTCCTTTACCATTTCGTACAACGGCATATTGGTAGCACAGATAAGACGTATGTTCACAGGAGTTTCCTTGTTCGAGCCGACGCGACTCACCTTTCGGTTTTGCAACACCGTTAGCAGTTTTGCCTGTAGGGGCATCGACAGATTTCCGATTTCATCGAGAAAAAGTGTTCCACCGTTAGCGAGTTCAAATCGTCCGGCTCGATCTTCCTTTGCATCGGTGAATGCACCTTTTTTATGACCGAAGAGTTCGCTTTCGAATAGCGTCTCCGTTATAGAACCCAGATCCACACCTACGAAGTTTTCTTTTTGTCGTGGCGAATTCTTATGAATGGCGCGCGCAATTAGTTCTTTGCCTGTTCCATTTTCACCCAGAATCAATACGTTGGCGTCCGTTTTTGCAACCCGGTCAATGGTCTGAAAAATCTTTTGCATGGCAAGACTCTGGCCAAGGATCTCGCTATAACGCTCGTTCAAGGCAACGTTTATTTCCTCGTTTTTACTTTTGAGACTTTGAATGGTGTCGCGCGATTCGCGAAGCCGCATGGCGGAGAGAAGGGTAGCCAGTAATTTTTCGTTTTCCCATGGCTTCAGCACGAAATCTGTCGCGCCCGCTTTAATTGCCTTAACAGCCATTTGTATATCGCCATAAGCTGTAATTAGAACAACCACCGCCGATGGGTCCATTTGCAGTATCCGTTCGAGCCAATAATAACCTTCCCGGCCGCTGCTGACGTCTTTTGTGAAGTTCATATCAAGGAGGATCACATCGTAATCCTCGTTATTCATCAGGGCGGGGATGGCTTCGGGGTTTTTCTCGATGTCTACCTGCGCAAGATGCCGTTTCAGGTGCATTTTGGCTGCCTTTAATAAATCTTCGTTATCGTCGACGATCAGGATTCTACCGTGTTTCTGTTCCATGAATGGTGTTAAGGTTTACGCGACTGTATCATTTTTAGACAATGATGTCCGACTCCGGGCAAAGCATATACCGAAACATGAATGCGTCTAAAAACGCTGAAAACGGGCGATATTGATTGTTTGTGAGCGAACGGTCCGTTCGGTTTCGAACAGACTCGTTCAATTGCGAACGACCCGAATGCCATTTAAATCAAGAAAAACGGCTTTTCACAACAATCCGGTGGTTGGCACACTTGTTGGCAACCTAGGCATGAAACGAAAGAACTCACAAAAGCAAAATGGATAAGAAAATTGCCAAAAAAAATTGGACCGTTAAGAAGATTCTCACCTACGGAGGCGGCTCCCTGCTTATTATATTTGTTGCCTATCAGTTAATTTTCGCCGACCGTCGCTCTAAGTTGAAAGTTGAAATAGACAAGATCACGATAGCTGAAGTGAGGAGAGGCGTTTTTCAGGAATTCATCCCTCAAACCGGAACAGTTGAACCGAGCCGGACGGTTTATCTAGACGCCATTGAAGGCGGCCAAATCAAAAGAGTGGTGGCCGAGAGTGGCGCGATGCTTAAGGCGGGCGATGTAATTTTGGAATTAAGCAACCTTAACCGCGAATTGGATGTCTTACAGCGGGAGGCGGCTCTAAATGAAAGTATCACACGCCAAAGGGATACCCGTTTGGCGATCACCCGAAACGATTTGGAACAACGTCAAACCCTGGCTTTAATCGATAACCAGCTTCAGATACTCGAGCCTCAGTTTAGGCGGCAGAAACAGCTCTTTGAGAAAAAGCTGATATCAAAACAGGATTTCGAGAAAACGGAAGCAGACTATAAGTATAATGTGGAACGCAGGCGAATCACATATGAAGTGTACAAAAACGACTCCCTGGATCGGCTACGCCAGCTACGTGAGCTGAATTACTCTGAACGCAAAATGTCTCAGAGCCTTGAAGGTGTAGGCCGTATCCTCGATAACCTGGTTATTCGCGCCCCGATCGATGGCCAGTTGTCACGGCCGCAACTTGATCCGGGACAAAGCATTACCCAGGGCCAGCGCTTAGGTCAGGTTGATATTGTGGGAAGTTATAAGGTGCGGGTACCGATAGACGAACTCTACCTGCCCCGGATCTCGACAGGGTTAAAGGCAACTACTACGTTTAACAACAAAGATTATAATCTGGAAATTATGTACATCTATCCCACGATTCAAAATGGCAGATTTGATGTGGACATGAATTTCGTCGGTGATACCCCTCCCGGTATACGCAGAGGCCAATCCTTGAGGTTGCGAATAGAACTTGGGCAGTCATCCGAAGAACTCCTGCTTCCGGTAGGTGGATTTTATAAAGACACCGGCGGAAACTGGGTTTATGTACTCGATGGGGAAGACCGGGCTGTTAAAAGAAGTATCCGCCTTGGAAGAAAGAACACCGAACATTTTGAGGTACTTGACGGGCTCGAGCCGGGTGATCGCGTAATTACATCTTCATATGAAAACTTCGGCGATATTGAAGTACTTCTTTTGAATTAAGAAAAATGCTCAACCAATTATTATAACCAACGTAAACAAACCGTAAACATTCCCATGATAAAGCTTAAGAATCTCGAAAAAGTTTACACTACGGAAGAAGTGGAAACAACAGCGTTGAATAACATCAACCTGGAAATAAAAGAAGGTGAGTTTGTCGCAATAATGGGCCCTTCAGGATGTGGCAAGTCCACATTGCTAAACATTCTCGGATTGCTGGATAACCCATCAGCAGGTGAGTACTATTTTGGCGAACACGAAGTTGCGAGATACTCCGAGCGCCAGCGTGCCCAGCTTCGTAAAGGATCTATCGGATTCGTGTTCCAGAGTTTCAACCTGATTGATGAATTAACCGTATTCGAAAATGTTGAACTCCCGCTTCTGTATATGAAAGTGCCTTCCGCCGAAAGGAAGCAGCGCGTTGAAGAGGTTCTGGAACGCATGAATATCATGCATCGCCGCAACCACTTTCCCCAGCAACTTTCAGGTGGTCAGCAGCAGCGCGTGGCGATCTCGCGTGCTATCGTAGCGAAGCCAAGAGTAATCCTCGCCGATGAACCCACAGGTAACCTTGACTCCGCAAATGGTGAAGAAGTAATGCGTTTATTATCGCAGTTGAACGAAGAAGGGACTACCATTGTGATGGTTACCCACTCGCCTTACGACGCAAACTATGCCCACCGTATTATTAACCTCTTCGATGGTAAGGTAGTTACCGAAAACATCAAGGAACACTTCCACATCTAGACTTTAGGTCAGGTTTATATTAAGCAGTAGTGATCCTGCGCATCTTCCGTGCGCAGGCCACTATCCTACACCCTTCAGTTTCGGGTTTACCAGAAAATTTCTTATATATCATGCAACCCTGAACGTTGCCTGTATGTCCTTGCTGTAATGATAATGTAACACCACTATGCTGAAAAACTACGTCCTCATTGCTTTCCGAAGCATGCTCAAAAACAAGTTGTTTATCATAATTAACGTTATCGGAATGAGCATAGCGATTGGATGTTGTATCGTAGGGTATTTCGCCCATGAATACGATTCGAGTTTCGATAAAATGCATCTGAATGGCGAATCCGTTTATCGCATCAGCTCCAACCGCGAATTCAATAATACCACTGAAAAGTTTGGTTTTGTACCTCTGCCACTTTCCGGTGTAGTGAATCAGAATGTCAAAGACGTTGAAAAATCGACCCGTTACTTTAATTCGTGGTCGAACTTCAAAAAGGAGGACGATCTTTTTTCGTCAAGTCTTGCATACGTTGATACGGAATTTTTCGAGATGTTTACTTACGAATTCATCGCTGGAAATCCGGCGTCGATTTCCGACAAGACCAGTGTATTCATAGCTGAAAAGATGGCTTCGCGCCTCTTCGGATCCGCGGAGCAGGCTTTCGGTAAAACGATTACACAGGTATACGGCACCGAACTGAAGGAAATCAAAATAGCAGGTGTTTTTAAGGATCAGCCGCAAAATTCCAGCTTTTACTTTCGTGAAGCCTTTATGAATTTTGAGAATGTCCGCGACGAATTTAAGGATGTTCTTGATGAAGACTGGACCAAAGCAGTAACGTTGTTTGTGCAGATACCCAATCCTCAGCGAGTCGAGGCCGTTACTGCACAGCTTCTGCCGTATATCGAAAACAATAATAAAGTAAGGGAAGATTTTATCATCAGGGATTATGCTCTTGATCATTTTCCGTCCATGGCCCACGCCGATCGCGACGCACGCGTGAATAGCTGGACGTGGGATGCGCCGCCGAAGTCAGCCATTATTGGGTCGGCCGTAATGGGTATCCTCATCCTGTTGATCGCGTGTTTCAACCTTACCAACACGGCAATCGCAATATCGTCCCGACGGCTCAAGGAGATTGGTATCCGGAAGGTTATGGGCGGAATGAGAAAGCAACTCGTAATCCAGTTCATAGGCGAGACAATGCTAATTTGTTTGATCTCTTTGATATTCGGGGTGCTGATCGCGGGCTTTCTTATCGACGGATGGAACCTGATGTGGGAATACATGCGGTTGACTCCCCATTATCTGGACAATCCAATGTTTGTTTTGTTCCTGATAGGTGTCCTGCTGTTAGCGGGGCTGATTGCGGGTAGTTATCCGGCGTTTTACATCAGCAGTTTTGAGCCCATTAGTATCCTGAAAGGAAAAACCAGGTTTGGCGGAACGGGTTTACTTTCACAGTTTTTGCTTGGTGGTCAGTTTGCGATTTCGCTGATAGCCATTGTCAGTTCAATCGCCTTCTGGCAAAATGCCAAATACCAGGAAGCCTATGATCTTGGGTTCAATGTAAGGGGATCGGTTATATCCTGGCTGAACAATGCAGATGAGGTGCAGGCTTACAAAAATGCTCTTGGCGACAACCCAAAAATCTTCTCCATGGCAGGTGCGTCCAGCGGAATCTTTTCCAACCGAGTTCATCGTCCGATAAAGCATGAAACTGAGCAGATTGAAGTGGATATCATCGAAGTGGGTGATCACTATTTGAAAACGATGAACCTCAATCTGATCGAAGGCCGGGACTTTGTCAAAGATTCTGAAACAGATAAGAAGGAATCCGTGATTGTGTCGGAGAAATTGGCGCGGGCGTTCGGATGGGAACAGCCTTTGGGTAAAGAGATCCAATACCAGGATTCTATTAAACTCTATGTGGTGGGTGTTGTAAAGGACATCTACACTATGGGGCTTTGGAGGGAACTAGAGCCAGTGATGATTCGCTACATCGGTCCGGAGAGCTATTCCCAACTTGTAGTGAGTGGATCCGTGCAGGACGCGCCGGAAATTCATAAGTACATGGAATCAAAATGGAAAGAGCTTTTCCCGTACCGGCTTTATAACGGGAGTCTTTTGTCTGTCGAGGCACAGGAGTGGGACGACGTGAATAAGAATATCCTGACCATGTTCGCGTTTCTGGGGGTCGTTGCCATGCTACTGTCAGCAACCGGGTTGTTCTCGCTGGTTTCCCTGAATATTATCAAACGAATGAAGGAGATTGGCGTAAGAAAGGTTCTGGGAGCATCGGTAGCTAACATCACCCGAATTGTGAACACCGGATTTTTTATTATCCTCATCATAGCATCGGTTGTAGGCTCATTCATCAGCTTCTATGCAGTGGATGCCCTTATGGGTAGCATATGGCGATACTATCAGCCTTCCAATGGTTTTACCTTCGTTTTTGGCGTAGCGGTCATGTTCATGATTTCGCTTGGCGCCGTTGGCTATAAGATTTTCTCGGCAGCCACAATGAATCCGGTTGACACATTACGGGACGAATAAAATAAATATTCATTCTGGTGAAACATCTGGTGGTGGTTTTCCATCTAATGATGTGAAAGCATAATTCTCCTATATGTTCAATAACTATTTTAAAATCGCGCTCCGCAACATCGGGAAATATAAATTTTTCTCGGCGATTAATATTCTCGGAATGACCCTTGGTGTAACTGCAAGCCTGATGATCATTCTATGGGTGACTGACGAGCTGAGTTATGACAGGTTTCATAAAGACTATGAAAGGATGTACCAGGTCGGCCTCCACGGAAAGATATCAGGGCAGGATATAAGGGTATCAAACACGTGTTCACCAATGGCCCAGGCGTTGGAATCGGAGATACCTGAAGTTGAATCAGCCTCCCGTCTGGCTCCCTGGTACGGAAGCCCGGCGATCAAATTCGAAGACAAGGTGTTTGCCGAGGAACGTGTCTTTTATGTTGATTCGAACTTCTTTCAATTCTTCACCTTTAACCTCCTTAGGGGAGACCCTTCTACTGCGCTTACCCAACCAAACAGTATTGTACTCACGGAAGAAACCGCTGAGAAGTATTTTGGCAACGACGATCCGCTGGGCAAACTGGTAACCATTGACGGAAATGAGACCCCCTACAAGGTGACGGGCATTTCGGAAAAGGCACCCACCAATTCGCACTTTCATTTTAATGTGCTGATATCAGCTGTAAGTAATTCGCGTTTGAAAGAGGATGTATGGTTGAGCAACTGGATGTTTACTTACTTTAAAATCCGACCGAATACATCAGTCGCAAACGTGGAAAGCAAGTTTACGGGGTTAGTCAATAAGTATATCGGGCCTGAAATGGAACGGTTCATGGGCGTAACCATGGAACAGATGGAGGAGCAAGGTGGTGAGTACGGTTATTTTGCAACGAATATTGCTGACCTTCATCTCCGCGGCACCACACGCGACAACATTGAGGCTATTGGAAACATTACCCATGTGTACTTCTTTTCCGGCATTGGCGTGTTTATTCTGCTGATTGCGTGTATCAACTTCATGAACCTGTCAACTGCGCGATCTGCGGGAAGAGCCAAAGAGGTGGGACTTCGCAAAACACTTGGTTCTTTACGGAAGCAAATGATTGTACAGTTCCTTTCTGAGTCGTTGCTGTACAGTTCCGTGTCAGTGATATTGGCGTTGTTTGCGTGCTACGCATTACTTCCCTCATTCAATCTTCTGTCGGGTAAACAACTTGGTATGGAAGTGCTGATTGATCCGATGTTCGTCGGTTGCATACTCCTTCTTATTGTATTCGTTGGAATAATCGCCGGAAGTTATCCTGCATTCTATCTCACCGCTTTCAATCCGATTGAGGTACTGAAAGGCAAGGTACGCGCCGGTATGAAAAGCCGCGGTGTAAGGAGCTTTCTGGTTGTTCTGCAGTTTTTCATTTCCATCGGACTCATCATCTTTACCATAGTTGTTTACGAGCAAATTCAATATATGCACGAAAAGAATATTGGCCTTGATAAACAGAATATCATGGTGCTTCCGAACACCTGGCGTTTACGGGATAATAAGGAAACATTCCGCACTGCCCTTGAGCAACTGCCCGAAGTTCAAAAGCTGAGCTATACGAATAATTCGTTTCCGGGTGTTAACAACACAACGATCTTCCGGTCCGCAGCTTCCGAACAGGATCATATCATGGGGGTGTACTACGCCGACTATGACCACATGGAAGTGCTGAAATTCTCGTTGGGAGAAGGTCGTTATTTCTCGCGGGATTTCCCGTCAGACTCGACTGCTATTTTATTGAATGAGGCTGCGGTGAAGGAATTTGGACTGCAGGGTCCGATAGGAGCAGAGATTTTATATAACAATAATGAACGAATGGAACGCTTGCGCGTAATTGGCGTGATCAAGAACTTCAATTTTGAGTCGTTTAAAACAGAGGTGCGTCCATTGTCAGTCCGTCTTACGCAGAACGCGAATAATCTCATGATCCGTTATGCAGGTAATCCGAAAACGCTTATTGAATCGGTTGAAAGAACATGGAAAATGCATGCGGCCAACGAACCTTTCGAGTACACATTTCTCGACGAACGTTTTGATAATCTCTTCAGAGACGACGAACGAATGGGTAAGATATTCGGAATTTTTGCGGGCCTTGCTATTTTTGTAGCGTGCCTGGGATTGTTTGCGCTTGCAGCATTTACCTCGGAGCAACGGACCAAAGAAATCGGTATCCGCAAAGCCATGGGGGCGACTTCGCTGAACCTAACCATGATTCTTTCGGCTGAGTTCATCAAACTGGTAATTATCGCGTTTGTACCGGCCGCCGCTTTGGCGTGGTACGGCGCTGAGCAATGGTTGGCGGGGTTTACTGACCGGACTGAAATAAGTATCTGGATCTTTGTTCTAAGTGGCATCGCGGCAGTGGGTATCGCATGGCTGACGGTTAGTTTTCAAGCCATTAAGGCGGCCGCCACTAACCCGGTCACTTCCCTGCGATATGAATAGTATAAACGAAACATCAGGAAAGAGGCCTCAGTGGGCCTTTTTTGCTTTTTTTTCCAGCTGCCCTTACTGCCAATATTAAGTTTTTGTTAAGCGGCGATTCGTCTCGGCGTCATTGTGTAACTTGTTTGTCTAATTTATTGGTTATGAATTCAAAGAAGCAATCCAGAAAGGCTCTGAAGAGCCTGATCAACGACGCGTTCAGGGAAGCGTTAAGCCACCTTGATCTTCCACCCGCGCCAAAAAAAATCAAGAAACATATTGCGAAGAACGCTGAAAAAATCGCTGAGATTTATGCCGATGTGTTGAAGAAAGAGGAGAAAAAGAAACGGAAGGCAGAAAAGCAAATGGCAAAAGCGCTCGCGAATTCAAATGGCCGGAAATCCACGAGATTAACTCCCGAGGAGAGAATGCCCGAGCCGCTAAAAATCTGATGGTACCTGAATTTGATTTTATCGTGATTTATGTTTTCCCGATGATTGCAGTAACTCATATAACGTTACATTCATCATGAGCAGCAACATTCCGTAGAAGACATCCTCCAGAGGGATAGTCCCCAAACGAATACCAAGGTTTTCGCTATTGTCATACCAGACCACTTCTCCCGCTATGAATGAGCCGGTCAGAATGCCGTTGACGATAAAAAACGGAATGAGAATAGCCAGAAACGAAACATAGAATCTTCCCAGAAACCGCGCCCGTTTTTTCAAGACGAGGTAAGCGATAAAACACGCCAGCAAAATGAAAGTGGTTGCTGTGTAGGCCTTTTCGATAAAGTATACGCCAGCGATAAATAAGAAAACGATAAGTATCGAGGAGATGATCTCGTGTGAGAGGCAGAGTAGGTCACGTTTGATCAGATGGTTTAACGCAAAGTAGGTGAAGACGCAGGCATACGGAATACAGATGAAGAACAGTACTTCTTCGAGGGGAAGACTCCCAATATAAATTCCTGTCAGGTATTCGGGATTAAATCCCCAGACGCCGAGTCGGCTGAAGTACTCGTCCCAGATAAGAAACGGAATAGCAGGAATCAGGATTGCCGGCCAGACCCATTTCCACTTCTTATAAAACGGCACACGGGGGTAGAAGCTGGCGAGGAATGGAATGATGATAGATGCCAGGTTAACAGTCAGGTAAAGGTATTTTGAATTCAATGCTATTGTGTTTCCTGACGTTTTCTTTTGAATGAAAATGTTTTCGGCTCGTATTTTTTCGGGGCGTACAGGAAGCCGAAGGCCTCGCACCCGTCTTTCGCGTGTTTGCTATGGTGGACATAATGTGCATGAATCATGCGCTGAAGGTAGCGGCTGCGTTTGGCCGGTCTCCATTTGATCCGTTGATGGACGATGATATCATGAAATATGAAATAAAACAATCCATAAAAGAATATTCCCAGTCCAACGGCGAGCATATACGGGTTGTAACTGACCAGCGAGAAGTAATAGAAAATCCCAATGGATGGAATAGAAAACACCACGGCAAAAAGGTCATTGCGCTCAAGGGTATGGTCGTGAACGGTGTGATGCGATTTGTGCCAGGTCCAGAGTAAGCCGTGCATGATGTATTTGTGCGTGAACCATGCAACAAACTCCCAAAACAGGAACGTCCCTATTGTAATCAAGGCGCAAATAAGAATGGTTGAAAGTTCCATATCAGGCTGTCCTCCGTATAGACTGTTCGTTGCTTTTGAATATGCTTCGAAGTGCCGAAAACCGGTAATCGAAAATAGTGTTCAGCTGCTTTTTCACCAATATCGCATGAAAAAACCGGCCCAGCAAACCAAACGGTAACGCGTAGTGTAGTTCATCTGTCATTTCAATGCCACCGTCTACCTCGGTGAAATGGTGCTGATGGTGCCACAAAGCGTATGGTCCGGCGCGCTGTTCGTCAACGAAATATGACGGTTCTGCGACATGCGTGATCTCTGTCGTCCAGTGAAATGGTAGGTGGGGAAAGACAAAAAGCCTGTATCGGATAATTTGTCCGGCAAACATTTTTCCGTTACCCGAGAGATGCAAAATCCGGAAGCCCATATATGCCGGGGTAATGCGGGCAAGGTTAGCGGGGGACGAAAAGAAATTCCATGCTGTCGTGATATCTACCGGTAAAAACTGTCTCCTGATCAATGTGTACACCTTCATGTTGTTGAAACATCGGCGCATGCGGGATTGTTTTACAGGCGGGTGCTAACCGACGATTCTTTTATATGTTTTTATTGCCCTGTCGCGGGCAAAGGCATGGTCGACCATTTTAGGTAAGTAATTCCCTGGCTTGAAATCAGGTATAAACTTCCGGATATATTCAAAATTCCGGTCAAATTTCTGTTGCTGCAGTTCCGGGTTAAAAATCCGGAAATAGGGTGCGGCGTCACATCCGCTGCCGGCGGCCCATTGCCATCCGCCATTGTTCGAAGCCAGTTCGTAATCCAGCAGCTTCGAAGCAAAATAAGCTTCACCCCAGCGCCAGTCTATTAGTAGATGTTTCGTAAGAAAACTGGCGGTAACCATTCTGACGCGGTTGTGCATAAAACCCGTTGTATTTAGTTCACGCATACCTGCATCAACAAGGGGGTATCCCGTCTTGCCTTCACGCCATTTTGAGAAGTCATCTTCATCATTTCGCCATGGTATCCGATCATAGGCCGGTTTGAACGAGGATTTTTCCACGTGAGGGAAATGCCACAGGATCATGGCATAGAACTCGCGCCAGATCAGTTCATTTAGCCACGTCGGATTTTTTTGCGACGCTATAGCCACGAGCTGACGAATGCTTACGGTGCCGAAGCGAAGATGAATGCCAAGTCGGGACGTACCGCGAAGAGCAGGGTAGTCTCGTGTCGTGTGGTATTTACCGATAACCGATGTCGGGATCTTGCGTTCAGGCAGCGGTATATCCGCCGGGAGAAATCCTATTTGTGCCAGCGTTGGCAAGGGGAGAGGGGCCGTTTTAAGAAACGACTTATAATACGTCTTGCCGGGAAAGGGTTTTACGTGCAAGTCGTTCAGCGTCGCCTTCCATTGTTTGCTGTAGGGTGTGAACACCGCGTATGGTTTTCCATCCGCCTTGACTACTTCGTCTTTCTCAAATATGACGTGGTCTTTGAACGTATAAAAGTTGATTCCTTTTTCGTGAAGGATTGTAGCAATCTGCTCGTCACGTATAATTGAGTAGTGCTCGTAGTCATTATTCGCATAAACGTTTTTGGGTTTTATGCTGCGGAAGATGTCAACAGGATTTCCCTGTAAGACCATAAGTGCAGATCCCAGAGTAGTGAGATCACGTTCCAGTTTCTGAAGCGAACGCAGTATGAATTCAACGCGCGCATCACGTCGGCAATCAAGATCGTTTAAAATGACCTCATCAAAAATAAAAATCGGAATAACCCGGGCGTTGTTTCGCAACGCATGGTATAGAGCAGGATTGTCATTCAGACGAAGATCCCGGCGTAACCAGCATACGGTTATGTCTTCATTGAGAATGGAGAGATTATCGACGCCGAAGTGCCTGCCGGGAAAAGCCATAAGCCATTACGGTCAGGCGGGCTGTTCAAATGCCGCGTCATTTAAGATCATTCGAAACCAGTAGGTATACTGTTCCGGACGGGCAGCCACGTCCTGCCTGAGGTCAGGGAGCGAAACGAAACGCCAGTCTTCGACCTCGTCGGGATTTACATTTGGTTCACCGTCATAAGTACCCACGAATACATGATCGAGTTCGTGTTCGGTGAGATTGCTGTCGAGTTGAGTTTTATAGATAAATTTATAAGCGAACGAGGTAGGGGCGTCGATTCCCATTTCGTAAAGGAGTCGTCGGCGCGTAGCCGTTTCAAGCTGTTCACCAGGAAGAGGATGACTGCAGCAGGCATTTGTCCAGAGGCCGCCGCTATGATATTTTGATCCTGCTCTTTTTTGGATCAGCATTTCGCCTTTGCTGTTAAATATCAATATGGAAAAGGCGCGGTGCAGGATACCCCTGACGTGCGCCTCAAGTTTATCCATCGACCCCACCTCCTGGTCTTTTTCGTTTACCAATACAACTTTTTCCATCAAATAAGATTCAACTGGTGTTTGAAGTAAGAATATGCCAGAAGCTGGGCCTTGTGCGGATTCGGAATTCGGATTCGGGCCTGCAAGACTTTGTGCGACGGAGTGTTCCTGATCTTCTTGAATAGTGCAAGGTAATAAACATAAGCAATATAAACGCCCAGCCTGGCTGCCCGCGGTAATTGTTTTATGCCCTCATAAGCATGTTCGAAATCCTTGAAAATACTTGCTTCAATCAGCCGCTTCGTTGCCTCATCAAAATTTTCCATTTCAATTCCCGGAAAATAAACCCTGCCCATGCCGATATAATCTGCATTCAGATCGCGTAGAAAGTTTATCTTTTGAAAGGCAGAACCCAGACTCATCGCGAATGGTTTCAGCCGGATGTACGACTCGTTGTCATGTTTGCAAAATACGCGCAGACACATTAGTCCGACAACCTCAGCCGATCCGAGAACATATTCCTTGAATGCCGATTCATCGTAAATACTGCGATACAAATCCATCTCCATGCTTTTTAGAAAGCGTGCGATGAGTTCGCGCTCAATGTTGAATTCGTTAACGGTAGCTTGAAATGAATTGAGAATCGGGTTGAGGCTGATACGCTCGTCGATTGCCGTATATGTTTCAGAAGAAAAACGAGTAAGGAGATCTTGTTTGTTATAGCCATGAAACGTATCTACGATCTCATCAGCAAAGCGCACAAATCCGTAAATCGCATAGATCGGATCCCGAAGTGATTTTTCGAGGCAATAGATACCGAGTGAAAAGGAAGTACTATATGCCTTCGTTGTGAGCCGGCTGCATCGAATGGATACGTTGTCGAAAAGCTCTTTCATAGATCAATTTAAGAAATTACGTTTTCTTTTTTCAAGTTCCCGGGCAACTACTTCCCCAGATATGATCGAAGGGGGCACGCCAGGTCCGGGCACAGTCAGTTGTCCTGTATAAAACAAATTTGAAACCTTAGTGTTCAGGATCGAGGGTTTGAGATTTGCCGTTTGCCTCAATGTGTTTGCTAATCCGTATGCGTTACCCTTGAATGCATTATAATCAGTTTCAAAGTCGCGATGCGCGTAGCTTTTTTTGAACACGATCGATTCGCGAATGCTTTGTCCGATAAGTTTCTCAAGGCGATCCATTACAAGTGTGAAGTATTTTTCGCGCACTTCGGGCGTATCCTCCAGGCCAGGCGCAACAGGAATTAGTATAAAAAGATTTTCGCATCCGTCGGGCGCAACGGATGAATCTGTTTTCGACGGACATGAAATGTAGAACTGCGGGGAGCTGGGCCACTGGGGCGTTTCATAAATTTCGCGTGCATGTTGTTTGAAATCCTGATCAAAGAATAACGTATGGTGTAACAACCGATCAATTTTTTTGTTGATGCCCAAATAGAAGATCAGGCTCGATGGAGCCATTGTGCGACTGTTCCAGTAAGATTCGCTGTACTTTCGATGCGTGGCAGGCAGGAGTTGCTGCTCTACATGATGGTAGTCAGCGCCGGCAACAATAAAGTCAAACGACTCAGACTTGCCATTGATCAGCAGACCTTTTGCTTTTACGCTATTGAGCTCGATGCGTTCTACAGCACTGTTGAAACGAAACGTGACGCCAAGCGAGGTCGCAAGTTCAACCATAGCTTTGATAACCTGATGCATGCCACCCTTTGGATACCAGGTACCGAGAGACATATCGGCGTAGTTCATCAGAGTATATAATGCGGGTGTGTTTTCTGGTGTGGCGCCAAGAAACAGCACAGGGAATTCAAGGAGTTGAACCAGCCGCTTGTTATGGAAGAACTTTTTCACATACGAAGTGACCGATTGAAGTACGTGGAGTTTGAGCATTCCCTTAACCAGGCGCAGATCCATCAGTTCCGACAGAGAAACACCGGGCTTATACACCAGTTCACGAATGCCAATATTGTATTTGTATTCTCCCTCCTTCAGAAATTTTCGTAGTGCTGGAGCGCTTCCTGGTTCGACGCGTTCGAAAAGATTTTCGAGATCCTCCATTCGAGCAGGAATGTCCATCACATCATTCTCCGCATACACAATCCTGTATGAAGGATCAAGCCGTTCGAGTTGATAATAGTCTGATACCCTTTTGCCAAAAGAGGCAAAAAACTTCTCGAAAACGTCGGGCATCCAGTACCAACTGGGTCCCATATCGAACGTAAATCCTTTTTCAGAGAATGCGCGCGCACGTCCTCCTGGCGAGTCATTCTTTTCGATTACTGTTACGTGATTTCCTTCCTTTGCCAAAAAGCATGCTGCAGACAATCCTGCAAAGCCCGAACCGATGACTGCTATCCGTTGCATTACGTTACAATCTCAAGATGAAACTGAAATTAACCATATCCCTGCAATTTCTTTTGGATTTCTTTCCGCGCCTGAAAAATCCGATTCTTCACCGTACCGATCGGCAAGCTAAGGTGATCGGCAATCTCATGATATTTGTATCCTGTTGTATGCATCTTGAACGGGATCATGAACTCGTCTTTAATGCTGTTCATGTTACGCCAGATCTCTTTGAACTCCATGCTTTCGTGGGGTCGGTTGAAGGTGTGTTCGTCTTCAACGTTGAGATAGAACAAATCCTTTGAAGTGTCATTCGATGTCTTCGCACGCTGGTTCTTGCGATAATTATTAATAAATGTATTCCGCATGATGGTAAATAGCCATCCTTTAAGGTTTGTATCATTTTTGAATTTATTCTGGTAGGTCAAAGCCTTCAAAATAGTATCCTGAACAAGGTCAAGCGATTCGTCCCGATCCCTGGTGAAACGGCGCGTAAAGGTGTATAGCGTGCTTCGCAGGCTCGCCACCTGATGGGTGAATTCCACGGCGGTCATTCTATTTGTGTTTAATGTGTTGTGTGTAATGTTAAACAAATATAGTGTTTAAACGCATTTAATCCATATAATGTTTAATAAATTATAATAAATATTAAACAAAAATTGGATCGGAGAGATTTCTCATTGTATCTTCCTGGAGGGCAATCAATTAGGTGAAAATTAACCGAGGAAGTGGTTCAGCTCCGTAGCCTGTTGGAAGGTTTGGATATTATTTACCTTACCGCTTTTGAATTTTTGCATCTGCTGGCCGGAGATGAGGATGGGCACATTCGGAAAGTCGGCGGTAAGTCTGGACAAATACTTCTCTATGGGTTCCGTTGTGGCCGTAGTTATTGAAGAAATTAAAATATCAGGTTGATGTACGTGAAAAACACTAACCAGGTCGTCATGTGGGACGCTCTGGCCGAGATAATATGTTCTGAAACCAGCTTTTCGGGTCAGATAGTGGAAGAAGAGCAGCGCGAGTTCATGCAGTTCACCTTCGGGCAGAAATAGAAGGACTTTACGGGACGTTTTTGGCGGTAACGGCAGTCCATCAATTGCAACAATAAGTTTTTGGCGGATCAGGTTTGAAATGAAGTGCTCATGTGCCGGGGTAATATTCTGGGTTTGCCAAAGGACACCAATCTTTCCAAGAAATGGATATACGATCTCGGTTATCGCTCTCTCAAAAGTGTATCGAAGGATCAGATTGTTAAGCGTTTTTTCAAACCCTTCTTCTTCCATACCGATCATGGCAATGACCAGTTGATCGATATGGATCGCCGTATCATTTTTATGTTCGCTCAATTCGAGAACCTTCAGATTCATTTGCTCGGCCGACATGTCGGCAATCTTCGAAATCTTCAGTCCGTGGTTGTTCAGAAGCGAAACATTGATGATTTTTTTCAGGTCATCATCAGAATAAAAACGGATGTTTGTTGGAGTGCGGGCGGGGTCAATAAGTTTATGCCGTTTTTCCCAAATGCGGATCGTATGGGCTTTGATCCCACTTAATTGTTCCAGCTCTTTAATAGAGTATTTACCCATTCCCTTTCCGGTTTACTTAGATTTTCCGCCAGGTTGTTTAGTCGAAAGAACATACGTACACCTAAAATGTTTAGGACCCGCCAAAATTTCTGTTTTCTTTGGGACTCGTGGTCTCAAGATACCCTGAAAATTTTCAACTTGTGCAGACGGGCAAACGCTGGTAAACTACTCATCGCCATTGAAAGATGCATTAAAAATAGGAAAAGATTGGTTTGCGAGTAAAGGCTGGAGTCCGTTTGCCTTTCAGATTGAAACATGGAACGCCTACCTTAACGGCGAAAGCGGACTCGTAAACGCGCCAACGGGCAGTGGCAAGACGTATTCGCTGCTTGTTCCTATCATACTGGAATACATTCGCGAAAATCCAACATTTCGGCGACGTCAAAAGAACGGTCTTCAGGCCATCTGGATCACACCGATAAGGGCATTGTCCAAGGAAATTGAGTACTCTGCCCAGCGCCTGATCAAGGATCTGGAGTTGCCATGGAAAGTTGGCGTGCGATCCGGTGACACATCGGTGCGCGAGCGCGCAAGACAAAAGGAAAAGCCTCCCGAAATTTTGATCACAACGCCGGAAAGCCTGCATCTGCTGCTTGCGCAGAAAGGTTATGCTGATTTTTTCAGCGACCTGAAAGTGGTGGTTGCAGATGAATGGCACGAGCTCATGGGTTCGAAACGTGGTGTGCAGGTCGAGCTGGCGTTGTCGCGGTTAAAGACGGTATCGAAGAACCTGAAAGTGTGGGGGATCTCCGCGACAATCGGAAACATGGAGGAAGCCATTCATACACTGCTTGGAAACTATTACCACGACCGGAGGTACAGCCTTATCCGGGCTGATATCGAAAAAAAAGTGGAGGTCATTTCCATAATGCCCGATTCAGTCGAAAAGATGCCCTGGGCTGGTCACCTTGGTATTCACTTGCTGGAAAAAGTGATCGACATTGTGAAGGGGAGTACATCGACGCTGATATTCACGAACACGAGATCATTCGCGGAAATCTGGTATCAGAAGATGCTCGACAAGGCTCCCGAGCTTTCGGGTGTAATCGCAATGCACCACGGTTCTATTAGTCAGGAACTGCGAAGTTGGGTAGAGGACCAGTTGCATAAGGCAAAGCTTAAGGCCGTGGTGTGTACTTCAAGTCTTGACCTGGGTGTTGACTTTCGCCCTGTGGAAACGGTGGTGCAGGTGGGCGGCCCCAAAGGCGTAGCGCGATTTCTTCAGCGGGCCGGACGCAGTGGCCATCAACCAGGTGCCGTCAGCCGGATATATTTCGTTCCAACGCATTCACTGGAACTCATGGAAGCTGCTGCGCTGCGTGAAGCCATTGCAAAAAAAATCGTAGAAGACCGCTTTCCATATATCAGATCTTTTGATGTATTGATGCAATACCTCCTTACGCTTGCCGTATCCGAAGGCTTTCGTCAGGAAGAAATCTATCATGAGATTCGCGGCACGTTCAGCTACAATTCCGTTACCCAGGATGAATGGTACTGGCTCCTTGGGTTTATAACCACCGGTGGTGATTCCCTTCAGGCTTACAATGAATACCGAAAGGTTGTGATAACGGATGGGCTATACAAAGTAGAGAATCGCGCCATTGCTATGCGTCACAGGTTGTCGGTGGGCACTATTGTTGGCGACAGTTCACTTTATGTGAAATTTGTTACAGGGAAATATCTTGGCACCATTGAGGAAGGATTTATCTCGAGGCTCAATCCGGGAGACGTGTTCTGGTTCGCTGGTCGAAGCCTGGAGCTGGTAAGAATCAAGGATATGGAAGTCCACGTGCGAAAGACTAACCGGAAGTCTGGTGCGGTACCGTCATGGCAGGGTGGACGCATGCCGCTGTCTTCGCAACTGAGTGAAATGATCCGAAACAAGATCGACGAAGAAGTCCGTCAACAGGCCAGGGATCCCGAAATAATTTTTCTGAAACCTCTTTTTGCTCTTCAGAAACATCGTTCACACTTGCCGTCCCGCGATGAGTTTCTGATTGAGTATTTTGAATCCGCTGAAGGCTTTCACGTATTGATGTATCCCTTTGAAGGGCGAGCTGTTCATGAAGGAATGTCGGCCCTGGTCGCACACCGGATTGCGCAGATCCAACCCATCACATTTTCAATCGCCATGAACGATTACGGATTTGAACTGCTTTCCGATCAACCGATTCCCATTGAGGAGGCTATTGAAACCAACGTACTGGGTATTGAAAACCTTATGAAAGACATTCAGGCCAGTATCAACTCTACGGAAATGGCCCGAAGGAAGTTTCGCGATATCGCCGCCATCTCCGGACTCGTTTTTAAAGGGTATCCGGGCAAGCCGGTCAAGGATCGACACCTGCAATCCTCTTCACAATTATTTTTTAATGTGTTTCACGATTATGAAGCGCATAACCTTTTATTACAGCAAGCCTTTGAAGAGGTAATGGATTTTCAGCTCGAGGAAGCCCGGCTGAGACGTGCCCTGGAACGTATCGCACGACAGAAGATAGTGTTGGCTTATCCGGATAAGCCCACGCCTTTTGCCTTTCCGATCATGGTAGACCGAATGCGGGAGAAACTGACTTCCGAAAAGCTGGAAGACCGTATACGGAAAATGGCATTGCAATATTCAGATGGCTGAGATCGCAACGAATGGTTATGGCGTAGCGAGTTTTTGTTTTGTGAGCCACGGCATCAGGTAAGGTTCTTTATATGCCTGCAACCAACTTCCATGTTTGACGCCCGGATATTCCGTATAACCCGGCGAAGCTCCTGCACTTTGTAACGCAGCTACCATTTTCCGGCTCAATCCGGGAGGTACAACGTTGTCCTCCGCCCCATGGAAAACCCAGACCGGAATATGCTTGATTTTTTCAACGACGTGCGCATCCCCGCCACCGCAAATGGGCACTGCCGCGGCAAACCGATCTGGAAAGCGCGTGATGAGATCCCAGGTTCCGAAGCCGCCCATCGAAACTCCCGTGACATAAACCCTCGATGGATCGATGGGGTATTCCTGCATTACTTTGTCGAGGACTTCGATAAACAAGGCCATTGGTTTGGTTGGCGTCGTGCTGAACGGCTTTCCGTGCATAAGGTCCGACCATGTTTGTTGCTTTGGGCACTGCGGAGCCAGGACGAAACTGGGGTATTTGTCGAGTACATTGTATGAATAGAGTATCTGAATATGCTTTAATTGGCTCTCATTGTCTTTTCCCCGCTCCCCAGCGCCATGAAGGAAAATGACCAACGGATATTTTTCCCCGGCTTTTATTTGAATCGGTTCAAGCAGTCCATAAGGGAGCGTATCCGAGCTGGTGATATGGGAAATTTTTTTGAATGGAGGCAATTGCCTCTGTGCAAGGGCACTACCGGAAATGAATACAAGAAGTGCAATTAAACGCACAATACGGTTTTGCATAGAATATGAATTATCTTCGGGCCTTAAAACTAATAAATTAGGACTAGCGAGCATGAAAGTTGAAATTTCTGGTGAGTTGTTTGAGTTGCTGCCTAATAAAGCAATGTTTTGGCCAAAAATGAAAGCACTTCTTTTGGCCGATCTGCATTTGGGCAAGATCAATCATTTCAGAAAATCCGGTATAGCGCTTCCAAGTAAAGCAAACGACAAAAATATTGAAATGTTGGTGGATTTGATCCATCAGGTGAAACCCGATCGGGTGCTTTGTCTTGGCGATCTGTTTCATAGTCACTATAATCCTGAGTGGGAGGTTTTTGGCGAAGTGATCCGCCACTTTTCTACAATTTCCTTTGAACTCATTATGGGCAACCATGATATCATGAGTGAATTCCAATATCAACGCAAGGGTGTTTTACTGCACGAAAGTCTTGTGCTGGCAAACTTTGTATTGACTCATCACCCACTGGAAGGAGTGCCACCGGGTTACTATAATCTTGCCGGGCATATTCACCCGGGAGTAGTGCTGTACGGAAAAGGAAGGCAGTCACTCACTTTGCCATGTTTTCATTTTGGTATCCGACAAGGATTGTTGCCGGCATTCGGAGTATTTACAGGTCTGGCGCGAATTCGTCCGGCGCGTGAAGACCGGGTTTATGTGGTGCTTCAGGACAAGGTTATAGACGTAAATCAGAAAGAAACCATTTGTGAATAATTTTTTAAACGATGAATCAAATCGCATTACGTTTAGTATTTTTTTTTCTGGCAATATTCGCCGGCCTTTCATCCAAAGCCCAGGATACTACGCGCCTCTCTCTGTTGTTTTCCGGCGACGTGATGGGGCATGATTCGCAGATTGCATCGGCGTACGATCCCGTGACAAAAACCTATGACTATGGCCGGTGTTTCGAATACATCAAACCCTATATCGAATCTGCGGACCTGGCGATAACGAACCTTGAAGTTACACTTGCGGGGCCGCCATATAAAGGTTATCCGCAATTCAGCTCGCCCGACGAACTGGCTATCACCCTTCGCGACATCGGTTTTGATGCGCTTGTTACGGCTAATAACCATTCCGTCGATCGGGGCAAAAAGGGAATCGCCAGAACAATTGATGTTCTTGATAGTTTGCGCATCCCGCACACAGGCACGTTCAAAGACAGTGCAGCCCGTGCGCAGGACTATCCGCTCATGTTGTACAAGCATGGGTTTTCGATCGCCCTCTTGAATTATACCTACGGAACCAACGGTATCCCTGTGCGCAAGCCGAATATCGTAAACATGCTGGACACTGCCCTCATCCGCAGGGATCTTGAAATAGCCAAGGCCGCCAACCCGGATGTTACTATCGTATTTACGCATTGGGGAAACGAATATGAAAGGCTGCCGTCAAGGGCCCAAAAGAGTCTCGCGGATTTCTGTTTCAGGCATGGCGCCGATCTTGTAATCGGTGCACATCCCCATGTCATTCAGCCGATGGAGTGGCGAAAAGAATCCAATCAGTTTGTCGTGTATTCCCTTGGCAACTTTGTGTCAGGCCAACGTAAGCAGTACACTGATGGTGGTTCGATGGCTTACCTTGAGCTCGAAAAGATTGTGTTCTCTCCCGACAGTTCGCGGATGCGAATTGCTGATGCCGGCTATTATCTGCAGTGGGTTTACCGAACACCAGATGCAAAAAAGGACTACTATATCATCCCCGGCCTTGAAAGTAACCATAAGCTGGTGCGTGATGCTGCTTCGAAAGCTGCGTTTACAACATTTCTAAACGATTCGAGAGCGTTATCCAAAAAGCATAACGTTAACGTACCGGAGATACGAAACCTTCCGGTACGCGCGCCGTCATATTATGCGGTACTTCTTCTGACCACAGCAAATGACGATGACCCCTGGAAAATCTTGACCTCGCAGCGCGCCTATACCTGGGGTGTTGACCGGCATGACGATGGTGATCGCGTGCATTGGATTTCAGGCAATTTCCCCAGCCCGGAGGCGGCCGCGACCTATCTTGAACGATATACCATTCAACATCCTGAGGCACGTGTAGTTGAAATGAGAAACGGGAAACTGAAAGTTCTGTCAGAATAATTTAGCGACATTCGCGACCTTGTGGGAAAACGTTGATGCGGAAAGTAAAATTATACATTGCCTGTAGTCTCGATGGCAAAATTGCGAGGTTGAATGGCGCCATTGACTGGCTTCCTGACCCTTCCGAACAGGATTATGGCTACAATGACTTTTACGATAGCCTTGACGCCATCGTTATGGGTTATAAAACTTATGAAGTCTGTCGGGGTTTTGGTGAGTGGGTATATCCCGACAAAAAGACCTACGTGTTTTCGCGGAGCTCCGACCGCGAAGTAATTCCCGAAGCACAACTCGTTTCGGATGATCCAGCCGCATTTGTAACTGATCTGAAAGCCCAATCAGGACGCGACATATGGGTTGTCGGGGGCGGCCAGATTATTTCATTACTGCATGATGAACGCCTGATCGACCAATACATCGTTGCAATAATCCCGGTTATTCTCGGTGAAGGCCTCGAATTATTTCCCGCTATCAGGAAACAGGTAAATCTTTCCCTTGAGAAACATATAGTGTACCCGAATGGCGTTGCCCTGTTTTACTACGGAAGAAAAAACTAGAATATACGTCAGGTATCCCCGAGGTGTCAGCGCCACAGGAAGATCTCCAGTCGTATCAGGTTTTTTGCTTCTTCTTTTTAGCCGCCGGAAAGAGCACGTTGTTCAATATGAGGCGGTAGCCGGGAGAATTGGGATGCTGGTTAAGATCAGTTGGCTCTTCGCCAACCTGATGCTGGTAATCCTCCGGATCATGCCCGCCATAAAAAGTCCAGAATCCTTTTCCCAGAACGCCGTGCAGATATTTGCCTTCACGGATTTCTTTATTCTCACCCATGACTAATACTTCAGGTTTGATAAGCTCTTTTTTAAATCCCGTGGTTTGCCCGAAAAAACCGTTTATAACCCTCGTATGGTTTTGCGTTAACATCGTGGGAATCGGATCCCATTTGGCGGAAAACTCGAAGATCGTAAAGTAGTCATTATCCTGCCTGAGGCCGCGTTCATGTGGCGGGTTGTCGATGTTTGAAAACTCGTATTGATACGGATCGCGAACGAGCTGGAAGTCCTTAAATGCAAACGTATTGGAATAGTCGAGTTTGCGTTGAGCCATAGGATCAGCGGGGTCTCCATCGTACATTTTTTCGCAGATGTCAACTCCCTCAGCCGACAACGCGATGTCATATGAATCTGTGGCGGAACACATCGCGAACATAAATCCACCGCCGGCCACGAATTCTTTGATCGTTTTTGCAACAGCCAGTTTCAATTGGGAAACTTTGGTAAAACCGTTTCGCCGCGCAATGTCCTCAGATTCCTTTTGTTGTTCAATGTACCAGGGCATATTCGCGTAGTTGCCGTAAAACTTTCCGTATTGCCCGGTAAAATCTTCATGGTGCAGATGCAACCAATCGTATTTAGGCAGAACGCCTTTGAGTACTTCGTCATCGTAGATCACATCATATGGAATCTCGGCATAAGACAATACAAGGGTGACTGCATCGTCCCAGGGCTGGTTCGTCTTAGGCGAATACACCGCGATACGGGGATATTTCTCGAGTTTCATGATATCGTAATTCACTGCCGGGCTGGCAATTTCAGCGATGATCTGATTGGTTTGAGCATCGGAAATGACCTCGAAACTCACTCCACGGACAACGAGCTCATTTTGAATAGCCGGGTGGTACTGGCACATGAAACTTCCTCCGCGGTAATTCAACAGCCAGTCGACCTCCATTTCGCTTTTCAGGATCCAGAAAGCAACTCCGTAGGCCTTCAAATGGTTGGTCTGCTTTTCATCCATTGGAACGAGTATGGAGTTGGCGTGCGTGGCCAGCGAAATCAGGATAAGGCAACAGAAAAACACACTTTTTATCATGCTACTCGGTTTTCAGTTGATAAAATTACCAAAACGGGCCAACAATCGCTGGTTTTTCTCTCGTTTCGCATCCGGGATCAACTATATTTCAAAAAATTTTCTGCCAGCTGTAACATTCGGCCAGTATAGATCAACGTATTAAAGAACAGAATAGTCTCGCCCATGGATTTCGTTGAAAATATTAGAGAAGGTTTACGTTCCGTAAGGGCCAACCTACTTCGGTCAATTATCACAGCGATGATCATTACGCTGGGTATTATGGCGTTGGTCGGTGTGCTTACAGCGGTAGACGGTATAAAAGCATCTATTCTCAAGAGTCTCTCATCACTGGGAGCAAACACGTTCAATATCAGATCAAAAACCAATCGGGGCGGAAGCACTCAGGGGGTGGCAGAGAAAACTTATCCGCTGATTACGATGAACCAATCATTGAAGTTTATTGATGAATACCGGGTTCCGTCTTCCGTAGGCTTGGAGGGCTCTGTAACGGGGATTGCGGAGGTGAAACGTCTGTCGAAAAAAACGACTCCCAATGTATCCGTAATGGGTGTGAACGAAGATTATTTTTCGCTCAAGAACCTTGAATTTGAACAGGGGAGAGGCTTTTCAAAGCTGGAGGCTCGTGGTGGAGGTCAGTTGGCTGTAGTCGGGCACAAGGTATATGAAACGCTGTTCAAAGATGGCGAGTCCATCCAGGATCAGGAGGTAGCTTTTATGGGCGGACAGTTTCGCGTGATCGGTCTTCTCAAGGAAAAGGGCGGGTTTGGCCCCTCCTCGAATTTCGACAATATGGTATTTGTCTCGATCGCGAAAGCCAACCAGCTGTCGGGTGGTCGCGGCCTCAATTATCGGATGTCGGTCGGGATCTCAGATCCGACCATGATGGAATACGCGATGGGTGAAGGCACCGGACTTATGCGCCAGATTCGTGGCGACCGTCCTGGTCAGCAGGATTCTTTTGAATTGCAACGCAGTGAAACACTCGCTGAACTCGACAGCTTATCGAATAAGGCACAAGTCGCCGGATTTGTAATTGGCATTATTACTTTACTCGGTGCTTCGATCGCGCTGATGAATATTATGCTCGTTTCGGTGACCGAACGTACCCGCGAAATTGGCGTCCGAAAAGCACTGGGTGCCACGCCTTCAAAAATCAAACAACAGTTTGTGATCGAAGCTATCGTGGTATGTATGATTGGTGGTGTGGCCGGAGTTATCCTTGGAATTCTCGTTGGAAACGGTGCCTCACGCCTTCTTGGTAATGAATCATTTATTATCCCGTGGTTGTGGATCACCATTGGATTTGTTGTTTGCGTCCTCGTCGGGCTGATTTCGGGATACTACCCCGCTTATAAAGCGTCCAAGCTTGACCCTATCGAGTCCCTTCGTTTCGAGTAGCTAATCGCAAAATCTTTGATGTTGCCAAGGATGCTTTTTTCCCCGAGGGAAAGAGGAATCTTGCATGTCAGGAAACAGGTGCGGCGCAAAGCGCAATCGGGAACCTCAATGAAGGACCTCAATGCCAAAAACGTCCGAGAAATACGAATCGATTGAATCAACTTTGGTTTTCGGAAATCCAGGCTCCTCCAGCGTAACATAAAACGCGCTGCTGTTCGCGACACGGGTAAAAATATACGTGGTATTGTTGGTGTAAGCCCTCACAGATCGGGCCCCTTCATTGAAGTGGCTTATGGTTTCTTCGAACAGGTTCAGCGTTGGTTGCATACGGTAAAGATAACCAAAAGGATCTAATCAGTTAAGAAGTAGGAATGTTTACCGGCTGTTGGCATTACTTTATTTCTGGCAATAGCCATGGGGTTGGCACAATACAAGAAAAAGCGGCGTTTCAATGAGACGCCTGAGCCAGTCGGAGGAAAAGCCTCCGGTAAGGAACTGTTGTTTGTTATTCAAAAACACGACGCGTCGCGATTACACTACGACTTCCGACTTGAACTAAACGGTGTGCTCAAAAGCTGGGCGGTGCCAAAGGGTCCGTCGCTGCAGCCAAAGGATAAACGTCTGGCAATGTTGGTAGAAGATCATCCTATGGACTACCGCAGCTTTGAAGGAATTATTCCGGAAGGGAATTACGGCGCAGGCACCGTTATCATCTGGGATCAGGGAACCTATGAACCCGTCGGAGAATTTCGAAACAGAAAGGAAAAAGAAAAACATCTTGAGGCGGCGTTTGAAAAGGGATCAGTTAAAATTCGTTTACACGGTGAAAAGCTAAATGGCGAATTCGCTTTGGTAAGAACCAAAGGTCGTGGCGATAACTCCTGGCTTCTTATCAAACATCGCGACGAATTCGCGATTGAAGACGATGTTCTCGAGCAGGATCAATCAGTAATTTCCGGAAAAACAATTGAAGAGCTCGCCGGTGACAAAGACGCCCGTACGTGGCAGAGCAACAAGAAACTTTTTGATAAGGCCGCGCCACGAAAGACCAAAAGCCGAAAGAAAAGTACCAATGGAAAAACAACGAACCCTTCGAAAGTATCGGGAGCTGCCGAAGCAGCCATGCCTGAAGATATCACGCCAATGCTGGCAACATTGGTTAGCGAGCCGTTTGACCAACCGGGATGGCTATACGAAGTTAAGTGGGATGGTTATCGGGCAATCAGTTACCTTGATGGGGAACGTGTTACCATTCGTTCCAGAAACAATAAGGATTTCAACAAGAAGTTTTACCCGATAGTTACGGCCCTCGAATCGTGGAAAATAAACGCCGTGGTAGATGGTGAGATAATAGTCGTAAACGAGAAGGGGCACCCTGATTTCAATGCGCTGCAAGACTGGCGAAGCGAAGCGGATGGTCAGTTGATCTATTATGTTTTCGATCTTCTCTGGCTTGATGGATACAGCCTCATGGAGATGCCACTTCGCGAACGAAAAAAACTCCTGGCTTCGCTGGTTCCGGACTCGGGGATCATCCGGATGAGTGAAAATTTTGATGTATCGGCAAACGAGCTTTTCCAGCAAGCCGACAAGTTGTCGCTGGAAGGAATTATGGCAAAAAAGGAAAACGCGCCCTACATTCCCGGATCTCGGTCGAAAGACTGGTTAAAGATCAAGACACAGAAGCACCAGGAAGTTGTCATCGGTGGCTATACGCGGAATGAAAAAACGACCAAGCCTTTCAGCGCGTTGCTCACTGGTGTATACGAAAAAGGAAAACTGGTTTCCACGGGCCCCGTCGGGACCGGATTTACTGTGAAGACGCAAAAGGAAATTCTTGCACGATTAAAGCCGCATGAAATTGCGAAATGTCCCTTTGAAGTAGAACCGGATTACAACAAGCCATCACGCTTCAGGCCAAATCCTCCGAAAGCCGAAGTCACCTGGATAAAACCAGTGGTTGTAGCGGAAGTAGCGTATCGCGCGAAGTCAAAAGACGGATCACTCCGGCATCCTTCGTTCCGCGGTATTCGCGAAGACAAGAAAGCGGCTGACGTAGTATTTGAGCACCCGATCACCACCGGAACAGTAGTAGAGTCAGTTAAGGTCCGGAAAGGCACTTTGGCAAAAGCGCGGAAGCTCGTCAAAGCCCCGGCCAAAGAAGAAAGAAAAACCTTGCTAAACCCTTCCGATGAAACTCAGGTTCGCAAAATCAACGGGCACGAGTTGAAATTTACAAATCTCAGTAAAGTTTATTGGCCCGACGAGGGATACACGAAGCGCGACATGTTAAACTACTATTACCAGATCGCGCCCGTAATGCTTCCCTATATGAAGGACCGGCCCCAGACCTTGAACCGATTCCCGAATGGGATAAACGGGAAAAGCTTCTATCAGAAAGACGTCACTGGAAAGGTTCCTTCGTGGCTGGAGACTTACCCTTATTTCAGCGAAGGGGATCAACGTCAAAAGCATTTCCTCGTGTGCACCGACGAAGCCAGTTTGCTTTATATCGCCGCCATGGGCTGTATTGAAATAAACCCTTGGAGCAGTCGAAGCCAGACGTCCGACCATCCTGACTGGTGTATCATTGATCTGGATCCTGATAAAAGCAACACATTTGACCAGGTGGTCGAAGCAGCACAGGTAACCCACCAGGTTCTTGAAGCGATTGGTGTTACTTCCTGGTGCAAGACGTCCGGGTCTACGGGCTTGCATATCTATATTCCGCTTGCCGCAAAGTTCACATATGAAGAATCAAAAGAGTTTGCGCGTGCTTTGGTGAAAATTGTGCACAATGAGTTACCCGGTTTCACGAGCATTGAAAGAAAAGTCTCTGACCGAAAGGGGAAAATGTATCTGGATTTCTTACAGAACCGGCCTCAGGCCACGGTAGCGGGACCATATTCGTTGCGTCCGAAACCCGGTGCGCCGGTCTCTATGCCGCTGCACTGGGATGAGGTTAAGAAAGGCCTTTCTATCCGCGATTTCAATATAAAGAATGCCGTTGCCCGGGTGCGGGCGGAAGGCGACTTGTTTCAGGGAGTTCTTGGAAAGGGTGCCGATATCAACAAAGCGATGGTTAACCTGCTAAAGAAGTTTGGAAGGACTTGATTCAGGAATCCGGCCCAATAGGATTTGAAAATTGCAAACGCGAATTATTGATCGGTGGCGGACCTCGTCACTTTTACCTTCACTTTCATCGAGTTTTGGGCATCCTCAAGCCGGGCTAAAAAGATGTCATATAAGCCGCTGTTGAATGCGGGGTGTATAAAAATAACTTCCTGATTCTGGTGAATCGCCTTCGAGGCCGTCTCCAGTTGTTGTGTCGTTACCCCATCGAAAAGATAACCGGAATTGATCTGGATCTCCGCAAGGTTTTCCAGGTCGAGTTTTACTCTTATGGAACCGTATTGTTCTGCAATGGATTTTAGCGGCATCACCTCAGGAAAAGCCACGTGAATCGGGATTGATTTTCCCCGGTTGTCAAATCTCCCACTCAGCAGAAGGGACGGGGCCGCCGATCCCAGGTAATCGTCGATATTTACGGTTTGCCCGTTTTCAGTGGCTTGGACATCCAGGCTATACGAATCGCCTGCCGGTGTCAGCGTCAGACTCAGGGGGTCGTAGTCGTTTTGTGCTGCATCCAGACGAATAATTGAATTGCCGTTGCTTAACAAATCGACCCGGGATTCATCAGCCGGAATTGTTCGCGAAAATGAAATGATACTAAGCGAAGGCTGTGTTCCCGTAACCTCAATCTGTTCGAGGTTGAGTGAGGCCTGGTTTATCGTAATCTTGCCCTGCATGGCGGCGTTTGAAAACAGGGATAAGTCGCAGTTAATCAGCGCGCTGTTGTCGGGCTCATCGTCACTGCATTGAAAAAAGGAAAACGCCAGGAACGCTATCGCCAGGTTCCGAAACAAGGGGGTTGCTTGAAATTCCATAGACATGAAGGGTAAAGGAAACTTAATATACTTAAAGTATAGCTTCCTTTCATAAAAATGTTGCCACGCGGATGATATTGCCCTGTCTACGGAATAATTCTGAGGCTTTTTTTATTTGCGGATATTAGGGGCGGCAGAAGGCACTCAATCACCGTTGCCATTCCCGGTTGAGCGGAGCAATCCTTCCGGAACCCATAATTCGCCCGTGTGGAAGTCTATCAGGCCGTTTTTTTCATCTTCGATATTTGTAGCCTGCGTGTAAATATCGCCCGCAATGCGGTGTCGGCGAAGTTCTTCTTTAAAAGCCCGAATCCTTTCCGCGCGGTCTCCATTCTCGGCCGGACCGCCGTAGTCGGCAAAGCCGAAGCCGCCCCACTCGCTGACAACAAGAGGCACCTGGCCCCGATAGAAAAACGGGTCTCCCACGACCAATGGAAAAACAGCCACATTATTCAAGTCCCCGGATGCAAGTTTATGGAGCGTTTCACGCCAGCGGTCAAGATCGGGAGTGTACACGTGGGCTGTCAGCAAGTCGGATTTAAGACGTCCTTCCAGCGAAATATGATGCCATCCATCATTGTCAATTACCAGAAACTGGGGATGATGGATCTGCATGTAGTGATACGTATCGATGATATATTGGCGTGTTTTTGCATTCGTCGTGATGTCCTGAACGCCCCAATCCTCGTTGTAAAGGCTCCACATGACTATCGAAGGATTCGCCTCAATCAGCGACAGCATGCGTTGCAGTTCTTCCCAGTGGTTCTTCCGGCTTTGATGCGTTGAACTGTGTGGACTAGGCACTTCAACCCACAGTAGCATACCGATTTCGTCAGCCAGATTGTAAATGCGTGGATCAATTCCAGCGATGTGTACGCGCACCAGATTACAGCCGAGTTTCTTCATACCGATCATGTGGTTCCGCATTTCCTCATATGTGGCTGTACCGGGTTGGTAAAGAATACCATCAAGATATATCGACTTGTTATTCAGGTAAATGTATCGTCCACGGGCTTCGATTTTGCGAAGTCCGAAATGCGCCTGGATCGATGCACTGTAACCGTTGTGGTCAATTAGTTCAGCAACAATCCAGTATAGATTGGGTCGCTCGGGGCTCCATAATTCCGCACCCGGCAATTCCATGACAACGCGTTGATTTTTTTGGCCGGCCTCGAGTAAGAGCGTAAATTCTGTCGTGGCAATAGGCTCCTGGCGCTCATTGAAAGGATAAACGTGTAGTTTCAGCAGATACTGTCCAGGGTCGTGAATACGGGTTGTAAAATTGAACCGCACCAGCTGATCCTCCACCAGACTGACGACTCCGATTCGCGAACGGAGTCGGTTGCGTTCCACCGCTTCAAGCCAGATACTCCTAACGGCACCGGTATACGTCTGATACCAGATTCCACCCCTCTTGTAAACGTGAGACTCCTGTTTGCCCCTGGTCAGGTCTGAGTCCATGGTATCCTCGATGCGAACGGTAAGCCGGTTTGAGGGAAGCAGTAGTGCGTCCGTTAACTCGTAAGAAAAGGAAGTGTATTCGCCGTAGTGTACCTCTTCGCCTTCAATCGTCTTCAAAGGATTTCCGTTAAGCCACACCCGCGTTTCGTAGCCACAGGCTCCAAACGTAAGCTGATACATTAAGTGACTGAATTCCTCGGGTCGGGGCGGAATGTCGAATGTCCGCTCATACCAGACGACAACTTTGTCGCGCCAGGGCGCCTTCCCCTCCTGGTTCTGCGCCTCGTGGATATGCTCCTCAACAGAGCCCGGCCATTTAGCCTTGTGCAGGAAGTCATGGTGAAGATGCCATCCGTCACGCAAACCTCTGTCATCCTGATCGTAAGCGAAGTTCCACTCGCCATCCAGCAACAGGTAATTATTGCTGCGCAATACTGTTCTGGGAAGCTCGTGAAGTGTCTTATGTTCCAAGGGGCGTTGACTTGCCTGATTATCACTGATAGCAGTGGAGGCAAAATTCGGAAGTACCTGATCCATGCGTGCAAATTGCTTCGGATTCGCGAATCAAAAAACAATGCCGGATATAAAGTTTGCCAGGTAAGGCATAGGTGTAAGGAAGAGGGGCGAAATCCCCTCTTCAAGTCGAGCAGGCGCTGCTTAGTGCAAGGTTAGTAAAAAAATTGTTCACTGATGATTTTGCCATCTTGAACTTTGTACAACGCTATTTCGTCCATGGCCGTCCGGCCTTCTCCCTTCATAGTAATATCAGTGCCCATAGCACACGCAAAGAAATTTCCCGCAACCTGTGGTTCTTTACAATACCCGCCGTGATACTGTTCAACCATTCCTGCCCAGAGCTGCCCCTTCTCCCTGATCTTGTCAAGTCCTGTCACAACTTCGGGAAATCCTACTGCGCCAGCTGGTTCGATACTTTGTGCGTCCTGGCTGAATAGCTCGCTCTGGATTTTGTCCCACTGGCCTTCCTGGGCAAGCTGGTAAAATTGCTTCGCGATTTGCTCTGTGGTCATTACTTCTTGTGTCGTCATAAGGTAAAAGTGTTTTATGTTGTGCAGGTAAACCTCGCGGTGGCGGGTGACAACCTTATGTCAGCAGATCCAGGTAAGGGAAAAATTCCCGGAATTTTTTGGCTGGCCGTGGTCCTCTCTTTCGGGCAATTGCATGCCACGCTGAATCTTTCGCAAAATTTGGCGGATGGGACGAGAGTCGTCCACTACCGGTAGAGTTATCGTTGGCGCAGCAGCCTTTTTTCCTTTCGAAACTGCCAGGGCGGTACGGGATCAGGGTATGACCAGATTCCGATTTTGCTTTGACGCGCTGCCAGTTCCATTTCATGCCAGGCCGGGTTCTTGTCGTGCTCTTTGAAGTGCCATGCGAGGCCGGCTTTCAAAAGCTCCTCATTCACATTCAGATGATCCACATTTGCTATAGCGATGACCCTTCCGTACTGGTCTTTCGTTTTTGTGTACAAGTCAACCGTCTTGTGCAGGACCAGGTCAGTCAGGTACTTCTTGGATGCCAGGGAAAAGTCCTGACTTTTTTCCGGCGCGTCAATTCCGTGAAGGCGTACCCTTATCTGTTGATTTTGATTTGTCAGAATAGTAAAAGTGTCGCCATCTGCAACCTTAACAACTTTTCCGGAAAGAGTTCTCTCCTGACATTGGAATAAGATGGAAACAGTGACGAGGAGGAAAACGAGCTTTTGCATCGAAAGTCAAAAAGAAAATTTTGCAAGGATACGGAAAAAACCGGAGGAACCTGTCGGTAAATTGGTATGTTGAACCCGAAGATGCTTCTGCCATGTCAGCGCAACCTGTTCTGAGAAAAATAATCCATGTCGATATGGATGCATTTTATGCTTCCATCGAACAACGTGATGACCCATCGCTGGTGGGAAAACCAATCGTTGTTGGCGGATCGCCTGAGGGTAGGGGAGGCGTTGTAGCGACGGCGAGTTACGAGGCCCGGAAATTCGGTATTCATTCAGCCATGTCCAGCAAAAGGGCGAAGCAATTGTGCCCGAAAGTAATTTTTGTCAGGCCGAGATTTGACGCGTACAAGGAAGTATCCCGACAGTTGCGCGTAATCTTCAATCAATACACCGATCTTGTTGAGCCGTTGTCGCTGGACGAAGCTTATCTTGACGTAACCATTGACAAAACGGGGATTGGTTCCGCCCTTGAAATTGCAGATCTCATCAAGAAGGAAATTCGCGAAAGTCTAAGACTGACTGCCTCCGCCGGCGTATCGATAAATAAGTTTTTGGCGAAAACCGCATCCGACTTACAAAAACCGGATGGACTTACATTCATTGGCCCATCCCGTATCGAAGCATTCATGGAAAACCTTCCGGTGGAAAAGTTTTACGGGGTTGGCAAAGTCACAGCCACCCGAATGAAAACGATGGGGCTCCATACCGGTGCGGACCTGAAGCGTCTTTCCGAAGCAGAATTGTTGCGCCATTTTGGAAAGGCCGGGGCCTTTTATTATCAGATCGTGAGAGGTATTGACAATCGCGAAGTAAGACCCGATCGCGAAACGAAGTCCGTCGGTGCCGAAGACACTTTTCCTTACGACCTCACGCTCGAAGACGAGATGCTTTATGAACTCGAGAAACTCGCCAGAACGGTCAGTGACAGGTTGATAAAGAAGCATCTTCGCGGCAAGACGGTTACACTTAAAGTAAAATTCAGCGATTTTAAAATTATTACGCGTAGCCAATCCGTTGTCGATCCGATCGACGACAGACGGGTCATCTTCGAAGTGGTGAAGGAATTACTTTCCGATCGCGACACAAGCAAAAGCGTCCGGCTCCTGGGAATTTCAGTCTCCAATTTCTCGCAAGAGATGATAAAGGTCCCCGAATATTCGACGGTGCCCAACCAACTCCGGCTCTTCTGACAACTCCAACCATTTCCAGCAACGTTGTGTCAAATGGTCAGGGGCAAACAAAGTAGCGGTTATGAAGAACATCCTTATCATTTTTGTCTTTTCAATATTTTCCATTGGCTGCAGCAACGAGGATAATGAGTCACCCAGGCCTGTTTGGAAGAAACTTGGTTTGGACGGATATACGATCAACGAACTCGAACTGCAGGGGAACGTGTTATATGCAGCAACTGACAAAGGATTGTTTTTCAGGAACGTAAATTCCAACGATGACTTTACCTTGTTGGGTTTACCAGATCGCAACATTGAGGATGTCGTGATCCTTTCGGACACAGAAATTCTGGTTACCGTAGTAGATCGATCCTACCAGGAACAGCCCGCGCTGTATGAAACTTTGAATGGCGGGCAAAACTGGTCAGAAATAGACCACAACTTCGGCGGGGCTGGGAGGGAGCCCGTGTTCGACCTTGCTTTGGGAGGGGGATCTACCCCCGTGATGTACGCGTCGGGATTCTCCGTAGTGGCGAAGTCGGGTGACAGAGGGCGGACATGGGAGCCCGTGTGGGGTGACTGGGGTGGCTTTGCTACCGGTGTATCGACAGTGGAAGTCTGCCCCGAAACCGGCGCCGTGTGGGCCGGTGGTCAGGGTGCTATTGAAAATGGGTTCTTACTTTATTCGGCTGATGAGGCTGAATGGACCAGCTGGACTGATCTCGTTCCTAATCCGACCGTCGTAAAGGAAATTGTGTTTGAAAACGCTGATAAATTATTCGTAGGATTTGAAGGAGCGCTTTTGAGAACCGCTGACAAGGGCGCGTCTTGGACAACAGCCATCGAAAGCGAAGATAATCGCTTCTTCTTCGGAATCGCTTTACGGAAAAATCAACCGGAACGTGTGTTTGCAGGTGGCTGGCTGAAGACACCTGATTCGCAGCCGCTGATATTGTTTTATAGTCGCGACGGTGGCAATTCGTGGGACACGTTCACGTACGATTCCGAGCAATTTGGCGGTATCTATGATATGGTTAGCATTAGTGAACCGGGACGCGAAAGGATCTTCCTCGGACTGTATAAAGGCGGCATCTATGAGGTAACGGTCACCATCAATTAACAAGTAAAAAAGAGCGGGAAACGAGGCTCGAACTCGCGACCCTCAGCTTGGGAAGCTGATGCTCTACCAACTGAGCTACTCCCGCTTAATTCTGAATTGAAGCGAAATTACGGAGGAATTCGATTTTTCCAACAGCATTTACACGGCCATTAGGGTATTTCCCCGGGTGAGTTGTTGAAACTGGTTTGATCACCCAACCCTGAGGGCCTTTTTCACGTAAGGGGAACAGTTGGCTTTTCCGTTTCCGAACCCTGTTAACCAGAATTACCCCTCGTGAAGGAAAGTAATCACGAAATTACCCTGGCCGTTTTTCCCTTTGAGAACCTGGCTGATGGGTCAACCGCCCGATTCTATTGCAAATCGCTTTATCTCGACCTGGTTACCGAATTGTCGCGGTTCCGCCAGTTCCGCATCGTCGCACATGAGTCGACGGATGTTTTTGCTGAGAGATCGCCGGATTATGCCATCAAAGGTTCATTTCGATCCATCGATGGAGATTTTCGGATCAGTGCCCAACTATTGAAACCCGCATTTCACGAAATAATCTGGGCCGATCACTTCGAAGGAAATAAGAATCAATTGGTGTCTATTCAGGATGATCTCCTCGAGAAGATTGCCGCCTCTCTACAGCAGCAGCTGAATTACGATTTGCTAAGTCAGATGCGACGGAAAGATGACCTTGACGCGTCTGCTTACGAGTTTTGGCTTTGCGGAATGGAAGAGCTGAGGAAGGGTACACTGGAGGCGGATGAGAACGCGCGCGCCTTTTTTCAAAAAGCCATTGAAATTGATCCTGGCTATCCGCTCGCGTATTCGGGCATGTCCCTGACCTTCTTCAATGAGTGGAGTTGCAGACTGTGGGAGAGATGGGAAGTATCACGCCTGGGCGCCTACGAGTGGGCCCGAAAGGCTATTGATCTCGATAACCAGAATTACATTGCTGCGGTTGTTCTCGGTCGGGTTCACTTGCACGAAGGCAATTACGATCTCTCCGAACACTACCTTCGACGTGCGTTGCGGCTCAATCCAAATGACACCGACTGCCTGATTCAGATCGCATCGTGTTTTGTCTTCCTCGGCTACGTCGATGAGGCGCATTCGCTCCACCAACGAGTACTTCAGCTTAACCCGATTAACTTCGATAACTATAAGCACATCGCTGCATTCATTGCCCTGGAACGCGGTGAATTCGACGAAAGTATTGAAACCGGTCGGCATGTAGCCGCACCGTGGCTGGACTTTGACGCCTTCCTCGCTGCAGCAGCATACCACGCCGGCAACCGCGCTGACATGGGGGTTTATTGGAAAAGATTTTTGCAGCGTTTTGAGGAGTGTGTCATAAAGAAACCAGCCTTAGGGTCGGAGGAGGCCGTCCATTGGCTGCGTATTGTGAATCCTTACAAAAGCAACAGCTATTTCGAAAAGTTTCTTGACTTCATACGGAATGCGCAGTCGGAAGAAGATTCAGATCACAACATGCCAGGTGATCGTGTTGTGCTGCCACGATACGCGTTCATAAAACGCGGCGATATATGGGAAATGGCATTCGATGGAAAGTCAATAATCGCGATCGAGCTGAAAGGTTTTTTTGACATCGCCAAAATGCTGGCCAGCCCCGAGAAACAGTTTCACTGCACGGAGCTCATGGGCACCGGCCTTTTTTCTGAAGGGGAACCGGTGTTTGACGACAAAGCGAAAAAGGCTTATCGTCGCAGGTTGCAGGAGCTGAAGGAAGAGATTGACGAAACCGATTTGCTGCACAATCATGAGCGACGGACGCAGCTTCAAATGGAGTATGATTCGTTAATGCGTCATCTCACTACCTCCCTTGGAATTGGCGGGAAGAGCAGGAAGACTAATGACCCGGTTGAAAAGGTGCGTTCAGCCGTAACCTGGCGCGTGCGAAAAGCTATCCAGCGAATCGAAAAGGAACATCCTGTATTCGGAAAGCATTTGTCACTGTCCATAAAGACCGGCGTATTCTGTGCTTACAGGCCCGAGTCTGTCTCTGAATGGACAGTAGTATTGTGACCACACTTCCATCGTAAGTTCCGGACTTACGCCTACATGGGTGTAAACAAAACATTACTCAATATGCCTTCTCCAATTGAACTGTTGCTGGATCCCATCACATTGACGATCCTCGGTATTTATGCGTTTCTCATGATCTGGGAAGCCGTTTTCCCCGCCCGGAAACTTCCACACGTGAAGGGGTGGAAACTCAGAGGCCTCACGGCTTTTGCTTTGTTCTTCTTTCTATCGTCATACCTTCCTATCCTGATGGATCCCTATGTGGCGCCATTACGGATTTTTGACCTTACCGACCTCGGGCCAATAACCGGAGGGATTCTTGGCGTGGTGTTATATGACTTTGGAATGTATCTTTGGCATTACTCCCTCCACCGGAACGATTTTCTGTGGCGCACTTTCCATCAGATGCATCACAGCGCAGAACGCCTTGACACGTATGGCGCGTTTTACTTTAGTCCGTTCGACATGATTGGCTGGATAATGTTAAGCACACTTTGCTTCGGCGTGGTGGCCGGTTTTTCTTCGCAGGCGGTCACGGTAATTCTGCTGATCACTAATTTTCAAGGTATTTTTCAACATGCGAACATTAAGACACCAAGATGGCTGGGGTATATCATCCAGCGTCCGGAAAGTCATACGTTCCATCATGCCAAGGGTATTCACAAGTACAACTATTCTGATCTTCCTGTTTTTGATATCATTTTTGGGACGTTCAGGAATCCCAGGACATTTGAACACGAAACCGGTTTTTATCATGGCGCATCCGGCCGGGTAATGGACATGCTTATGGCTCGTGATGTTTCCGAACCGTCGAACGCCTCAAGTCAAAAGGAGCCGGAGCTTCAAAATCTTTCCAGGTAAGTCTAAGGGGCCGCGACAGCGGCTCTTTTATTTCACCCAATAATCAACAACCACTACTTTCTCGAAATGCGGGCCGGCCACGCCGCCGAACTTTTTGTGATCGGCATGAATCAGATAATTGTCCCGGTCTTTTTCAGAAGAAAATGTCAGCAGGAACGCATGGGTAAGTCCCTCATTCAGATTCTCGGGACTATTATTCAACCCCCACTCAAAAGCTTTGATCTGGTTAATCTGTTTTGGGAGTGACTCAAAAGCTGAAATTACCTTTTCGATGTCCTGTTTAGTGGACGTGCTCTTAAACTTGATAAGCACGACGTGTCGCAACGATTCAGGTTGCGCGGGATTCTGGGCGGTTAGCATAAATGTATTCGTGAATAATAACACGAGCAGTAGTAGCATCGTTTTCATGACAGCATAGTTAATAGTTTAGATCCGAAAAGGATTTGTTAAGGTAGCGTTTTTTTATAAAAGGGGGATTTCTTTCCTTTACTGGCGAAGCAAACCCGTAGTCCTTGCGAAAGTCGATCGATGCCATTATTGTAATAGTCATAGTAACAGGAATCTTTTATCTGTTAACCGACCACATGCCGGGGCTGCATGAGGAAATGATTGAGCGTTTTGCGCTGTACTTGCCCGAAAATCCACGATTTGAAATCTGGCAGCCGGTTTCCACCATGTTTATGCATAGTGGATTCTTCCATTTGCTTATGAATATGTATGCGCTTTGGGCATTCGGAACCCCGCTGGAGCAGCTATGGGGGATAAAGCGGTTTATCCTGTTTTATTTTGCATCCGGAATCGGAGCCAGCATGGTCTACACTGGCGTCAATCTCTACCGGTTTAAACAATATGCTGCTGAGTTTCTTGCAGCGGGTATTTCTGGCGAACAGATGGACCAGGTGTTACAAACAGAGTGGAGGGATCTTCGAGCAATAGGTTCGGTGTCTGTTGATCAGGTTCGCGAGTTCTGGCTTCTGTTTCATATTCCGGCAGTCGGTGCATCAGGAGCCGTGTATGGTATCCTGGTGGCCTTCGCGATGCTGTTCCCCAACGCTAAACTTGCCTTGATTTTCTTTCCTGTTCCGATCGCAGCAAAGTATTTTATACCGGTACTCATCGCGCTCGATTTATTTTCCGGTGTTACAGGCGTTTCGATTTTCGGAGGTGGCATTGCGCACTTTGCGCACGTAGGTGGGGCGTTGATCGGTTTTCTGCTGATGCTTCTGTTTGGAGGAAGACGCCGGCGTTCCAATACAATTGAGGATGCCCGGGAATTCTGACGGAAGTCTGATCATAACAAACTTTAATCACTTTATGATCGCATTCGGTGGTCGGACTAAAATAACTATCTTGATTCGTCATAAATAAATACCCTATGAAAAGAAGAAATTTTATCCGGAATACTTCGGCGGCGATGGGTGGTGTGCTTTTCGCGCCCGGAATTCTACACGCGGGCAAAAGAATTATTTCGCAGAACGACAAAGTCCAGGTTGGCGTGATAGGCTGTAAGGGGATGGGCTGGTCAAATGCCGCTTCATTACTAAAAATGGATGACGTGGATATTGTAGGAATCTGCGATGTGGATGATGAGGTTATCCAAAACAGAATGGCAGACTATGCAAAAGTCAGATCGAATAAACCAACAGTCTACCGGGATTACCGCGAAATGCTGAACAATAAAGAAATAGATGCAGTAGTAATCGGAACACCCGATCATTGGCACTGCCGACAGATGGTTGACGCTGTTCAGGCCGGCAAACACGTTTACGTTGAAAAGCCGATTGCAAACTCCATTCGGGAATGCAATCTGATGGTGGAAGCTCAACAAAAATACGGTAAGGTAGTTCAGGCTGGACAATGGCAGCGCAGCGGTCCTCATTATCGCAAGGCTATTGAAATCGTTCGTTCAGGTGTGCTCGGTAAAATTCGCCTGGTAAAAGTCTGGGCGTACCAGGGTTGGATGAAACCGGTACCGGTGTTACCAGATGGGACGCCTCCCAAAGGAGTGAATTATGATATGTGGCTCGGCCCGGCGCCTAAACGTCCTTTTAATCCGAATCGCTTCCATTTCAATTTCAGATGGTTTTGGGATTACGCCGGAGGTCTTATGACTGACTGGGGCGTGCACGAGATTGACATAGCCCTTTACGCGATGGAAGAACTTGTCCCCGTATCCGTAATGGCTACTGGCGGGAAGCTGGCTTATCCTGACGATGCATCGGAAACACCCGATACTCTTCAGACCATTTATGAGTATAAGAATTTCAACATGCTTTGGGAACATGCTACCGGAATAGATACCGGTCCATATAACAGGCGCGAAGGTATCGGTTTCATTGGAAATAACGGTACACTGGTGGTGGACAGGGGTGGATATGAAGTTTTCGTGGAACGCGAGGCCGAGGGTTGGGCCGCAACAGGAAAGCCTAAGATGGAACCTATCGAAGCGTATCGTAAGCCGCAGGAACTAAATTATCTCGATCTGCATACGAAAAATTTTATCGAGGCTGTCCGTAATAATGATCAGAACCATCTCAATACTCCTATTCAATCCGGCAGTGTTGCCGCGATTAATGCACAAATGGGAAACATCGCATACCGCACCGGGAGCAAAGTCTTTTGGGATAACAAGCAGAAGCAATTCGTCGACAACAAGGAGGCTAACAAAATGATCACCCCGGTATATCACAACGGCTGGAAACTACCGGTGGTATAGCCCTGACGTTGCGTTTCGGGCAAAAAAAAGACCGCCAAAATTCGCGATCTTTTTTTATTTAATGTCCAGCAAATTATTCAGCTGCTGAAGAATGGATTACTGCATTATCTTTTGCGTCACGCAAATCAGAATCCTCTGCTTTTACAAGGGCCTCTTCTTCCCGGTCGACATAATACATTTCACCGTCGATCTTGTAAACTACTTCATGGTTAGGACCTTCTTTTCCTTCAACAACTTCGACCTTTGGTCCGAAGCTGGTGTTAGATGCATCCTCATTCCCTTCGGCAGCAACACCTTCGGTGGCATTTTCAACAGCGTTTCCGGTAGCTTCTGCGCCATCCCGAGCGGCTTCACCTGTTCTATCAGCACCTTCGCGGATAGCGTTTTCGGTGTTATTAGCACCTTCCTCAATGGCGTCTCCGGTTCTGTTTGCACCCTCCTGAATGGCATCTCCGGTTCTTTCTGCGCCTTGTTCTACGTTGTCACCAGCTTCATCTGCTTCCTGACGAAGCTCGTTGCCTGTCTGTTCGGCGCCTTCACGCATATTTTCACCAGCCTGATTTAGCTCGGAACCTGTTCTTTCAGCCCCTTGCTCAATGGCATCACCAGTTCTGTCAGCACCCTGCTCGATTTCATCTCCGGCACGCTCAGCACCCTGATTCAAATCGTTTTCAGCCTCATCGGCTCTGTTCTCCATTGACTCCTGGGTTGAATTGATTTCATTTCCAACATCATCGCGGGTGTCCTCAACACCTTGTTCAACCTGGTCGCCCGTGCGTTCAATTTCGTCTTCGGCCTGATCACCTGCCTGCTCTGCTTCCTGTCTTAGATTGGTGCTGGCGGAATCGCTTTCTACCTGCGCCATCGCGCCCGTCATGATGGCTGCAGTAAATAATGTCAAGAATAACTTTTTCATATAAAACATTTAAAGATTAGTAATCCGTTTTCCCTGTTAGTAAAACTTTAATACCATTTAAATATCCATTTGGCGGGACAGCGAAGAAACTTGGAAATTCAGGCGTTTGGGCTCGCTTTCAGTGTTTTTGGCTTCAAACCCGAATTGAGTAAAGACTGACATCCCTGGGCTTTCTGCTGAAAAATTCAACAGCCTTGTGCGAAAACTACACATTTAAATATCTTGGAGGCATGTTCGCACAGGTGCATTACCCTGATCGTTTGCCTTCGATCCATCTCGATCGATATCTCCAGCACGGCTGGTTTCGAATGGGGCAATCCATGTTTACGACAAATTTTCTCCACTTCAAGCAACAGTATTATAGTGCGATCTGGCTCCGCGTCGGTTTGACGGAGTTTGAACCGGACCGATCTCAGGAACGCTTGGTCAAACGCAACAAACGTTTTCGGGTTGAATTCAAAACGGCCGCCCTGGACTTGGCCAAGGAGGAATTATTCGCACATTATAAACAGGGAATCTCTTTCGAAACGTCCCCTTCGTTGTATCATCTGCTTCACGGAAAGGCGTTTTACAATATCTTTCAAACGATGGAAGTAAACCTTTACGATCAGGATACTCTTATTGCCTCCGGATTCTTTGATTTAGGTGAAAAGGCCGCCGCGGGAATTACTTCGTTTTATAACCCCCTTTATAAAAAGTACAGCCTCGGAAAGTACTTGATACACCTGAAAATGAACTACTGCAAGGAACAGGGACTTGATTTTTTTTATCCGGGATACTTCGTTCCTGGATACTCCTTTTTTAATTACAAACTGGATTTGGGCAAGGAAGCGCTGGAGTACCTCGACGTGGCATCCGATCGCTGGTTTCCTATCGACAACTTCTCGCGAAGCCCGTATCAGGTTATGGAAGAAAAGCTTCTGCGTCTTCAACAGGTCTTGAGCCACGAAGGAATCGAATCTCGCATTTTCAATTACGAGTTCTTCGATGCAAACCTCTTTCCCGAATTGAAGGATATTGAACTGTTCGACTATCCCATATTCCTGAATTGTTTTGCCTTTCATCACGACGCGATTAATCCGATGATTGTCTACGACATTCGCGACGACGAATACCATTTGATCCAATGTAAAAGTCTCTGGACGTCTCATCTGCCTTCGCCGGGAGAGCGTATTTATTCTTATCATTTACTGGCTCCCGACGGCGAGCTTGCCATGACTTCCGACGTTACCGAGATTATAAAACGGATTAAGGAAGCGCGTTCGGTTTCGTCGTGAGTATTTCAGTGTTTAGCTGTTTGGCATTCTTGAAAATTCGTGATACTTTTTCTGAATTAACGTGTGTGTGATGGGAGAGTCGCTTTATGATCAACTAGGTGAACAGAACCTGAGGCTATTGCTGGATCGCTTTTATGATCTTGTTTTCAGCAACGAAGTCATAGGACCTTTATTCAAAACTGATAAAGCTGAAATCAAGGAGAAGCAACGTTTGTTCCTTACGCAATTCTTCGGCGGCCCACCGCTTTATTCGCAGCACTATGGTCATCCAAAACTACGCGCACGACACCTTCCGCATGTCATTACTGATGAGAGTGCTTCGGCATGGCTTTCTTGTATGTCGGAAGCGCTGCATACGCTGGATGTGGACCAGTCGGTAAAAGATGAAATTTTTAAAAGGCTGCTACCAACCGCCATGTTCATGGTAAATACGCCGCCGTGATTAACTTCCGTACTGAATTATGAAAAAGTTTATCATTGTAATTACTTATCTGGCCGCTTCGTCGTCGTTGTCAGCTCAGGATATACTTCCGCCTGCACCTGAGTGGAAAGGTGAAAGTCTGGAGCTTATTGCATCGCCAAAGAATCGCTGGTTAACACCCGCTGAAGCGTCAGGGTTTTTAACTACGCCAGATTATCGGACCACCATGGAATGGTTAGGTAAACTCGACGCGGAAAGTGACCTTGTTAAAATGGTTCCAATCGGCAGGAGCCTGCAGGGGCGCGACATCAACATGGTCATCATTTCCGCATCCGGAGATCTCTCGCCGGAACGACTTGCGACGTCAACGAAACCGCTATTGCTCATTCAGGCCGGAATACACGCCGGCGAAATCGATGGCAAGGATGCCGGAATGATGCTGCTTCGCGATATTGCCTTCGGATCGCGAAAGCAATTATTGTCTGGCGTGAATCTCTTGTTCATCCCCATACTCAACGTTGACGGCCACGAGCGATCGTCACCATTCAACCGCGTCAATCAGCGCGGGCCCCAGAATATGGGCTGGCGTTCTAATTCAAGGAACTATAATCTGAACCGTGACTACGCAAAGGTGGATACTGAAGAGATTCGCGCTGTCCTGGACGTGATTAATCAGTATAAACCTGACTTGTACATCGATGTGCACGTGACCGATGGAGCGGATTACCAATATGATATTACGTACGGGTTCAGTGAACACTATTCGCCCCGAATATCAGCGTGGCTGACTGATAAGCTGCGTCCGGCGACCGATGGTGCCCTGACGCGCAACGGCCACATCCCCGGACTCCTCGTTTTTGCGGAGAATAATATGGATTTCGCTGACGGGATGACGGAATTCCCCTATTCGCCACGTCTCTCAAACGGGTATGGCGATGTAAGACATTTACCAAGCATTCTTGTGGAGAACCACTCCTTGAAACCATTCCGGCAGCGTGTACTTGGCACGTATGTGTTTCTCGAAGCCGTGATCAAGTTGCTGGAGAAGGAAGGTAAATCGCTTACATCGGCCATCCAGGCTGACCAGCTTAACCGGAGTAGGGAAATCGTCTTGAGCTGGAAACGATCTGAGAAAGTTGATACCATTGATTTTCTCGGAATTCAGGGGACGAGGCAAAAGTCTGAGATTACGGGTAGTGACTACGTTGTATGGAATGCAACTCCGGTAAAACAGCGAATCCCATATTACCGGTTTAGCGTTCCTGAGAAAACTACTCCCAGACCCACGGCATTCTGGGTGCCATCCAGTTATCCCGACATCATTGGGCGATTGCGATTACACGGTATTGAGATGGAGATCATCGATTC
>JAEZEH010000150.1 GCA_023417785.1 Bacteroidota bacterium
GGTTTGAAGAAGCTTGGGTTTGAAAGTGATCAGCTCAAATAACTGTGGATGACCCCGGCACCGAACCATAGCATCCTTTTCATAACAGCTTTCAGGTTGACGCTTGCATTGCTGTTGCTATACGTCGACACGTTCGCGACAGAACCCGCAAGCGAAAAGGTAATCTTCGCAAATAGTATAATGAGCCGGAGTTATTATTACAGTGTAGCAAACTATACGGGCGCGTCATGGATTGAAAATATAAAGGGCAAGCTTCCTGTTGAAACAAAGTCGTTTACACCAGGGAATTCACTACGCTTACGGTATACTAACAGCGACAGTGGTATCTGGAATGCCCGAATCATCTATCATCGGATCCGTGGCATAGACAAATTTCGCACAGCCACTCATCTGGTCTTCAGACTTTATGTTGACACAGAGACGGCTTCAGAAAACCTGCCCATGCTCGGCGTTGCCAATCGCGACGAGGAGCCCGCTGAATTCGTACGACTTTCTGACCATATCGATGATTTTGAAAGCGGGAGGTGGCTGAAAGTAGCCATACCGTTAGGCGAGATCGCCGGCTCAGCGGAGGTATCGGAACTCAACCAGGTTGTATTCAAATCTGAAGGGGGGAGTGGCGAACACACGATCTACGTAGACCAAATTGAATTTGAGAATGCAGACGCCACCGGAGATGTGAGACAAATACCGCGAGCTGTTTCGGCCACCGGCTTCGAGAAGCACGTCGACATTGTCTGGGAAAACGTCGGGGATTCCGCGGTAAAGTATATCAAGATTTACCGTTCCCGGGATAACAAAACCTTTTATCCGGTTGGTATTCAAATACCACAACTGAGTCGCTATGCAGACTATCACGATTCAATCGGAACGCGATTCAATTATCGCATAACTTTCCTCAACCACGACTACAAAGAAACAACACCATCGAACATTGTTTCGGCTGCAACCCGTCACATGACCGACGATGAATTGCTAGACATGGTGCAGGAAGCACACCTCCGTTATTATTGGGAAGGAGCGGAGCCACACAGTGGTCTCGCCCTTGAAAACATTCCCGGGCGCCGCGATATGGTTGCTTCAGGGGCTTCTGGTTTCGGCATAATGGCTCTCATCGTCGGTGTGGAACGCAAGTTTATTTCGCGTGCCGATGCCGCTGAACGGTTTTTGAAGATCGTTTCATTTCTGGAGAAGAGCGACAAGTTTCATGGCGCATTCTCCCATTTTATTAATGGTCCTTCGGGAAAAGTCGAACCGTTCTTTGGCGAACGGGACAATGGTGGCGACCTTGTCGAAACGTCGTTCCTCTTTCAAGGGCTACTGACGGCCCGGCAATACTTCAACGGCGATTCCGACAGTGAGAAAAAAATCCGCAGCAGTATACAGAAGCTTTGGGAGGGTGTCGAATGGAAATGGTATCGACGCACCAAAGACAATCCTTTTTTACTATGGCACTGGTCTCCCGACAAAGAGTGGATCATTAATCATAAACTTATCGGCTGGAATGAAACCATGATCACTTATTTTCTGGCGATTGCGGGACCAAAGCATGGCGTGCCGGCTTCGATGTATTATTCTGGATGGGCGAGTCAGGATAAGGAAGCGCAACAGTATCGCACCAGTTGGGGGAAAACTGAAGATGGCAGTCAGTATGCCAACGGCAAGTCCTATTACGGAATCAAACTTCCTGTCGGGGTTTCTAATGGCGGCCCACTTTTCTTCGTACATTATTCATACCTGGGTCTCGATCCGCGTCGAATGAAAGATGCGTACACGGATTACTTTACCAACAACTCAGCGATAGCCAAAATCAACTACCGTTACTGTGTTGAGAACCCAAAAGAACATGAGGGGTACGGCGAAGCGTGCTGGGGGCTAACTGCCAGTGACGGACCGCTTGGCTATTCTGCGAATGAACCGGTTCCCGGAATGGACGAAGGCAAGATGACTCCCACCGGAGGATTGGCATCATTTCCGTACACACCTGAAGAGTCGATGGCAGCATTAAAGAACTACTATCGAAACTTTGGCTCTTTCCTTTGGGGTGAATACGGCTTTCGCGACGCCTTCAATCTCACTGAGGACTGGTGTTCTGAGATCTTTATGGGACTCAATCAGGCGCCTATCGTGGTGATGATTGAGAATCACCGTTCGGGTTTGCTTTGGAAGTTGTTTATGGCAAACGCTGACATACAAAAGGCTTTGCAGAAAATTGAAGCGGAAAAGGTTCGACAAAAATAGATGACTATGAAGAAAGTGATTACGATTTGCAGTTTGGTTGTTACTGGCATGTTGAGCTGTGACAACAAGACCGATAAGAATCGGTCTTCCGTTGATGACAAAATCGATTCGTTAATAAGTGTCATGACCCTGGAGGAAAAAATCGGTCAACTCAACCTACCCTCGGCGGGGCAGTTTACTACGGGTCAGGCCGAAAACTCAGACATAGCAAGAAAAATTGAACAAGGTCTTGTCGGAGGATTGTTTAACATCAAATCGGTTGGATCAATCAATGAAATGCAACGTATCGCAGTTGAAAAGAGTCGATTAAAAATTCCGTTGCTGTTTGGAATGGATGTGATCCACGGCTATGAAACGGTATTTCCCATCCCGCTGGGCCTGAGTTGCAGCTGGGATATGGGGCTGATCGAACAAACCGCCCGGATGGCCGCGCAGGAAGCCAGCGCTGACGGAATCAGCTGGACGTTTTCTCCAATGGTTGATCTTTCACGCGATCCACGCTGGGGCAGGGTTTCCGAAGGAAACGGTGAGGATCCTTACCTGGCTGGAGAAATTGCCAGGGCGATGGTGCGTGGATACCAGGGGAACGATCTGTCAGCTGACAATACTATAATGTCTTGCGTCAAGCATTTTGCGCTGTACGGCGCGTCGGAAGCCGGTCGCGATTACAACACCGTTGACATGAGCAGACACCGCATGTACAACGAATATTTTCCACCGTATAGGGAGGCCATTGCCGCGGGCGCGGGAAGTGTCATGGCATCGTTCAATGAGATTGATGGTATTCCGGCTACGGCGAACAAGTGGCTTCTCACTGAGGTTCTTCGCAACCAGTGGGACTTCGACGGATTCGTGGTATCCGATTACACTGGGGTAAGTGAAATGATCGATCATGGGTATGGCAACCTTCAGGAAGTATCCGTAAAAGCGCTTGCCGCCGGACTTGATATGGATATGGTAAGTGAGGGGTTTCTGTCGACGTTGCCGGAATCAGTGAAAGCGGGAAAGATAACGGAGAAAGAAGTCGATGCAGCATGCAGACGTATTCTGAGGGCGAAGTTCCAGTTGGGCTTGTTTGATGATCCCTATCGCTATGGCAGCGAGACGCGTGCCCGGGAGGAGAT
>JAEZEH010000081.1 GCA_023417785.1 Bacteroidota bacterium
TTCCTTTTCCGGGTATCGATCCAGGCCCCGTCAACGGTCAGGGTAGCCGCCAATGTGTCGCCGGACTTCATGAAGCTGTGGCGGAAACTCCATCGCGAATAATCACTCGTGGCTTTGATCACTTCAGCCGAAATCGTCAGGTTGTCGTCAAACAAAATCTCCCTTCGAAAAACGGCCTCTTCCCTGAACAGTATCGGTCCGATGTGGTGTTGCTGAAGCATTTCTATCGACAACCCAATCTGCGTAAAAAGTGCCATGCGGCATAATGCACCGTAATCGTAGTAGACAGAATGACGTAAGTGACGGTTCGCATCAATGTCGGACCACCTTAGCTGCAGTGGGAGAGAAAATTCATTCATAAAAAAAATATTTCTGGTGTCTGATTGAATAAGAATGATAGAAAACCACACTATTGGATCGAGGGGATTAACGTGTTCAGCCTACATTAGATTCAGGTTTCAGGGCGTATTAATTTCATTGAAGGCTGAACCTCCTTTCGTTTCAGTCCAGCTCATCGGATAATTCTCATCGAAAAACGGCAAAGCTTCTTCCGTAAGATAAAGCGGTCGGAATGTGTCGATCATGACGGCAAGTTCGCGGGTTTCTTTGGCGCCAATGCTTTTTTCAACCGTGCCCGGGTGCGGCCCGTGCGGCAGACCTCCCGGATGAAGCGTGAACGATCCCCTTGAAATTCCCTTGCGGCTCATGAAGTTGCCTTCGGCGTAATAAAGCACTTCATCGCTATCGATGTTGCTATGGTTGTATGGCGCGGGTATTGCCTGCGGATGATAGTCAAATAGCCGCGGCACGAACGAACAGATAACGAAGTTATGTCCCTGAAAGGTCTGATGTACCGGCGGCGGCTGGTGAATGCGTCCCGTTATCGGTTCGAAATCGTGAATGGAAAAAGCGTATGGCCAGAGAAAGCCGTCCCAACCTACAAGATCCAGCGGACTGTGTTCATATACATACTGGTGGAGATATCCCTGCTTTTTGATTTTAAGCAGGTAGTTGCCGGATTCCGTTTCCGTTACCAACTCCGACGGCGGGCGTATATCGCGTTCACAGTAGGGTGAGTGTTCAAGCAGTTGACCCAGCTGATTCCGGTACCGCTTCACCGTTTCCACCGGAGAAGCTGATTCTATGATCAGTAGTCGAAGTGGGCCCTCATCAAATTCTAATTTGTAGATGACGGTGCGCGGGATCACCACGTAGTCACCCTGCCGGATTTCAAGCTTCCCGAAAGGAGAAATGAGAACACCGTTCCCGTCGTGAATATAGATCACTTCATCGCCTTCAGCGTTTTTGTAGTAGTAATCCATTGTCCGGTTTGAGGGGGAACAAATTGCGATGGCACAGTCATTATTCGCAAGCAGCGTTTTTCTTGCGCCGAGGAAGTCTTCACCGGTAGTCGTTACTCCGGATGTATTCAAGTGCGTTTGCCTCAGTGCGTATTCCGCGATACGTTTCACCGTGTAGGGCACGGGTTGCAATATCTCCTTCACGCGGGTCGGTGCCTGGGCGTGGTACAGCGTCGAGTAAATTCCGGAGAATCCTTCTGAACTAACCACCTCTTCCTTGTAGAGGCTGCCATCCGGTTGACGAAACTGAATATGACGCTTTGAGGGAATGTCACCCAGCCGGTAATAGAACATAGGTTTGAGTTATTCAGATCAAAAATACAAAATCAGACTCAAAGCGATCCAACAAAAAACCCCGGAAGACCGGGGTCTGTACCTTACAATTTGCCGCGTTCCAATTGTGGGATCTTGTCAAACAGCTTTACCGCTTTCATGTAGACCTCATTGGTCTGATTGAACACCGGATAAAAGCCGTCGTTGGCCCATAGCTTCCGCGCAATCTGCGCCTTCATATGCGTCTGGAAAAGTCTCTTTCGCATACGCAGATCTTTATAGTCAGGTTTGACCTTGTTGCGCTGACCGATTTTTACAAGTCCGTTGATCATCTCGTCGGTTACGACGAAGTTCTCGAAGTAGTGATCAAATCCCTTTTCAATTAAGGCTTCGCGATGATCTTCCGCATACTGAAAGGTGTATTCCTGAATGGACGTTGAAGTATATAGCTCATTCAGGTAGTGGCTGTTCAGGGTTGTGTCAAGCGGAACAAAGTAATCGGGCATAATTCCACCGCCGCCGTATACTGACCTCCCGTTAAGCGTGAGGTACTTCAGCGTATCATTGAGTTTGATACTGTCAGCGTGGAAGAATTCACCGTGATTATAGCGGCTGATGATATCCATCGCGTATTCGTCTTCGTCCACATAAGGTTTCTGGATCGAGCGTCCACTGGGAGTGTAGTACCGGCTGATGGTCAGACGGAGTTCCGAGCCATCACTAAGATCGAAAGGCGACTGCACCAGGCCTTTACCGAAGCTTCGGCGGCCAACGACCAGGGCACGGTCGTTATCCTGGAGCGCACCGGCCAGAATTTCGCTTGCCGATGCACTGCCTTCATTCACCAAAACAATGAGATCACCTTTCTCAAACTGGCCGCGGCTGGTCGCACTTGCTTCCGCATTATACTTTCGTTCTTTGCCTTTTTGTGAAACGATCCGTTTGCCGCTGCCAAGAAACTCGTCGGCCATTTCAATCGCCATATTCATGTATCCACCGGGGTTGCCCTGAAGGTCGAGGATGAGCTTCTGCATGCCCTTTTCTTTCAGTTTTTTGAGACCCTGTTGAAATTCTTCGTAGGTGGTTGCGGAAAACCGGTTTACCTTGATGTAACCGATTTCAGGGGTAACCATGTAGGCCACATCAACGGAATGGTTTGGTATCTTGTCGCGCGTAATGGTGTATTCGAGCTCCTGATTACGACGGAGAAGGGTCACTTTTACCTGAGTGCCCTTTGGGCCTTTCAACGCCTTCATAACATCCATCGTAGTTACCGACACGCCGGCCAGTGACTTCCCGTCAACCTCGACGATCTTGTCGCCTGACTGAATGCCAAGCGTTTCTGACGGACCACCGCTCAATGCGGAAACAACCACGACGGTATCGTTGAATATATTGAACTCAACTCCGATTCCGTCGAAGTTACCACGAAGGTCTTCATTGGCAGCTACACGGTCGCTCGCAGGGATATACGCCGAGTGCGGGTCAAGCTTGTGAAGCATATGTTGAATCGCCTCATTGACAAGCCTGGTTGTACTGATGGTATCTACGTATTCATCTTTAATCTGCGTAAGCACTTCCCGGAATTTCTGCACATCCTGGTTCACCTCGCTGCTGGTATTCCGCTTGGAGAAATTTGCTCCGATAAAAACACCGGCGGCTATTCCCAGGCATAATACCAGGGGCAACTTGATCTGATACCCGGAATTCGGATTCTCACTCATTCTATCCTCTTTTTGTTAAATCCTGTAACGAACTGCGAAAATAAATGTTAGACAGCCTATTAGCCAACGTTGACTGGTAATGTTTTCCAATTCCTGCCGTTTTTATCCTATAAACAAAAGTCGTGGCAAAAGATTTTCACATAAACTGCAAAAATCTTTTTTCCACATCCCACGTATATTTTCCGTTATATTTACCAGAATAATGGGGAAGATAGCATTAAAAGACACGTCAATTGCCGAGCTCGTTAACCAGAACTACGTGCATGCCTACGTGCTTTTTTACTTCGGAATCCGGTTCTACGAGTATTCCGAACTTACCCTTGATCAGGTTTGCAAGCGAAGAAATCTCAAGACCGAACAAGTCGTGCGCGAACTTGAATCGCCAACGTACCTGCGGGAAGCGGATCTGCCGCTGGTATCGTATCCGATTGATCTCATTATCGAGTATCTAAAGCATTCACATTTTCTTTTCATCAAACATAAGTTACCGTACATCGCCCGGCTCGTGGAAAGTTTCAAAGCTAACCACGATGACTTCCTGGCTATAGAACGTGACCTGAAAATCGTTTTCCCGCTTTTTGTGGAGGACTTTATCCAACACATCTACGAAGAGGAAGACACGCTGTTCAGTTTTATACTCGCGCTGGAGCGGGCTTCAAAAGGAAAGTACGTGCCTACACGCATTTTCTGGATGATGGAGAATAACGCCATGCAGCGGTTCTCCATGGACCACGAGGCCCACGATGACGAGATGAACGGCATCCGAAAAATCACACGCGACTACTACCTGCCTCCCAACTGTCCGTTGCATATCAAAGTACTTTACAGTGAACTAAAGGCATTTGAACAAAGCCTTATTACCCACGCGCGCATTGAGAATGAAATCCTCTATCCAAAGGCGATGGCGCTGGAGAACCAGGTGAAGAAGATGCTTGCGGATAAGGTGAAGTGGAACTGAAAGGCACCTCATCCCCCCGCCTACGCTACGCTTCGTCGGGGCAGGCCCGCCCTCTCCGAGGCGGAGAAGGGAGCTTGATTTGGGAATCAAATATGACTTCGTTTGGAAGTGAGCATCCACTTTTAATATGACTTCCAATTAATTCAGGCACATCTCACCTGGAACCTGTATCTTCTGTGGATTCAATTCCAAACAGCAGCAGCTCAATTTCAAAACGGAATCCCAGTTAAGTTCGGGAACCGAACCCCTTCTCCGAGGCGGCTACTCTATTCGCGCAAACCAGACTGAAGGGGGCGGTCATTTATGAAACAATTCGTAAGACCGTGGATAGGAAGCCTGTGTCGAGGAACACCATCTGTCCCTTAGGGAAAATATGTTTGTAGCAATTTTTCAGAAATACCATGTTAACACCTACCTCAACTCGGGACGGAAACTGATTTGCGGTTAGCGGAACATAACGCCCGTCCCGACCTTTGAGATTCGTATGCAGAACTAGTTCATGAATCCAAAAATATCCTCCGTTAACCTGCCACCCCGATGGGGCGGAGTTCGTCATGACTCGTTGGCTACAAACATATTGTCCCGCTGGGACAGGCCGGAATGCAAGTAGCGCTCAACGTCCATTTGCTTCGAAGTTGCTTTCATATAATTCAATTTAGTTGTTGCCGTCAGGATGACGAACTGAAGGATGTGTGCATAGAGTAGCCGCCGCGGAGAAAGGTTGGCCTGCCCCGGCGGAGCTAAGCGTAGTCGGGGGGCCGAGGTATTCTCAAAGGAAATTCGGAAGAATCGCTGTAATCAAATCCCATTCACAATCTCATCCGTAACAATCAACGTCGATCCTGTAAGTTCAGCATGATATCGTCGTAGCTCACGGCGTGCCGGCCCGTAAATAGGAACGCCGTCTAAATTGAAAGTTGAACTGCAGCAGGGATCCGACATCTGGATTCCGGTTGGGTCTACCTCAACCGTTGCGCAGGCCGCGTTGGGTTCGAAGGTACAGTTCCTTTCAAAAGCATAAATGGTTTGCGCGTCCTTGCGGTACAGGATTATTCCTTTTACGCCACTGCCTATGTACTTGTAGCCCCCTGTAGACTGAAGAACAAA
>JAEZEH010000096.1 GCA_023417785.1 Bacteroidota bacterium
TAGAAGTACTTCAGTGCCCTCATTGATTCTGCAGGTGTATAGGGGAACGAAGACAGTGCCGCGGTCGGCGTAATAACACCCAAGTCCTCGTTCGGGCTATGCGCCGCGTAACCCTTGATGGAGTAGCTGGCGGTGAGTCCCCAATTGTCCTCGCTATAGCCCTTGTATCCTTTCGGGTTTTCGATGCAATACTGCCTGTTGATGAGTGTATGATTCCGGTTATGCTCCCAATAGTCGGCATATTGGTCTTTAAGACCCCGGGGATCAAGGCCAAGAAACGAATAGTGAGACCAGAACAGAGGTCCGCCAAACTGAGGCGCACCGTTGTGTTTCAGCGCCAGGTGGTAGCCATACTGCTCGTGTGCAGGATCGTTTTTCATTCCACCCTTACGCGCCCAACCTTCGTGGTACACCTCAGCGGGTATGCCATGCGTTGGTGATCCAGCCGCCAATACATACATGATAAGACATTCATTGTATCCTTCAACCGCGAAATTCATCCGCCAGGCGTGATTGGGTGACCAGTGCCAGTACAAGACATTCTTGTTGTTGTTTCGATGCCAGTCGAATTCAATGTCGCGCCAGAGTTTATCAATTCGGGAGGCAAGTTGTTTTTCCTGATCGTTGCCGTTCTTGAAATATTCACGAACACAAAGGAGGCCCTGAGCGAGATAAGATGTTTCTACCAAATCGCCTCCGTCGTCGTATGTACTGAAAGGCTTAACATCACCGGTTTCGCCATTCCACCAATGCGGCCATACGCCGTGAAAATTATCGGCTTTCTCAAGCCATCCTACGAATTTCGTAAGGTGTTCTAATCCTTGTTCACGAGATATGAATCCCCGTTCAATGCCAACCAGAATAGCCATCACACCAAAACCCGTTCCTCCCGAGGTAATAACGTGCTTGTCGTTCTGCGGATAGATATCGTCTGCATGAAAGCGTTCACGCGCCCCACCTGAAACGGGTTCGGCACCATTCCAGAAATACTGAAACGTGCGGTATTGTACGAGCGTGAGGAGTGAATCGTCGCTGAGCTCAGCCGTACCGGAAACTGCTTCCGGGGAACTCGCGACCGTTTCCTTTTTGGCCTGGCACGCAACCAGGGCCAACAGTACAAATAGGGTGAATAGATATTTCATCTGTTATTTATTTTATATCTGAGGGCAGATAGAATCCGCGTTTTCCATCACCGTCCTGTGGAGCGGAATCTGAGATTTCATCCCTTTCGGAATCGTCCACTTTCTGCTCATTTCATACCCGTTTAATAAGTAAATCCCAAAGTAGTTAAGCCGTTCTGTATTTCGGGTGCTGTCATAAAAAGGTTCCACAACAACCCCGTTCTATGATTTTCGATCATTACAATGATCGGACCCTGGTCGATAGCCAGGTACGAATCCGCAACCCATCCTGCGGTCAGGTTATATGAATCATAAAAACCGTATTCGCCCCATAAGCGCTCTCCGAGTGAATAGTAAAAGAACTTTAGTGCTTCCATCGACTCTTCCGGCGTATAAGGGAAAGAGGATAGCGCAGCCGTTGGTGTGATTACGCCCAGGTCGTTATTCGGTGAATGAGCTGAGTAGCCGTTGTTGTTATCGCTTGCCGAGAGTCCCCAGCTTCGCTCATTGTATCCGATGTAATTGCGGGGATTATCAATTGCGTAGGATCGATGGATGAGGGTATGATTCCGGTTTTGTGTCCAGTAATTCGCATACGGGTCCTCAAGATTTCGCGGATCAAGTCCAAGGAATGAATAGTGTGCGAAAAACATAGGTCCGCCGTAATCCTCGCCGAGTGGCAGGGTGATTCCATAGAATTCCCTTCCATTTTGCATGTCACCATTTCTTGCATAGCCCGCGGTATATACCTCTTTACTGATGGGATGAGTTGGAGAGGAAGCGGCAAGTATATACGTGATCAGCGTTTCATTGTGCCCGCGGACCTGATGATTCATTGCCCATTGCTTGTCCGGCGACCAGTGCCAGTACAGCACCTTCTGGCCCTCGCGCGTATACCAATCCCATTCGACACCTTCCCACAGTGTGTTAATGCGATTGATGAGATCTGCTTCGCCAGGATCCGCCGGATTGAGGTACTGACGAAAGGTGATCAAGCCCTGAATAAGCAACGCTGTTTCCACCAAATCGCCGCCGTTGTCATTCGCGCTGAAAGGAAGAACATCGCCAGTGTTGCCATCAATCCAGTGAGACCACGCTCCATGGAATCTGTCAGCCCCTTCGAGAAAGGTAACGATTTTGATGAGCCGTTCCACACCTTCAGCTCTCGAGATGAATCCGCGTTCTATGCCAACGATAAGGGCCATCACACCGAATCCGGATCCCCCACTGGTAACGAGATTTCCCGAAGTATTTCGTTCGCGGGCCATACCGCTTGCAGGATGCGCAAAATCCCAGAAGTATTTGAAGGTTTGTTGCTGAACGAGTGTTAATAACGCTTCATCGCTTATTATCGGGTGATCCGGAACTCCGTTGTCGCCGGTGTAAAATGTTTTTTCCAGTTGCTGGATTGTTTCGCCATTGACACCTTTGATTTCGTCTGAGATTGTGAATTGATATTTACTCCAGTCATCAAGTGAGGCGTCGATTGAAATGGTCACCGTGTTGTCGGTTATTTGCGGATCAATACTAACGGGACCACTACCTGTAAGAAGTATAGTGTTTGAATTTATTGTCGCCGGATCCGGTGCATGAGAAAATTGGATGACAATCCCGGGGTTGACCGGGTCCACATCCGCAAGTTGTTGTACGTTTCGCAAATCAACTCCGTTTATCCTGACAGATTCGACAGACATCTGTACAACCGCGGTCCGGAACTCGATGACTTGTTCATTTTCGAGACGTTCGCCCTGGGCTCCACGAATATTTTCGCTGAGGGTTATCCGGTAGTCTGCACCAGGAAGTAATGGTGAAAGTAATTCCAGTGTTACTGTAGTATTATCGGGGCCTGGCACACCTGCCAGGGGAACGTTCACCATTGTAGTAACATTTCTGAGAGTTATGTTACCATTAACCGCACCTGGAGTTATGGGATGCGAAAATACAATAACGAGTGGTCCTTCCACAGGGGCCGCAGCGTTCAGAGCGGCGTTGGCCGTGCTTAAGTTGTACGTCGCCAGGCGGGCCGATTGGACTTCCAGATGAACAATATCCTCATCCTTGTTACACGCGGCAAGGAACGATAATACGGCAAACAGAAGATATATTTCTAATCGTACGATTTTGAGCATTTCCGATAATAAAAGGTTAAAGGTTTCCGGAATTCCCGGAAACCTGAAACCATAACCAAACTAAACCAAACTCTCTCTAAGATTCCTTGATCGTTCCTTGTCGCACCGGGAAACAATGCTTAGTCGTTCATCACAGTCTGCACTTCGACCTGTGTTAACGCCTTATTGAAGAAGCGTAATTCATCCATATAGCTATGATCTGAGTGGTGCCCCCATTCTGTAAATCGTGGTGCCCCGGACATTATCGACAGGAGGTCACATCCGGTCCAGTCTACTCCGGTAAACGCACCTTGCGATACGACTTCACCATTGATATAGACGACGCATTCGGTATCAGATATTGTGAAGGCAAAGTGAACCCATTCGTTGGCTGCGGGGTCTACGTCGGCAGCTGCGCCGCCATCGAACCAGTTATCCTCTGTGCCGTTACCAACGTTCAGCTTGAAACGCTGCTTACCATCCGCATTTTCCCTAAAGAATCTGAATCCTGATGTTCGGATATTCTGAGCATCAGGATTTGCTGCATCTTCGGGACCCATTACAAGAATTCCGGCACGATCAGGAACGGCGTTAATTTTTAGCCAGAAGGATGCACTTAAATCACTGCTCTGCAGTTCTGCACCAGGAAAAGTCAGATACGAATCAGCAGCACCAGCGTAAGCGTTACCGCCAGCTACACCTTCGCCTGCAAAACCTGGCGCTCCTACTTCAGTCGCCGCTGTTTTGGTTATCCTTTCTGTATTGGTTCCGTCGAATGGCATGTAGAAAACTTCTCCATCATACTGAGGGTCATACGGAAGTTCGGCCGACGTCTGCATGACATTCTGGATTTCCTCGGGTGTCAAGGCTTTGTTGAATAAGCGGAGCTCATCCATCTGGCTTGCGTCCGACTTATGATCCCAGCCTGTGAACCGCGGTGCGCCGGACATGATTGAGAGCAAATCAACTCCGGTCCAATCGATCCCTGCAAAGTCACCCTGCGATACAACGTTACCATTAATGTAAACTGTACCTTGCGTTGGTGAGATGGTAAATGCAAGGTGTACCCATTCGTTGAGCGCGGGATCTACATCTGCCGCCGCACCACCATCGAACCAGGTTTCGCCGGCACCTGTCCCAACATTCAGTTTAAAACGCTGCATACCGCCTGCGGCTTCACGGAAAAAACGGAAACCACTGGTACGTACATTTTGCGCATCGGGATTAGCTTCGTCCGGAGGACCCATAACAAGGATACCCGCCCGATCAGGGCTTGGATTCACCTTCATCCAAAACGCTGCACTAAACTCATTGCCCGTTACCAGGTTGGCTGCCGGGAAAGTAGCATAAGTGTTTGTCGCACCAACATAAGAGTTTGTTCCTCCCGCGGCATCAGTAGAATAGGTAGGACTTCCAACACCTGTCGCGAAAGTCGCCGTTACCAACTCCACCAGGCTTCCGTCAAAAGGCATGTAAAATACTTCACCATTGTACATCGGTACGTAGGCGGGTTCCTTTTCAAAATTTATCAGCGTGGAAGTCGTCTTACCATCACTGTCAACTGCCGTGATATTCAGTACGTGTGTGCCGGTGGTGACCTGGTCATACACAACCTCTTTCCTAATGATTCTGTAATCAAGGAAATCATCAAAAGTCGCAACAACGGCATCATCGACCTTCACTGTCACAGTGGCAATCTCTATATCATCGGTAACCTCGAAGGCAATGTTGATAGTTGCCACATCTTCGTTAACCTTGATCTTTGTCCCTTCGGTAGGATAGGATACTGTGACCACGGGAGCCGTTTCATCAGCACCGGGGCTAACCTTACTGATGTCGTCAATATATTCGTCCTTACATGAAAAGAGCAGGACCAGCAATCCGTATGTTAAAAATTTTATTGTTCTCATTTTAAACATGATTCATTTTGTTAAATAGGTCCTCACTCAATTACTCCTAAGTCCCGGCAGTTGATCTACCTGGGGTTGCGGATAGGGAAGGAAAATATCAGCAGGAGTGAATGTTCTGCCATCGTAACTCAGTTCCTCGTAGCGTTCCAGTCTCACCATATCACTGAATCGGATTCCCCATTCCATCGCGAGTTCTGCAAACTTCTCATCGATTACCTGTTCATGAGTGACGCCGGTTAATGGTGCCAGATCCGCCCTTTCCCGAACGAGGTTAACCGCTTCATCGGCGGTAAGGCCTGAACCGGTTGCGCCGAGCGTGAGAGCTTCAGCATGCATCAGAAGTATCTCTGCATAACGGATGCAAATCAAGTTTTTGCTTTGCCCATAATCTGTCCGCCCTTCTGTAAGTTGATTTGAAGGCAGATAGTGTTTACCACTGGAAAACATGGCCCGATTGAAATTATTGAATCGGTCACCGTCCCTTGTTGTATTTGTTATCCAGGCTGGAAGCGTCGCATAACTCGGATCGGTCTTAATCTCGTCAATACCCCGGTTTGTGAAGATAACACTTGTTTCCAGGCGGGTTGATTCACCTCTGTCGAGCATGAATTTTATGTATTTCATACTCGGCTCAAAGAAGCCCCATCCGCTGCCGGCGCCGCTGACAGCAGGTGTCCAGTTTTCCGGGCCGAAGAATGCGTACAGATAGCTTGTGGAGAAACCCGAACCTTGTCCAAAATCTGAGTATTGAATTTCCAGCAAGTTCTCGTTGTTAAGCTTGCCTGGATATTTGAATAGCTGATAATAGTCCGGTTCCAATGAAAATTTCCCCGAGCTGATTATTTCTGATGTCGCATCCGCCACACCCTGATAATTTTTCAATTCCAGATTAACCTGTGCTTTAATAGCCAAAGCTGTGTATCGCGTAACGCCGCCAGGGATATCTGTGCGTTCATTCGGCCGCATATTCGGAAGCAGAGGGAGCGCTTCGTCCATCTGGCTGGAGATATGCTGCATTACTTCTTCCTTGGTTGATAACTCTGAAACAAGCAAAAGATTGCGGTCGGAGGAAGTGGGTATGTAGATGGAACCCCATGTTCTCGCCAGTTGAAGCAACATGAAAGCCCGAAGCGTTTTTATTTCCGCGATGTATTGATCTGCGACAGCTGGATTGGGAGCATATTGCTTGAACAACTCAATCTGCTCACGTGCAGTCTCGGCTGTATAAATATCCTTATAGAAGTTTTGCCACATTGAGTTGAACATCCAGAAGTCCTTATTGTAATTGTATCTATCCATTTCAGTGAAATCCTGCTGATCTCCCAGACCTCCGGCATTAACATCATCTCCTCTCACAGAAAGAACTGGATAATCTTCCCAACCCCGGGCATAAAATTCGGCGTACACTCCGAGGAGGTGCTGAATCATATTTTCCGTTTGGGTGTAGTCGGTTTCGCCCGCAAAGCTTCGGTTCTCAGGATTCCTGTCGAGCAGGCCGTGGCATGACTGAGCAATCACCATCACTCCGAGAAACGCTAATATTTTGAATGTTTGAATATATGTTTTCATAATCGTATTCAATGGAAGTTATAGTCTGACGTTAAGCCCAATCGTGTACACTGCGGGAATCGGATAAGTCTGCAGATCAATTCCGTTGTCAACTTCCGGATTGAAACCATTGTAGTTAAACAGCGTCAGTGGCCGTTCCGCAGTAAGCATTATTCTCGTTTCCGGCATGGTTGCCCCAAACAACTGCTTATCTCTCAGCGTATAGCCCACAGTTACGTTTTGAATCCGGAAGTATGACCCGTCTTCGACGAAGTAGTTGCTCATCTTTTGGTTCCATCCTTTGCGAAGTCCCGCGGAGGATGGATACTTGTTTGAAGTGCCTTCGCCGTGCCAGCGGTTCTTCGCCAGGTCGGCGTCGAGATTTCCATCCGGAGTCCAAATGATTTCACCACGCTTGCGATTAAGAATCTTGTTTCCGTTCTGTCCCATCAGCGCCACGGAAAGATCAAGGTTTCGCCAGCCAACTCCGAAATTGGCGCCATAGGTAAATTTGGGGAAGAACGATCCTAGAACCGTCCGGTCATCGTCGTTGATAGCCCCGTCACCGTTTCGGTCTTTATAGATAAAGTCACCGGGAACAAGATTGTTTGCGACCGCGATGGGATCAGCCTGAACCTGTTCGGCATTTTGATAAACGCCTAAAACCTCGTAGCCGAAGAAGGCCAATAAGGGTTCACCAACTATGCTTCTTTGACGAAATTCGGCCTGACCTCCATCAATGTAGGGCTGACCATAAAGGTCCCGGACTTCATTGTTCAAGGTGGCCAGATTCACGCCAATATTATAAGTAAAGTCATCTGATCTTCCGTCGCTCCAGTTGAGAGAGAGTTCGAAGCCGGAATTCCTGATTACGCCCGCGGACCTTCGCACGGTTGCACCGCCCATGGGCTGCACAATAAAGATTGCGGCATCTTTTGTGTCTCTGGAATAGTAATCAATGTCACCCGACAAGCGATCATTCAATGCCCTTGCCGTTAAACCGATGTTCCATTGTTCCACCAACTCCCAACTCAGATAGTCAAATGTATTTGTAGTTACTAACCCTGAGGTTTCCAGGTCATTTATTGCCGTTACGATTGTAGCCGTTGTATTGCTGCCATCGCTGGCGTCAATTTTATCATTGCCGAGCTGGCCCCAGCTTCCGCGGATCTTCAGGAAATCTATGGCATCCGCATCACTCATGAAACTTTCTTCGGAGAGTACCCAGCCGGCACCAACAGAGGGGTAGTATCCCCACTTCTTCTGATATTTACGGGATCCGTCTGCGCGCATCGTCCCGTAGAGTATGTACTTATCTTTGAAATTATATGATAATCTGGCAAAGTAGGACAGTCCATATTCTCGCGCACCGCCATCCTCAATACTTTGGGCATCCTTCACCCCGGCGAAATTTAGGTACCATGCCTGTTTACTTAAATCAACGAATTCACTTCCTGCGGCTGTCAGCATTTGCCATGACTCATCGCGGAAAGACGTTCCAACCATTGCTTGAATGTAATGGTCACCAGACTGCTGCTCGAACGTAAGGACGTTATCCCAAAACTGATTTATTGTCGTCTCACTTCGTTTCCGGAGAGTCGCGTTTTGTCTAAGGAAGTTATCACCGATATAATACGGCAAATTCATTGTGCGTTGATTCATGAAAATGTATGCTGTGTTATAGCTCGACTGGAATGTGAGCTTATCGGGAATGAGGTCAAGCTTCACAAAAAAGTTGCCGAAAAAAGTTTGCGTTTTCTTGATGTCGTCGGTGTAGCGCATCGCAGGGAAAGGGTTTTGGCCCTGACGATAGCCAATGCTTTGGGCATTAGCCCACGGTTCCGGGGAGGCTGCGGTATTCGTAGGATCATATACCGGGAGGATGGGAACTGCATAATACACCTGATTCCAGACCGCGCTATTGGGAAGCTGCTGGGAGGCGTTACTTAGGGTAACATTACCTCCAACCTTCAACCAAGGGGTCGCCTGATAATCAACCCGGGTACGAAAGTTAACTCTCTCGAAGTCATTCTTCATATCAAGAACACCATCCTGCGCAAAATAGCTTCCGCCAACAGAATAGGTGGTAGTCTCATTCCCTCCCGCAATTTCAACGCTATGATTTTGAATGGCCGCCGTGCGCAGTACCTCTTTGTACCAGTCCGTGTTGACATCCGGTACATTCGGGTTGACCCGGCTCCGACCGAATCGTTGCATTGCATTAAGGATGTTTGCGGCATCAGGCGCAGACCCTGATTCGTTCGCCATATTCGTAAACTGTTCGGCATTGGCCATCTGAATCACGTTCTGGGCCCGCTGAACACCATAATAACCGCTATAGGTTATTTGTGCTTTCTGGTTGACTTTCCCACTTTTTGTTTCAATCAGCACTACCCCGTTTGCAGCTCTGACGCCAAAAATCGCAGCAGCTGAAGCATCCTTCAATACCGAGATCGTGGCAATATCGGATGTGTTTAAGAAGTCTATATTATCGAAGAACATGCCATCAACCACATAGAGCGGCGCCGAATTGCCGATTCCTGGGTATGACCCTAGCCCTCGTATACGAACCGTCGGAGAACTGCCCGGCGCGCCCGCACTTACGACCTGCATGCCGGGAACTTTACCCTGCAGCGCTTGCATGGCCTGGTTAGTCGGTGTTTTTACGATTTCATCAGTTCTCACCGTAGATATCGCCGAGGTCAGGTCTTTCTCCCGCTGTGTTCCGTACCCCACAACCACTATTTCGTTTAGCGAAAGAACGTCGGGATCCAACACGATATCAATCGTGGTTTGATTATCCACCTGGACGGTCTGAGCACTATAGCCTACGAAAGAAAAAACCAGCGTTGTTTCCGACTCTGAGAGTTGAAGGGAGTAATTGCCCTCTGCATCTGTGGTGGTTCCTTTTGTTGTGCCCTGCACGATCACATTCACTCCCGGTAGGCCGGTACCCTCATCTGACGAGGTCACCGTCCCGGAGACTGTCCTGTCCTGAGACCACGCTGTCCACGAAAGCAGAAGCAGCGTCACGAGTAAAAGTTTTTTCATAAGGTCATCTTTGTTTTTTGGTAGGATAAATTTTAGAAAAAGGAATCGCCATGCGTAATTTTTTCACGTGAATGTGACTTTTTCGCCTCCCTTCGCATGCCAATTCTCAGAACGGTTTTACAAGAAAAAAAACATTCATTTCAAACGTTTTCAGGGGAATTTTTAGGGTTTGGTTCGCGAGTTTTACCGAAAAAAAACAAGCCCCGAAAAAGAGTCTGTTTCAGGCACATGCACGGGGTGAAGGTGGGTAAGTTTTTCGGCAGATACGGATCATTCCGCACCCTTGTCCATCAGGGCAGTTGATATTATTTCCGGACCAGGTTGCTTGCCTTCGTGCATTCTGCCTTCGCTCTGGATTCGGTCTGTCTCCACTCTTTGTCCAGTCTTCTGTCCAACATCGGTCTGTCTCGGATCACTGCGCTTTGGCCTGGGACTGCCGATTACAATCGGTCCAATGGGAAAGCTGGGGAGAACTGCTGACGGGTGGCGGGTCGGAGAGAATTTGAACGATTTTACGGATGGCGGGTTATTCGGCTGGCACTTCCCGCGTGGTACGGGAGGCGCGAACCGGCTTGCGAACATCTTCCTGAATAAGAATCACTTCCTCCCATCGGGACGCCACAGGCTTACGGCCACCTTTTTCCAACTCCTGAACCCGCTCCATAACCTTCTGCCTGAAGCTCCAGACGGTGTTCACCCTAAGGTCCAGTTTTTGTGCCAGGGCTTCCAACGTGCTGTCGTGTCTGCCGGCTACAATCAAGTAAGCGAGGTAGAACGCCTTTTCGATGGGAAATTTGATGCTGTGAAAAATGGTATAGGCCGTGATAGACTCGTTATAACCACACTTCGTGCACCGGCGGGCAAATTTCCTGGTGCCGTCAAAATACTTCTCGTTCGCGCATTTCCGGCAGCGGTAGCCTTTATCCCACTTCAGGTTATCAAGAGAACGATAACAGGCCAGCTTGTCAGGGTAGATAGTCTGAAACTGGCCAAAATCCATGGTTTTTTCCATCAACCGTTCATTCAGCACCTCTTTAATACTGTTTTTCAGTTTCCAGTTGTCGAGATCAAGGATTGAGTTAATTTGATTGATCTCTCGCGCCTGCTGTTCCAGTTTGCGGTTGATTTCCTCTAACTGATGATTTTTTTCGTTCAGCTGTACTGTCCGCTCTTCAACCTTTTGCTCAAGCTCACGGTTGACTTTGTCCTTCAGCTGATTGTTAATCTCATGTTGTTTAATGATACGCTTGAGGGCCCGGTCACGCATGGCTTTGAGAATCCGGATACGGTCACCAAGTGCAAAGGTGAGCAGGAGCATTTCCAGCACGAAGCTGATGTGAAGCGAATAATGGAGCAGAGTTGTAAATTGCAGAACGTCCAGAAAAACCAGTGTTCGGAGGAAAAAGCCCGCGAACAATACACCATAAGCAGTAACGAAGAAGCGCGCCGGCCGGTAACCCCTTCTCCAAACCGTAATACCGGTTATGAAGATCAATGACAGGGGGATGATATCCATTGCGCGATATGGAAGGTGCTGAGGGAAGAAGATAAGCGCGGTTAAAAACCAGCCTGTTCGCAACACAATCAAAATCACAAACAGCCGGTCGAGCGACGGCGTAATGGTTCGTGTTCTTAAGAACCGTCGCGTGAAAATCAACGACCAGATGATAACACTATACAGCGAGATACCCACGGCATAATCATTCCACGCGGGTTGATTGGACCAGAGGAACTGAAATCCAATTCCATCCAGACTAACGGCGTACGCCGCCACACTGATCAGATATATAATATAGTATATGTTCTTCCGTTCCCGGATGGCAAGAAACACCAGGAAGTTGTAGACGATGATAATAAGGATCATCCCGTAAAAGATCCCGAAAAGGAAATACTCGTTCAGCGCATAGTAGACAAACCAGTTGGTGGAGCGCAGGCCAATACGCAGATCAGCAAAATCATGGGACGAAACCCTGAAATAGTAGTACATCACCGAATCGGTGGTCATCGAAAGCGGAATGACGAAGTTCTTATGAGGGATGAGACGTTGGTCAAACGAAATCTTGTCACCCATTATCACCTTTCTGTAGGAACCATCGGCTTGCGGGATGTACGCTTCAAGGTTGTCAATCGTCTGGTCGTAAAATTCCAGCAACCAAAGTTTTTCTGATTTCGGATTATGATGAATCGGGAGCCGTATCCAGTATGAAGCATTGATACGGAAATCCTTATTTTGATAGGAGGGGTGAGACTTATAGCGGTTGGAGAACTCTTTCGACGAGATCTCGTGAAACGAAAGCGAATTGGTCGAATCAAGGTAGAACGGGATTTCGTATGGCATCAGGTTCCGTTCATTCACGTCGTCCTGAAACTCGATAACAGATTGACCGTACCCGCCGGGGCAGCATAACAGAGCCAGTATGAATAAAGAGTATGCTTTCATTCGCGCTGCGCGATACGGTAAGAAGCGAAATTATCAATTATCGGTTAGCGAACCAACGATGGTGTCGTGTCATTCCGGTTCTGACACGTGGCCCCGCGCCGGAAACAGGCGCTTCTTCAACGAATCAAGCTCCTGGCGCCGGGCCATAATTTCTGTTTCGTCTGGCTGGTAATCTATCAGAAATTTCAGGTCGGGCTGCCCCGCATCGACCCAGGCGGTATACCAGAAACTTCCAATCATATGAACAGCGGCCTTCATCCGGCGTTCGACCATTCCACGCAGGATTTTGTGATATGCCTTCGAGTACGCCCTGGAGTAAACTTTTACGGTTTGTCGACCCCTGGTTTCAAAGGCATATTTGCGATCGCCGAATCGTTGAGACAAATATTTTTCCTCCAATAAAACGGAGTCCTTGAGCAGGTGTGATTCCAGAACCGCGTTCCATATCGCCAATTGAGGATCTTTCAGATACACGGCCCGCCCCACGAGGAAATCGTAATCTTCCGAAAACAATTCCACAAGTCTGGATTCCCAAAACCCATGTATCCCCTCCTGTCCTGTTAACTGGCCATTATAGTTTTTTGTTGTATGGAGCGGAACGTGAGCGTCGCCGATGTAGTGCCCCAGTTCGGCCGACACGCGTAGAATCCGGGCGGGATCCTGGACCATAAATGCATCCCTTAGCCGGTGATACATACGGTACACGTGCCAGGGTACAATACCATAAGCTTTTAACGTATCTTCGGAATATCGCGCTACCGCCCGCGTCCATGAACGTGGCATTGTATACAGGGCACTGTCGCCGTAGTGATCCAGATCGATATAATGTCGGGCCGCTTCATCAACAACGGAATACCGGCGCCGGTCGGGATTGACCGAAGCTTCCGTTATATACGAAATGTTCTTCTTGTAAAATCCGACCATTTCCGGCGGAAGGGTAAACACGGCGAGGCGATTGATTTTTTTGTGTCCATAGAAGCCCCAGGAAGAGAGCGTAATACAAAGGAGGATTGCTCCTAAGCGGAGGAAACGTTTTTCTTTCATTTCATTTCTGGCTAACGGTGAAAAATATTACCCTTAAGGTAACCAATTGCCGGACTTACTGCAAATGCGATTCACCTGCGTTGACTAACGTATTCGGCAACGCTGACCTAAGATGGTCGACGCCCCTTGTTGAAATATTACTCTTCCAGAGGTAAAGCGTCTTAAGAGAAGTCATTTTTTCAAGCACAGAAACAGCGTCATCCGAAACTTCCGTACCGACCAGATTCAGGTTTCTCAGCCCCGACAGGTTGTGAATTTGCGATAAGCCCTCGTCCGAAACAGCCGTATTGGCAATATTGAGCCGCAAAAGGTTAGACATCCTGCCAATAGCCGTCATCCCAAAGTTGGTTATCTTTGTGTCCGATGCGTTGAGCCAAAGAATGTGTTCTCGTATTGGCAGGAGCATTTCCATTCCTGCGTCAGTCAAGCCTGGAATGTTTACGCAATTTACAGAAACGAATGGCCGGTCTTGAATGACTCGGGATACCACAAAGCCAGATTCTTCCAATGACTCAATAAGGTTGACGGGGATTTCTTGTAATGCGATGTCGGGAAGCGGATCCGGATCGGAGGCTTCCGCCTCATTTTGATCTTCCTCATACCATGAGGCCATCGCGGTTTGAATTTTTTCACTATCTCGAACGTCGCCTAGCCTGAGCGTTGCTGATGCGCGAGCCTCGCTGATCCACCAATAAAGTATGTCAGTCTCTGCTTTCGAAAGCTGCGGCTTGCCCTTCGGCGGCATGTGTTTCCTGTCGTCTTCCGGGAGTATAATCCGCTTATAGAGTTGACTTGTCATAGGCGAACCGGGTACCAGTGTTTCACCGCTCTTGCCTCCCGCCAGCATCTCCTCATAATCCGCCAGGTTCAGTTTGCCCTTGCGTTTTCCGGCATGGTGACACTTTATGCATTTGTCATATAAAATCGGATAAACTACATCATCGTAAATGATGGCGTCCTCAGTACTCGCGATTGCACGACGTTCCAGCGGTGGCAGTTGTTCCTCGTCAGCTGGCAAGCCAAAGATCGTCGCGAGGGGCTCGGTAAGGTAGTCGTCTCCATGCGTGAGTGACCCGCCATAATGACCGGTTATCATAATCAGAATCATCATCGCGCCCGGGACGATTGCTCTCAGTATCTTATTCGCACCAGTCCGCGAACGAACCCAATAGCCTGCAGCTGAAATGACGGCGACCGAAATCCCGAGCCATTGATGCGTGACCAGCAGGGAATCATCATAACCGCCTTCATCCGACAGTAAGAGACCCGTTACGCAGGCAATGACGGCAAACGCACAACCCGTTAACCAGATCAACGGCAGCATCGACGCAAGATAACGGAAGCGTCTATGTATCGTAAGCATTTCAAAGAGACCGGCGAGAAACAAGATCCCGACAGGTAAGTGCACTACCACCGGATGGAGTCTTCCGGTCAGCACCAGCCATTCATCGATACCTGTGTCATTCATTTCACTTCATTTTGTATCGCTCCTTCAGCGTCCGCAGCATGTGAACGTTGATATCCCACTGATCGGCTACCGGTTGTTGCGTGTAGGGAAGTACGGGGAGGTATCCTGCGGGACCAAATTCCGTGGTAATCGTCAACGGTGTCCCGGATTTCTGAAGCCGATCGAATACGTTATCCCACCATGCCAGGTGAAAATCGACGGCGTCTTTCCACTCCGGCGCGCGCGGATCATTTACCTGTGGGCCTTCAGGATGACCAACTCTCGAGTGAATGTGTACGGTTCTGCTCAGGGCAAGGTCCACATCACCGGCCTGATCCTGCAGAAACGATTCGTGGACGTTACACCAGTGGGAAATGTCTAAGGTCAGTTTCAGGTTCGGATGGCGCTCAAGGAAATCGCGGGAGATATTGGCAGCGAACAATGCTTTCCCGCGATGCGTTTCGTGAACTACATTTATTCCCGATGCTTTGGAAAACTCTTCAGCGATCTCAAAAAGCTGTGAGTTTTTCTCTATGTCAAAGAAATCTTTTCCGGTTTGCGAGTTTATAAAAACAGGTTTCAGTTTCGCCAGGGCCTGAAGGTGCTTTTTAAAGTTGGTGGCGTGTATATCAAAATCCTTCTCGAAGGATTGGTAATACTGTCCTATAATTTCCAGGTTGTACTTGTGAGTTGCTGCAAGGAGTTCAGCCTGTTCAGGAACCTCGAAAGATGATACCGGGGTTTCAATGCCGTCGTAACCAGCTTCCTTAACACGCTTACAAAAGGAATCCCATCCGTCGCTGGCGTCCCAGCGTGGGCAATAAAATTTAACCTGCATGATATCCGTAACTGTTGTCGTTGATTTTTCGATTACGTAAACCACGGGGATCAATCCCAGTGTACTCGTTAAAAAGGTTCTTCTTTCCATTACTAAGTTAGTATGGGGTGAACCACTTCCCCAGCCACGTCGGTGAGCCGGTATCTGCGTCCCTGAAATTTGAAAGTGAGCTGCTCGTGATCAATCCCCAGGAGATGAAGAATCGTAGCCTGAAGATCATGAACATGAACCGGGTCCTTTACAATGTTGTAGCTAAACTCATCGGTTTCTCCGTAAACAAGACCTTTCCTGATTCCGCCCCCTGCGAGGTAGACTGTAAAACATCTCGGATGATGGTCGCGTCCGTAGTTCGTGCGCGTCAGTTTTCCCTGGGAATAATTTGTCCGGCCAAACTCGCCGCCCCAGATTACCAGCGTATCGTCCAGCAGACCTCGTTGTTTCAAATCCCTGATCAAGGCCACTGATGGTTGATCTACGCTCTTCGCCATAATGCGAATATCATTCGGGAGGTTACCGTGCTGGTCCCAGCCCTGATGATAGAGTTGAATGAAACGCACATCCTTCTCGGCCAGTTTTCGTGCGAGCAAACAGTTTGCTGCAAATGTTCCGGGTATTCGGCTTTCGGGGCCGTACATATCAAAGATGTAGTCAGGTTCTTTTGAAATATCCAGTGTAGTTGGTACGGAAGCCTGCATTCGGTAGGCCATTTCATATTGCTGCATCCGGTTATTGACTTCTGGATCAAGAACCTTCTTGTATTGTTCCTCATTCAATCTGGTCAACGCGTCAAGCATGTTTCGGCGTGAGTGTTGGCCCATACCCGGGGGGTTGTTCAGATAAAATATAGGATCCGGCCCTGACCGGAATACCACTCCCTGATGGGTAGACGGAATAAAACCATTACTCCAGAGCTTCGCATAGAGCGGTTGATCTCCTTCGCGCGCGCGCGACAGGAGCACAACGAAAGCGGGAAGATTCTTGTTTTCTGATCCGAGTCCATAGCTGACCCACGAACCCATCGAAGGCCGCCCCGCGATTTGGTTGCCGGTCTGGATGAACGTCACGGCCGGATCATGGTTGATGTGTTCCGTATGCATGGAGCGGATAAAACACACATCGTCTACGATCCGGGTATGATGAGGAAGCAACTCACTGACCCACGCCCGTGATTTGCCATACTGATTGAACTTATAAACCGACGCCGCCAGCGGAAACGACCTTTGACCGGATGACATGCCTGTCAGTCGCTGGCCATTCCGGACCGATTCGGGCAACTCCTGACCCCACATTTCCTCAAGCTTTGGTTTGTAGTCAAAGGTTTCCAGTTGTGATGGCGCACCGCTCTGGAAAAGGTAGATCACGCGCTTGACCCTGGGTACAATCGGTGAACGCGATTTGGAAGAACCTTCGTTCAAAAACGCTGCAACGGCATTCGATGGCAGCAACGTAGAGAGCGCGGCCGCACCAATGCCGAGACCAGCCTGTCCCAGAAAAGTCCGTCGACTCAGTTGATCGTGTATCTGATCGTGTATCTCCGTTTTCATCATCTTTTTATCAGGGCCTCATCCGAGTTCATAATCGTATTTACCACTACCGTGAAAGCCGCGACCTGAACGGGATCAAGGTCCGTGTTCACCGGATACTCCCCGTTCTTTTGAAGAAGCACTGCCTCGTCGCGGTGATCCGAAAAGTGCTTACGTTCCTTATCCAGCAACTCCATAAGTACAGCCAATTCCGTTGGCCGGGGCGGGCGTGAAGTGATGGCAAGGAAACAATCCCTGATGGCTACTTCCACCGCCACATCGAGAGCAATGGCTTTTTCGGCGAGGACCCTCGCGGCTTCGACGAACTGCGGATCATTCATCATCACCAATGCCTGCAACGGTGTCGCTGTACGCTGCCGCCGCACCGTGCAGAGTTGTCGGTCAGCCGCATCGAAATTCAGCATCATGGGCGGGGGCGACGACCGTTTCCACACCGTGTACATGCTTCGGCGATAAAGGCTGTCACCGTGTTGTTGCTTATAATTGACTGCGTTTCGTGTCGCCAACGCTTCCCATAGCCCTTTTGGCTGATAGGGGTAAACGCTAGGGCCCCCGATTTTCCGGGAGAGCAATCCGCTCGCAGTCAGTGCCAGGTCGCGAACCTGTTCTGCGGAGTATGCGTGGGCCGGCCCGCGGGCAAGCCATCTGTTTTCAGGGTCATTCTCGCGCGCATCGGAGTTAGCGACCGATGACTGACGATAAGTCGCAGACATTACGATTCGTTTCAGGAAAGCCTTCGTATTCCATCCATCCTGACGAAACTGAACTGCAAGCCAGTCGAGCAGTTCGGGATGCGTGGGGAGCTCACCCTGATTACCAAAGTCTTCCTGGGTTTTTACGATTCCGTTTCCAAAGAAATGCAGCCAGAACCGGTTAACCATTACACGGGAAAACAAGGGATTGTCGCGATGAAGGAGCCATCGGGCGAGACCCAGACGGTTTCGCGGAAAGCCTTCGGGTAGACGGCCCAGTTTCACCGGCGTTTCAGCGGTCACTTCTTCCATCGGTGAGTCGTAAACACCACGGTCGAGCACAAAGGTCTTGCGCTTCTGATCTTCGGGAAGTTCGTCCATCACCATAACCTCCTCGACCGGGGTGACGGCCTTTGTTTCATCGAACCGAAGTGCGGCAAGTGCTTCCGTCCGTCTTTTGAAAGCGCTGTCATAATTCAGCACATAGAACTCAAACAAGCGTTCATCGCCAGGGCGTGCTGTCACTGCATCATCATGCTGGTAGATGGACGAAATCTCCAGCGCGGAAAGTCTGCGTTTGTAAATACGAAACTCATCCATTTGAATGTCCTTGATGGTGGTGAGGAAATTCTTTCCGATCTCAAGAGGCATAAAGCTCCAGTTGTTGCCCTTGTCGTCGTGCAAAATGCTTTTCGTGAGGTTGTCCGTTAGTACGCGATCGTGGGCAGGATTCCCGTTGAGAAACAACCTGCACCCCTCAGCTTTTCCGCTTCCGTCATACGTGAAGGCGACGTGAGTCCACTCATTTACAGCAATTTTATCTGTCGTCCGAATTTCAATTCCATTCGCCGGATACACGTACATCATCCTGAACGTGAGGGTCTGGTCGCTGTTCAACGTCAAATCGTATCCGCGATATCCTTCAAATTCCCCGTTATTCTTTGTCAGAATCGGTCCGGCTATCTGTTTTACCGGGTTGATCCAAAGCGAAATAGAAAAAGGCTGATTTCGTTCGAAATTCAATCCTTTGTAAAACCGTTCCGGCGTTGAGCCGGCCTCGCGGTCTGCATCTGATATAATGCTTAAGCCGCAATCGCCTTCAAAGTAAAGGGCGGTCCGGCCGAACTTACCGGGTACTTCCCTGGGTTTTCTATCGCGATCGCCAGACCAGTCGGTGGAAAACTCCGGTGACCCGGTGTGTTTGTAACGATCACCACTTCTGCGTTCGAAATCATGATGAATGAGCAGGTCGCGTGAGAGAATTTTTTCGTCCCGAAGTTCCCCGTCAACGGTTTTGAGGAAGCTTTTGAAGTTTTGTCGGAACAGTGGATTCTTAAAGGACACTTCTTCCTCTGCAACAGCTATTTTTTCCCGGATGTAGTGAATGGTTTTTTCCGTCTCAGTGTCGGGTAGCATCAACGTTGGTGACGCTTCGCCGCTGTATGGCACCGCGCCTGTCTCGCGATTCTGATTGAAGAATGCATACACCGAGTAGTAATCCTGAGCGCTGATCGGGTCATATTTATGATCATGACACCGGGCACATTCCATGGTAATTCCCAGGAATGCTTTTCCAAATGTGTTGGTCCGGTCGGCGACATATTCAGTAAGATACTCCTCGGCAACGATTCCTCCTTCCTGCGACTGTGGATGCTGACGGTTGAACGATGTGGCAATTACCATGTCTTTCGACGGATTGGGCAGAAGGTCTCCCGCAAGCTGCCAGGTCACAAACTTGTCGAAAGGCAGGTTTTGATTAAATGCACGAATCACCCAGTCACGGTATGGATATGCGTTCCGCATGCCGTCATCCTGATACCCGTGCGTGTCGGCGTAACGCGCAAGGTCGAGCCAGCCCACGGCGAGATGCTCGCCAAAGTGCGGCGATTGAAGTAATATATCAACTATTTTTTCATACGCCGCGTCCGACGGGTCTGTCAAAAAGTTTTCGACCTCCTGATTCGAAGGTGGGAGCCCGGTCAGATCCATATAAACGCGTCTGAGCAACACCTCGGGGTCGGCCTGTGGCGACGGCATCAGCTCTTTGTCACGCAGCTTTTTGATTACGAAATGATCTATTTCGTTCCTTACCCAACGCGTTTCTTCATCCTCCTTTATGCCCCAACGTGCGACCCAGTTTCGGCCCGCTTGAGGAAGGTCCGGTTCTTCAATACGGGTCAGGGACCAATGCTCCTTGTATTCCGCTCCCGCTTCAACCCAGCGAATCAGCAAGGCCTTTTCTTCTGCGCTTAGCGCGAGGTGTGATTCCGGCGGCGGCATCATTTCATCCGGATCATTGGAAAGAATTCTTCTGACAAGTTCACTTCGCGAGGTATGACCGGGAACAAGTGCCGTGTTACCGCTCTCGAGTTTTGCTGAGGCAGATTCCAGAGATGTTAACTGTAATCCGGCTTCAATTTTATTCTTGTCGGGGCCGTGGCACTTGAAACATCGATCAGACAATATGGGCTTGATGTGCTGGTTGTAGTCAGGACTTTCGATCAGGGACTCCTTTGCCGATCGTACATCATCCGGCAATTCAGGACCGGAGGTGCATGCCTGCGCCAAAAGCGATAGAATTCCTATGAAAAATGAGATGCGCCGCATATCAATCTTCCCTCTTGCGTGACTGAATGATAAATGGAAACAAGGTATCCCGGACTATCTTAAAGATAAGGAAAGTATTCGTGATTTACTGTTGATATGACCATTGTATGCCATGAAGTTCACTTACTAGTGTTAGCCAGGAATTAAAAAAAACGCAAACATTTCATTTACCGAAAAGTAATGTGAACTTTGCGCGAATTTTCTAAGCAACGGGTATGCGACAAAAACTCCTCAGTGAAGGTGCCAACGAACTAAGTTACGAGATTCGCGAGATCGTAAAGAAAGCCGATCAACTGAAGAAGCTCGGTGTAAACATCTCCTTTGAAAACATCGGGGATCCTATTCAGAAGAATCACAAGCTTCCCTCGTGGATTAAGGACATCATTTCTGGCCTGATGAAGCAGGACGACACCTACAGTTATTGTCCTTCCAAAGGTATGCTGGAGACTCGCGAGTTTCTCGCGAAACAAACCAACGCTGTTGGAGGTGTTCAGATAACTTCGGAGGATATATGCTTTTTCAATGGGCTTGGTGATGCAATTTCGAAAGCGTATCAATTCATCATGCCCACGTCGCGGATAATCGGACCTTCGCCGGCGTATTCGACCCACTCCAGCGCAGAAGCTGCCCACGCAAGTCATGAGCCGCTGACTTACAAGCTGGATCCCAACAATAAGTGGTATCCCGATCTGGACGACTTGTATAACAAGGTGAAGTACAATCCCAACGTAGTGGGTATCCTCATCATCAATCCCGATAACCCTACCGGGATGGTCTATCCCCTGGAGACACTTAAGCGGATCGTGGCTATTGCCAAAGAATTCGACCTGTTTCTGATCGCCGATGAAATTTACATCAACATCACTTACAATGGAGTTCGCGCGTATTCACTCGCCGAAATCATTGAGGATGTGCCAGGCATCTCGATGAAAGGTATTTCAAAAGAGCTGCCGTGGCCCGGGGCGCGATGCGGCTGGATGGAGTACTACAACCGGGAAAAAGATCACGACTTTAACCGCCTGTGCACGGCTCTTGACAACGCAAAGATGATTGAAGTTTGCTCAACCAAGCTGCCGCAGGTGGCTATTCCCAGGATTCTGGGGGACCCCCGATTTAAAACCTATCGGGAAGAAACCAACCGGAACATCGGCCGCCGAAGCAAAATAATTACTGATATCCTGGGCACGGTTCCACAGCTGACCTTTAATGAGACTTTCGGCGCCTTTTACAACACTATTATATTCCGCGACGGAACGTTACACCCGCAGCAGCGAATGGAAATCACGAGCGAACACGTACTGAATCTGGTCGAAAGCTGGGTGTCGCAGCCGATTCCTCTCGATAAACGATTTGTTTATTATCTGTTGGGAGCTAAAGGTGTGTGTGTGGTTCCCATTTCGTCGTTCTGTTCGGAGCTTCATGGCTTTCGGGTCACATTGCTTGAAGAGGATGAGGAAACACTGGTGAAAACGTTTACGGCTATCCGAGATGGATTAGTTGAATATCTCGCATCGTGAAAAAACAAACAGATGTACGTACTCCTAACATGCGTTCTAGCGATTTTTTAAGTTTTTTTCCTTGAAATACTTGAATGGTAAAGGTTTATTTGTGACAATTGTATTCGCACAGAATTTTATGTCACTCAATCAGCAAATTACCGAACGCTTGTTAAACCTGAAAAGGGTAACGGGGATTGCTGTGCGGGTCATTATCGTCAACCTCCTAAAGGATAAACGGGGCGATAGTGCGTGGACTTGATTAAATATTTCAAATGAAGCGAACCGCCCCGAACACCGGGGCGGTTTTGTTTTATACAAACCAGAACAAACTAACAGTTGTAAAAAAAAATGTACTATACCAAAGACACGATATTGTTTCTGAATGGTAAGTTCATAAAAGCTGTAGATGCCCATACAGATTTATATAGCCAATCCCTGCATTATGGGATGGGCGCTTTTGAAGGGATCCGTGCCTATGAAACGCAGAATGGAACCAAGATCTTCAAAGCATATGAACACTTCGAACGGCTAAGAAAAAGCTGTACTCTGGTCGGTATCCCGTTTCAATATGAAACGGAAGAACTGATCCAGATCGCTTATCAACTTTTGCGGAAAAACGATTACTCGGACGCATACATCCGGCCACTCGTATACTGTGGACCTAATATGCAACTCACGCAGACTTCTGAAGTCTACCTGATGATGTGTGCATGGCAATGGGAAAAGTATCACGGCGACAAACAACTCAAGCTGTGTGTCTCATCCTATCAACGGCCGAACCCAAATTCCCTGAAGATGGAAGCAAAGGTTACGGGCCACTATGTGAATTCGATTCTCGCTACCAGTGAAGCAAAAGTAAGGGGATATGATGAGGCCCTGATGCTCGATATGCATGGCAACGTTGCTGAAGCTCCTGGTGCCAACTTTTTCATGGAGAAAAATGGTGCACTCTTCACTCCGTCTCTCGGCCATATTCTACCCGGAATTACACGGCAAACCGTAATGAACATATGCCGTGAACTGGATATTCCCGTAACGGAAAGAACCATAACCCCCGACGAACTGGAATCGGCTGATAGCGCCTTCCTCTGCGGCACAGCAGCTGAGGTGGTCGGGATTGAATCAATTGATGCAAAACCTTTCGCCAAGCCTTGGTTCGAAAGCCTCGGCGCTTCCATTCAGGAGGCGTATCGGTGTCAGGTTCTGGAAAAATCATTCAGTTACGTAATCATATGATTTAACAAATACGATCAGATGCAATCTGAGTCGTTGATAAATATTTTTTAATCTGAGATCTGAAGAACAACTCGTGAACGAACTGAACAAGTACAGCAAAACACTTACCCAGGACCCAACCCTGCCCGCGGCGCAGGCGATGCTTTATGGCATAGGCCTGACTGATGCCGATATGCTGAAAGCCCAGGTGGGGATCGTAAGTACAGGTTATGATGGCAACACCTGTAACATGCACCTGAATCAACTCGCGCAGCATGTGAAGTCTGCGGTGTGGAGCAACGAACTGGTAGGATTGATTTTTAATACCATTGGCGTAAGCGATGGGATGAGCAACGGCACGGAAGGCATGCGCTATTCTCTGGTCAGCCGTGAAATAATTGCCGATTCAATTGAAGCAGTATGCGGGGCACAATACTACGATGGTCTGATCGCCGTAGTGGGGTGCGATAAAAATATGCCCGGGGCCCTCATTGCCATGGGCAGGCTGAACCGCCCTTCGATAATGGTCTACGGCGGAACCATCGCCGGCGGTCATTACAAGGGAAGACAACTCAACATCATATCGGCGTTTGAAGCCCTGGGTGAAAAAATGACGGGCAAGATCACGCCCGAGGATTTTAAGGGTATCGTGCAAAACTCTTGTCCGGGTGCGGGTGCCTGCGGCGGAATGTACCCCGCCAACACCATGTCATCGGCCATCGAAGCGCTGGGAATGTCACTCCCCTATTCGTCCTCCAATCCGGCTATGAGCCCCGAAAAGATCGTGGAATGCGACGCGGCTGCCGAAGCCATCAAACATTTGCTTGCGATTGATCTGAAGCCCCGCGATATCATGACGTCTAAAGCGTTTGAGAACGCGATTACCATAGTGATGGCGTTGGGCGGATCGACGAATGCCGTACTTCACCTCATTGCCATGGCAAAGTCCGCCGGCGTGTCGATCACACAGGAAGACTTCCAGCGCATATCCGACAAGACGCCGCTCATCGCAGATCTGAAACCCAGTGGAAAGTACCTCATGGAAGAGCTTCACCGCATTGGTGGTGTTCCGATCGTGATGAAGTATCTTCTTGAAAAAGGCTACCTCCACGGCGATTGCATGACGGTAACGGGAAAAACAATAGCTGAGAATCTGGCTGATGTTCCATCGTTAAGCTTCGACACCCAGGATGTCATCGTACCACTGGAAAAACCGATCAAGGCGACAGGGCACCTTCAGATTCTCTATGGTAATCTCGCTCCGCAGGGTTCGGTGGCAAAGATCACCGGCAAGGAAGGCGAGAAGTTCATCGGTCCTGCGCGAGTCTTCAACGGCGAGTTCGAACTCGTGGAAGGTATTCAAAACGGAAGGGTGAAAGCCGGAGACGTAGTCGTTATCCGCAACGTCGGACCTAAAGGTGCGCCGGGTATGCCTGAGATGCTGAAGCCAACTTCGGCAATCATGGGCGCTGGTCTTGGAAAAAGCGTCGCGCTCATTACCGATGGACGTTTTTCGGGTGGATCACACGGATTCGTGATCGGTCACATCACACCAGAAGCAATGGAAGGTGGTCTGATAGGGCTCGTGGAAGACAACGACACGATTGAGATTGATGTTCTGAATCATTCCATCAATCTGGTGGTTGATCAATCCACTCTTGAAAAAAGGCGTGCAGCGTGGACGAAACCAGCGCTCAGAGCCAAGAACGGAATTTTGTTGAAATATGCTAAACACGTAAAAACTGCTGCTGATGGATGCGTTACTGACGAAGAGTAAACCCGATGTTCAACCCGAACCGAAACACACGATCACAGGATCGGAAGTTTTGTTGCGAAGTTTGATCGGCGAAAGCGTCGATACGATCTTCGGTTATCCTGGTGGGGCTATCATGCCCGTGTACGACGCGCTGTATTCGTATCAGGATCGCCTCAGGCATATTCTGGTCAGACATGAACAGGGAGCTATCCACGCAGCACAGGGCTATGCGCGCGTTTCCGGTGAAGTGGGTGTGGTTTTTGCAACGTCAGGTCCAGGCGCAACGAATCTGGTTACAGGTCTGGCAGATGCATTAATTGATTCGACTCCGCTTGTTTGTATAACTGGTCAGGTCTTCGCGCATCTTCTCGGTACTGACGCGTTCCAGGAAACGGATGTGGTAAACACCACCATACCGGTTACCAAATGGAACGTTCAGGTTACTGAAGCAAAAGATATCGCTGGAGCCGTAGCGAAGGCATTTTATATTGCCAAGTCCGGGCGCCCCGGCCCCGTTCTGATTGACATAACCAAAAATGCGCAGAACGAACTTATCGAACAGGCTGAATACAATAAGTGCGACCACATCCGCACGTACCGGCCCAGACCCGTGCTACAGCCTGCGCAGGTGGAAGCTGCTGCAGCGCTCATAAACTCCGCCAAAAAACCGTATATCCTTTGCGGGCAGGGCGTACTTCTTTCGGGAGCAACGGATGCCCTGGTGGCACTTTCTGAAAAGACGGGAATTCCAGTAGCCTGTACGTTACTCGGCCTTGGCGGCTTTCCGGCAGATCATCCAAATTATGTAGGATATCTCGGTATGCATGGAAACTATGGCCCCAATCTGAATACCAACGAATGTGATGTACTGATCGGCGTTGGTATGCGCTTCGACGATCGCGTAACAGGAAACGTAAGCAAATACGCCCGGCAGGCCCGCGTGATCCATATCGATATTGACAAGGCTGAAATTCACAAGATCATCAAAGCCGATGCGCCGGTTCATGCCGACGCCAAGGAAGCACTTGATGGGCTATTGCCATTGTGTAAGGAAAACAACCACCAGGAATGGATCGGAAGTTTCCGCAAGCTGAACAAAATTGAATTCGACAAAGTAATTACTCCGGAACTTAATTCGGAGCACAACGAGCTGAAAATGGCCGAGGTGATTTACCACCTCGCCAACATCACCAAGGGCGAAGCGATTGTTGTTACTGATGTTGGTCAGCATCAGATGGTCACATCGCGTTATTATACCTTCAACAATCCCCGCACTCAGGTTACCTCTGGCGGCGCCGGTACAATGGGTTTTGCCCTGCCTGCTGCGATGGGCGCCAAACTGGCCAAGCCGGATCATCAGGTAATCGCCGTTATTGGTGATGGCGGATATCAAATGACTGTTCAGGAACTCGGTACGATCATGCAGTATAAGATTCCGGTGAAGATTGTCGTGTTGAATAACAACTTCCTGGGAATGGTTCGCCAATGGCAACAGCTCTTCCACGGAAAACGGTATTCGTTCACGGAAATGGTTAATCCTGACTTTGTCAAGCTCGCGGAAGCATACAGTATTCCGGCGAAAAAGGTTGAGAATCGCGAGGACTTGCTCTCGACGCTGAATGAAATGCTCGCGGCTGATGGTCCCTACTTCCTTGAAGTTGTAGTCGGCAAGGAGGACAACGTTTTCCCTATGGTACCCGCAGGCGCCGGCGTATCAGACGTATTACTTGAGGCGCCGCCGAGTAAATAAGATTTAACATAACCTCCCGGGTGTTGAGTGAACATCCGATTATGAACTTAAAAATATTAGAGATGAAACAGGACTTCACGCTTGAGATTCTTTCAGACAACAACTTTTCGGTTTTAAACCGCATTGTCAATGTGCTGAACCGGAGAAGAGTCCGTATCAAGAAACTCATTGCGCACGAGAACGAAGACGATTTCCGCCGCGGTGTGGCGGTATTGCTTCTGCATACAACGCCTGACCTGATGGAAAAAGTCAAACATCAGCTGGAAAAACTCATTGAGGTTGAAGAGGCGAAATTCTGCGAAGGCTGTGATTTGTATTTTGAACTCAGCGAAAAGAATAACAAACAGGTTGCCTGACGTCCCCATTGGGCCGGATGGCCGACTTACAAGAAAACATTAAACATTACAACGGAAAAAATAAACTAAAAACTATGGCACAGATCAATTTTGGCGGCGTTGTCGAAGAAGTAGTAACCCGGGAAGAGTTCCCGATGGAAAAGGCACTTGACGTCTTGAAAAACGAAACCATTGCAATCATCGGGTATGGTGTACAAGGTCCTGCCCAGGCGCTCAACCTTCGCGATAACGGCTTCAAGGTTATCATAGGTCAACGCAAGAATTCAAAAACATGGGATAAGGCGGTAAGCCATGGCTGGGTTCCGGACGAAACCCTTTTCGACATTGAGGAAGCTGCAAGGCGCGGAACCATCATTCAGTTTCTGCTCTCAGATGCCGGACAAATTGCGCTGTGGCCGACTATAAAACCATACCTTACCAAAGGTAAAACCCTTTACTTCTCCCACGGATTCGGCATAACATTCAAAGAACAGACCGGTATCGTTCCTCCTGCGGATATTGACGTGGTGCTAGCCGCACCCAAAGGTTCCGGAACTTCAGTTCGCAGACTTTTTCTTCAGGGAAAAGGAATCAACTCCAGCTACGCGGTCTTTCAGGACGCCACCGGTGAAGCGAAAAACAAAGCGATCGCACTCGGTATCGGCGTAGGTTCGGGTTATCTTTTTGAAACTGATTTCAGGAAGGAAGTGTATTCCGACCTTTCCGGCGAACGCGGAACGCTTATGGGAGCTATCGCAGGCATCTTTGAAGCGCAATACGAAGTTCTTCGCGCCAATGGGCACTCTCCTTCCGAAGCGTTCAACGAAACAGTGGAAGAACTCACGCAGAGCCTCATGCCCCTGGTTGCAGAGAACGGAATGGACTGGATGTATGCTAACTGTTCCACTACTGCTCAACGTGGAGCCCTGGATTGGAAGAAGAAGTTCAAAGCCGCAACGCTTCCCGTATTTCAGGAGCTTTACAAGAGCGTGGCCACCGGCGAAGAAGCCAGACGGACCATCGAGACCTGCAGCAAACCCGACTATCGTGAAAAACTTGCAGAAGAATTAAAAGAACTTCGTGAAAGCGAACTTTGGCAAGCCGGCGCCGCAGTTCGTCAACTCCGTCCTGAAAAACAACAGGTAGAAGAAAGTATGATTAATTAAGGCGGTGAGCCCATCGGAAAATCCGATTTCAAAACACCGTCAATACACCAAAGAAGCCGGATCATCGAATGTGATCCGGCTTCTGGTTTTTTCTCATTATGTCAGCGACGACACAAAACAATCGCCGCGTGAACCAAATCAAGAGCCAGGCTATGTCAGGAACTACTTCGATAAAAATTGACATTGATTCAGCTGCCGAAATACTTAGGACGGTAGTTCTAAAAACACCGCTACAGTATCACCGGAAGTTGTCCGAAAAATTCGATGCAGAGATTTACCTGAAGCGTGAAGACCTTCAGGTAGTTCGTTCCTACAAAATTCGTGGCGCTTTCAATTTGATTCAGAGCCTTTCGGAAGGGGAACGAACCCGTGGTGTGGTTTGTGCGAGCGCGGGTAATCACGCTCAGGGCGTGGCTTTCTCCTGCAAAACCCTTGGCTTGAAAGGAGTGATCTACATGCCGGCCATAACACCGAAACAAAAAATCAATCAGGTTAAAATGTTCGGGGGGAGCAATATTGAGATCGTTCTTATTGGTGACACCTTTGACGATTGCCAAAGCAAAGCACTCGCGTACGCCGATGAGAAAGGAATGACCTTTATCCCACCGTTCGATCACCTCAAGATCATCGAAGGTCAGGGCACGGTGGCAAAAGAGATTCTTGAAGACACGAAAGACATCGACTTCATATTCATTCCCGTTGGCGGTGGCGGACTGTGTGCCGGAGTCGGCGAATACTTTCGTGAGTTTTCGCCAGGCACAAAGCTCATCGGCGTCGAACCCGCAGGTGCCCCATCAATGAAAGAAGCCCTGAAAGCCGGTATGCCCGTCAAGCTTGAAAAGATTCAGCGGTTCGTCGACGGAGCGTCGGTTCAGCAGGTAGGAACGATCACCTTTGCCTTATGCCGCGAAGTTATTACAGATATGCTGTTGGTGCCCGAGGGCAAGGTGAGCTCAACAATCCTGCAGCTTTACAACGAAGATGCGATTGTCGCCGAACCCGCAGGCGCGCTCGCAATTGCCGCCCTTGACCAATATCGAAAGCAACTCTCCGGCAAGAAGGTTGTCTGTATCGTCAGTGGAGGGAACAACGACATCGACCGGATGCAGGAGATCAAAGAACGGTCTTTGTTGTACGAAGGGTTGAAACACTATTTTATTGTGCGCTTTGCCCAACGTCCCGGAGCGTTGAAGGAATTCGTCAATCACATTCTGGGACCGACTGATGACATCGTGCGATTCGAATTTATCCAGAAGCATAACAAAGAATCAGGGCCAGCGTTGATCGGAATCGAAGTCAAATCGCGGGACGACTTTCACACGTTGGTCGAAAGGATGGATCAGTTCGGGTTAAAATATACACTGGTAAATCAAAACGAAAACCTGTTCGAGTATCTGGTCTAGAATCCTGTGTTTTGAGGCGTTTATCAGCGGGTCTGTTCCCGCTTTTTTTTATATTGGGCTGCGATAGATTTTATGGTTGCTGTTCGATTGCGTTTTATTGTTGCACTTTCTTTTGTTTTCTCCGCTTACCTTGCGGCAGGCCAAACCAGGATTGACGGGATTCTTCTAAATGAGGAAGACGACTCACCCGTCCCTTATGCGAACATCGGCATCCTTGACACGCGCGCCGGAACAATATCCAATGAAGACGGCACGTTCGAGATCACAATTCCGGAGAATCTTATGAACGACACGCTTCTTTTTTCGGCACTGGGATTCCAGAGGAAGTCGATTCATCTTCCAACGCTGACAACCCACAATCGCCTCGTCATCAAAATGCGCGAACAGACAACCATGCTTAAAAACGTCGTGGTAAAGTCAAGGCGGCGCAAGCCTGCGCGAACATTTCAAATGGGCAATGCGTTGTTCAACTCCGGCAGCCTTTACGTTGACTCCGTCGCCGCCGGATCGGCGATGGCGCTTCTGATCGAAAACAAGCATCCTACATTCAATCCCGGGCTTACCGTGCCCTTCTTCGTCCGTCGGGCGAAACTCCGCATTTCATATAACACGTTTGATAATTTCAAAGTACGACTGCGGTTCCTTTCGGTCGATGAAAGGACCGGGTTGCCTGACAAAGACCTTTTTCATGAAAGTATAGTGGTCACTTCCGGCATCCGAAAAGGCTGGGTCAATTTTGATCTTTCATCTTACAACATCCGGATTGACCAGCCTTCCTTTTTTCTGGTTTTCGAGTGGCTGATAGAGGATGATGACCGAAGGCTGCTGATGGAGATGTATCGCGAATTCCAACGATTGTTCCCGAAAAAAGTCACGACGGATACACTGCACGTCGACGACGAGGAAATCACCTACCACAGTTATCACGGCTACCGCGCCGGTACGTCTTTCGCCTGTTCTTCTGACCGTGTTGTCGTGGACAGCTTCAGATGTTACTACCGCAATAACAGCCACGGACAATGGCGAAGGTCGTCAGCAATTCTCACCGCTAACGTTGTCGTAGTTAATTACTAGGCTTTGCTGATTGTTACGTTTTCTTTTCCGTATTTTAGGGACGTATTGAATTAAGTGTAACAAAAACACGTTATTTCAATTAACATTGTACTATGGCACAAGGACTACTAATCGACATGGATGGCGTTGTTTACGGCGGGGATCTAATGATTCCGGGCGCTGATGAATTTGTGAACCGTCTGCTGCAACAACAAATACCGTTCATGTTTATGACTAACAACAGTCAGCGGACACGACTGGAAGCCGTAAGGAAGTTGAACAAACTGGGTATAAAGGTTACTGAGGATCATATCTACACCAGCGCAATGGCAACTGGCAGATTTCTCTCCAGCCAAATTCCGAGGGGCACCGCGTATGTATTGGGTGAAGGCGGTTTGCTGACAAGCCTTCATGAAAACGGAATTCCACTGGTTGAAACTGATCCTGAATTCGTCGTACTCGGCGAGGGAAGAAATTTTACCCTCGAGATGGTTCAGCGCGCAGTCGATATGATTCTTAATGGCGCGAAGTTCATTACTACTAACAGAGATCCGTCTCCGAAGATGCTGGGGTGGAATAACCTTGGAATTGCGGCTACCACTGCCATGATTGAAGAAGCCACGGGGGTTAAAGCATTTGTCATTGGAAAACCTGGGCCGGTGATGATGCGGTCGGCAAGGAAAGCTCTTGGATTGGAGACTGCCGAGACAACGATTATCGGCGATACAATGAGTACCGATATTCAGGGCGGCGTGCAAATGGGTTACAAGACAATCTTAGTCCTGAGTGGAGTCACACGAATTGAAGAATTGAAACAATACGCTTTCAAGCCGGATCTCATTGTGAATTCGGTTAATGAAATCAAACTACCCCTCCCCTGGTGGTAGTAGTTGGCTGATGAATTTGTTCAAGGCTACCGCGTTGTAAAATGCTACCGTTACCACTACCAACCACTTGTTAGTAGTCGTAAAAATTTTTTTAACAATATGTTGATGTAGCCCTTTACATTTATGATCTTCGTGCATTAGTTATCACAAGAATTTTCTTCACTTCAACGAAGTGATTTTTTAATAGTATCACCATCGTCCCGTCCGGTTTTCCTGGCGGGACGATTTTCATTTATAGTAGTTACGAGCAAACTAACAGTTGTTATCGCTCGGTAATTGGAGTCAAAGCAGTTGAATTAAAACAGACCATGAGTCAATCAAAAACATTGTTCGACAAAATCTGGGATGCCCATGTGGTAAAGCAGAGTGAAGGCTACCCGGATGTTCTTTACATCGACCGGCATTTTATTCATGAAGTGACAAGCCCGCAGGCATTCGGTGGCATTCGCAAGAGAGGTATCCCCGTATTCAATCCGTCTCGTACAACAGCAACGCCTGATCACAACGTCCCTACTCTTGAACAGCATCTCCCGATAAAGGAAGCTTTGTCACGGCATCAGGTGGAAACGCTCAGGAAGAACTGCAGCGAGTTTGGAATAACGCTTTACGATCTTGGTCATCCGTATCAGGGTATCGTGCACATCATCGGCCCAGAGCTTGGCCTTACACTCCCTGGGATGACCATAGTGTGCGGCGACAGCCATACCTCGACTCACGGCGCGTTTGGAAACATCGCATTTGGTATAGGTACCAGCGAAGTTGAGCAGGTGCTGGCAACTCAGTGTATCCTCCAGTACCGGCCGAAGACCATGAAAATCGAAATCAATGGTCAGCTGGGAAAAGGTGTCGTGGCTAAAGACATTATCCTTTACATCATTTCGAAGATTTCCGCCAGCGGGGCTACCGGTTACTTTGTGGAATACGCAGGTGATGCCATTCGCAATCTGTCCATGGAAGCACGAATGACCATCTGCAACATGAGTATCGAGATGGGTGCGCGTGGTGGGTTGATAGCCCCTGACGAAACAACATTTGAATACATCCGCGGCAGGAAGTTTGCGCCCCAGGGTGAATCCTTCGACCGGCTCGTCGAACAGTGGAGACAACTCCGTACTGACGACGCCGCAGAATACGATGAAGTACTCAAGTTCGACGCCGCCGACATTGGTCCCATGATCACTTATGGGACTAATCCAGGAATGGGCATCAGGGTAACGGATCGTATCCCTACTGCGGATGAACTCAAAGACATCAGTGAACAAACCTCCTTCAGGAAATCACTTGAGTACATGGGCCTCGATGAAGGCACACAGCTACTGGGCAAGCCGGTGGATTACGTCTTCATAGGAAGTTGCACCAACGCGCGTATTGAGGACCTCCGACTCGTAGCTTCGATTGTCAGAGGCAAAAAGAAAGCCGACAACGTCGAGGTATGGGTTGTGCCTGGATCAAAGCAGGTGGAAGATCAGGCACGGAAAGAAGGACTCGATAAAATCTTTGAAGAGGCCGGTTTCCAATTACGGCAGCCGGGATGTTCAGCCTGCCTGGCAATGAACGAAGACAAGATTCCTGCTGGTAAGTACTGTATCAGCACGTCGAACCGGAATTTTGAAGGCAGACAGGGACCGAAGTCGAGAACCTTTCTCGCAAGTCCCCTAAGCGCTGCGGCGGCGGCCATCACCGGCAAAGTTACCGATGTGCGCGAACTTGTCGAAAACACTTTAATAACGGCCTAGATACACGTTGAAGATGAGCAAAGAAAAATTCATAACACTTAAAAGCAGGGCGATACCGCTTCCTATTGAAAATATTGATACTGACCAGATCATCCCGGCGCGGTTTCTAAAAGCGACAACCCGTGAAGGATTTGGTGAAAACCTGTTTCGCGACTGGCGATACAATTCAGATAACACTCCCAACACGGACTTTGCGTTGAACAATTCAAAGTATTCGGGACAAATACTTGTAGCAGGGAAGAATTTTGGTTGCGGCAGCAGTCGCGAACACGCCGCGTGGGCGATTTATGATGCCGGCCTGCGCGTTGTTATCTCCAGTTTCTTCGCAGATATCTTCAAGAACAATGCATTGAATAATGCGTTGCTTCCGGTGCAGGTGTCCGATGCATTCCTGAGGAAGATTTTCCTGGACATCGAAAAAAAACCCGAAAGTGAAATAACGGTAGATCTCCAAAATCAAAAAGTCGTTCTCGAAGACGGCTCGTCAGAATCGTTTGATATCAATCCATACAAGAAGACGTGTCTCACGAACGGATACGATGATATTGACTATCTGCTCAGCATGAGAAACGAGATCAAACATTTTGAGCTTGCCCACTAATCACGACGGAAACAATGAAGAAATACAAAATTACAGTACTGCCTGGCGACGGAATCGGAAAGGAAGTTACGAACTGCGGAAAAAAGGTGCTTGAGCAGGTTGCTGAATGTTACGGTTTCGAAATCATCTTTGATGAAGCTCTCATCGGCCACGACGCGATTGAAGCTACAGGCGATCCGCTTCCCGAAGAATCACTCACCAAAATGCGAAATTGTGACGCGATTCTATTCGGTGCTGTTGGTCATCCGAAATATGATAACGACCCGACCCTCCCGGTTCGTCCTGAGCAAGGCCTACTCAAAATGCGAAAGGAACTTGGCCTCTACGCGAACCTGAGACCAATCAAGCTTTTTGACGAATTGCTCAGCGCAAGTAGTATTAAGCCGGAAATTCTCCGCGGTTCAGACATTCTGTTTTTCCGCGAACTCACCGGGGACGTGTACTTTGGCGAAAGAGGAAGAACGAATAATAATGACACGGCTTATGATACAATGATCTATTCCAGATACGAGGTGGAACGTATCGCGCATAGAGCTTTCAAGGCAGCTCAGACAAGAAGGAAGAAAGTCACTTCGGTGGATAAGGCCAACGTACTGGAAAGCTCCCGCCTGTGGAGATCTGTGGTTCAGGAAGTAGCCAGGGAATATCCCGATGTAACGGTAGAACATATGTTCGTTGACGCAGCCGCGATGAAGCTGATCCAAAACCCGCGCAGTTTCGACGTTGTGGTCACCGGGAATCTATTCGGTGATATCCTGACCGACGAAGCTTCGCAGATCGCCGGCTCAATGGGAATGCTGGCGTCGGCATCGGTAGGCGACAAGGTTGGGTTGTATGAACCCATTCATGGAAGCGCTCACGACATTACCGGTATGGGTATAGCCAACCCGTTGGCGTCTATCCTTTCGGCCGCGCTGCTGCTGGATATTTCTCTCGGCCTCAAAGAAGAATCGGAGGCTGTAATCCGCGCCGTCGAACAAACGCTGAAAGAAGGATATCGTACCCGTGACATCGCTGATGCAACCACGCCTCACGAAAAAATATTGGGAACCGAAGTGATGGGTAACGTGGTGTGTAACAACATCCGGATGGCTGTGCAAAACCCGGTTAATAATTAAACCACCAAACACGAAAAACATGACTAAGAAAATCGAAATTTTCGACACGACGCTTCGTGATGGAGAGCAGGTACCTGGGTGCCAGCTGTCGACAAGTGAAAAGGTAACAGTGGCCAGCGCGTTGGAGGAACTTGGTGTTGATGTAATCGAGGCGGGTTTTCCTATATCAAGCCCCGGTGATTTCCTCTCGGTAATCGAGATTTCGAAAGCGGTTTCTGAACCGGTCATTTGCGCACTTACCCGCGCCAAGAAAGACGACATTGATGTGGCTGGTGAAGCGTTGCGTTACGCTAAGCGTGGACGAATCCACACCGGTATCGGGTCATCGGATATCCATATCAAACACAAGTTTAACAGCACCCGTGAAAAGATCATGGAACAGGCTGTCTGGTCGGTCGAATATGCGAAGGCAAAGGGTGTTCAGGTTGAATTCTTCGCCGAAGATGCGGGCCGTGCTGATCTGGCTTTCCTGGCGCAGTTGGTAGAGGCTGTGATCGCGGTGGGTGCTGACGTGGTGAACATTCCCGATACAACGGGATATTGTCTGCCACATCTTTACGGGAAGAGAATTCAGTACTTGTTCGAGAATGTAAAGAACATCGACAAAGCGATCATATCCGTGCATTGCCACAACGACCTCGGTCTTGCCACGGCGAATACAATCTCCGGGCTGATGAACGGTGCACGACAGGCGGAAGTTACAATAAATGGTATTGGTGAACGTGCCGGAAACACGTCTCTCGAAGAAGTGGCCATGATCCTGAAAACGCATAAGGATATCGATCTGTATACCAACATTAAATCGGAAAAGATATTTGAGTTGAGTACCCTCGTTTCCGATCTGATGCGCATGCCGGTTCAGCCCAACAAGGCGATCGTTGGGGCCAATGCATTTGCCCATTCTTCGGGTATTCATCAGGATGGGTTCCTCAAAAACGCCGAGAACTACGAAATTATCAACCCTTCGGATGTGGGTGTGCCGTGTTCGTCAATCGTGCTGACTGCAAGAAGCGGAAGAGCTGCCTTGAAACACAGGCTGGAACTATTGGGATATCAGCCAAATAAAAGCGAACTTGATACGCTTTACCAGAATTTCCTGGTAATGGCTGATGAAAAGAAAAATGTGAATGACGACGACCTCACCACCCTGGTGTCAAACACCCCGGTGCTGGTTGCGCAACGATAAACCAAACCAAACCCCTAAAAGGCGCTATCTCCGGATGGCGCCTTTTTTGTACACAGAACCCGGGATTTGGTAGTTCCGCAGAATAACCATAATTTCCATACTTCATCTGGCTGGTAACATATGACATTTAAACCGTTTCGGGTCCTTATTGGCGTCCTTCTCCTGTCCAATATTCCGCTTTTTGGGCAGGAAATTGGCCTCGGGTTGTACAGCCTGCGAAACGACTTCGAAAAAGACGCACCCGCAACCATGGCTCAGGTTCGCGAAATGGGTTTCCGTCAGGTCGAACTGTCCGATACCTATGGCCTCTCTTTTCCCCAATTAATTAAACTGCTCGCTCAGAATCAGCTTTCGGTAATCAGCTTCGGCACATCCTACGAAAAGCTAATGGCCGATCCGCAGGCCGTGGTTGATGAAGCCCGTTCTTACGGAGCTCGTTTCATTGTGTGTTACTGGTTACCGCACGAAGGCACATTCACAACGGAAGATGCGGAGCGCACCTCAAAGGTGTTAAACCAGGCTGGGAAAATCATCGCCCAAAATGGGCTGCTGTTGTGTTATCATCCTCACGGCTACGAGTTCGGCGCTCATCAATCGGGTACGGTATTCGACTATCTAATGACCAAGCTTGATCCGTCAGTAGTATATCTTCAAATGGATGTTTTCTGGGTTAAACAAGCCGGACAGGAACCCGTTGCGTTGTTGAAAAAATATCCGTCGCGGTTTGTGATGATGCACCTGAAGGATCGCATGCACGGCTCCGTAAATTCATCGAATGGCAAAGCCGATGTTGAAAGTAATGTGAACCTCGGAACAGGAGACGTAGGCATTGCCGATGTTATTCAAACTGCCCGTGAATTGGGCATTCAATACTTCTTTATCGAAGACGAATCATCCAGGGCTTCGTTTCAGATTCCATTAAGCCTGGCTTATCTCAAGAGCCTCGCTTATCAGACGAGGAAGTAGTTATTCGCTGGCACTGGCCAGGCAGTTTACCCTCGTTCCAGCTCTTCGAAATCAATATCCAGAATTTCATACTTGCTCCAGCCCACAAAGTCGAAGTGCCACCACTCGGAACTGTTGACGCGGAACCCATGCTTTTTCATCACGTCGATAAGGGTCTGGCGGTTCTTTCGTATTTCCGGGTCGTTCACCGGCGTCGAAGGCCAGGCTTCCTTCTTGAAGCTGTCATAGCCTGTGGGCATCTTTAATTCCGCCCCTGTTGACAAATCAATCAGAGTAATGTCGACGGCACAGCCGCGGTTGTGGCGGGAACCCCGGTAGGGAGATGCGACGTACGTTGTGTCTTTGTAAACTTCGTAAAACTTCACGGTGGCTTTATAAGGACGATAAGCATCGAAGACTTTAATACCGAACCCGAGCTTGCTAAAATCACTCTGTGCATTCTTTAGCGCATCGGCTACCGATTTTCGGGCATAAGCCTTTGGCAGGTTGTAGATCACTTCACCGGTAAAATTATTATCCGTTGCGTATCGGATGTCAAGTACAATTCCCGGAATATGATTTTCAAGATTGATGAGCTCTTTTTTCGGGTCAGTCTCTACTGATTTCTTGTAGCCATCCAGCGTTACCGGTTTGAGACCATATTTGTATTGTCCGAAACCTGAAACTGCGATTAGTACAAGGCAAATGATAGCTACTCCTTTTTTCATAGATCATGGATTGAGAATACTGGTATAAATTCTATAATTCTCTTCATCAAAGCAACAAAAGATCAGCCGTTTAAGAGAACGGTTCCCCTTCAAACAATCGGAGACAGCTTTAGTCGCAATCTGAGCGGCTCTTCCTTTGGGGAATCCGTACACACCGGTACTGATGTTCGGAAATGCAATAGTGGTCACGTTGTGTGAAACGGCTACCGCGAGACTATTACGGTACGCGTTTTCGAGAAGTTCGTCTTCAGCGTTGTGGCCACCCCGCCACACCGGACCTACTGTGTGGATAACGTACCTAGCCTTCAAAAGTCCGCCGGAAGTAATCACCGCCTCACCAACAGGGCATCCACCCTGACGGTTCCTGATTACTACGCATTCCTCCGTGATGGCTGGTCCACCCCGTCTGTGGATCGCGCCATCGACTCCTCCTCCGCCCATTAGACCCGAGTTCGCTGCGTTAACAATGGCTTCCACTTGAAGAAGGGTTATGTCACCGCGCAAAACTTCAACGCGCTTCATACCTTGTTTTTGGTATCTATTACAATGGTGACAGGCCCGTCGTTCACCAGCGCGACTTTCATATCAGCGCCGAACTCGCCGGTCTGAACCGGCTTCCCGAGGTGAGTACCAAGGAATCTAATAAGGCTTTGATACAACGGAATGGCTATCTCAGGCTTCGATGCCTTCAGGTAGGAAGGCCGGTTTCCTTTCTTTGTGCTGGCATGTAGGGTAAACTGGCTTACAACAATGATCTCACCATTCAGGTCCTTCACGCTGATGTTCATCACGCCATGCTCGTCGTTAAATATACGGAGGTTGACGACCTTGTTCGCGAGCCACTCGATATCGTCGGCCCCATCTGCGTCTTCGATTCCCAGCAATAACAACAACCCTTGTGCGATGGATGATTTCACTATCCCGTCTATCGTAACGGACGCAGAAGATACGCGCTGTATGACGGCAATCATTTAATATTCCTGGAGTGCTTTCGATTCATGAATGTGGACCCCTTCTTTTTCATCCCTCGCCAGACGTATCATCGCTCTGGCAACTTTTACGGCATCCACGGCTTTATATTTTTCCGGAATCAGAAACCCGAATGCTTTGTAAAAGAATTTGGCGGCGTCTTCACCAGGTCTGCTTTCATCTCGCGGCCCCAGCAACAGCGAAGGTCTCATAATATGATAGCTGCGAAAGCCAACCTTACCGATAGCTTCCTCTACCTCACCCTTCACTTTGTTGTAATAGATCGATGCATTTTTGTCTGCGCCCAATGCCGACACCAGTAAAAATTGCTGAGCACCCAACCGGTGGGTGGTTGTGGCCAGTTCAAGAGGATATGTGTAGTCTACCTTTCTGAAGGCTTCTTTGGAACCGGCTTTCTTCATGGTTGTACCAAGACAACAAAACACGACGTCGCCTGCAATCTGTGAATCCAATTCACTGAGGCGGTCAAAATCAATAATAATATTCTGAAGTTTTTCGTGCTTAAGCTTAAGCGGTGATCGCGTAATTGCCTTGACGAGGTGATATTCGGGATCATTCAGGAGCAGTTCCAACAACTGGTTTCCGATCAACCCTGTAGCTCCGGCAATAAGCGCTACCTTCATAGCTCCCTGAGTTGAGATCTCTCCCACATAATGAACTTCTCCAACTCATGCTGAATGGAATTGTACACCATCAGCAGGATTGCAAAGTCGTCGGTGAAGCCGATACCAAGAAGCACATCGGGAATCAGGTCCAGGGGATTAACGAAGTAAACGATGGAGGCGGTGATGAGTAGTAATGACTTCCACGGTATATCGGTGTATCTTCCCTGAACGTAAGCTTTGAATAATCTGGTCACCGCATGGAATTTTTCCTGTACGCCAGCCTGTCGGGCCTGATTCCACTCTACGGTTTTCAACTTCATTCCCAGTTTACCCAACAACAGAAGGAGTCGCTGACGTTTTCCGATCATTCCGCCTGCACGCTTCATAGCGAGGTCAAAAAAAGCATTTGTATTCATACCGTCCTGTAATTTAAAAAGTACGCTGAATTTCCTTTTTTAGTTCAACGATGGCGTGGCTAATCAAATCCACCTGCTTGTTCATAGCCTTTTCAATGACTTTTTTCGAAAGTTCAATACTTGACGCATCGGCGGCTACTTCACCGGCAGCCTCGTTGATCGAAACAATGAGATCCTCCTTCGCATTGCGAATCATTTCCCAGACCTCATGGCTCATGTAGACCTGCTGCGAAACGTTATGATTAAATTCATTCCTTATTTCCTGGAGAAGTTGCTGGTGAAAATCACGTGCCGAGACCGACGAATCATTAAGTCGTACCAGGAGGTTCTGCGGGCTGATTCTTTCCAGAAAGAGCGTCATTCTTTCGTACGCCTGCAAGCGTACCGGTAATACGGTCTGGATGCCGGCTCCGCGAATCTCCATCCGCTTCAGGTCCATCTCTTTCTGAATTTGTGAGCGAACCATCAGGTAGGCTGCGTATAGTACAAGGGAGGCCGGAAGGAGTATCTTTCCAAATTCGATTACTGCATCCATAGAATTTATTAACAGGAATATATGTTGGAAATTTAGATAATTTTGAAGTAAATCCCACCGCTAAGGATGTTCGACAATATTACACCAGTCACTATATCGGCAAAAGCCGCGGAAGAAATTCGCAGAATTATGGAAACCAAGAACATTCCTGAAGGCTATCGGCTTCGCGTTGGTGTGCGCGGGGGTGGTGGCTGCGGGGGCGCCAGCTTTATCCTGGGTTTTGATACAAAGAAGGAATCCGACCTTGAATACGATTTCAACGAGATCCCGGTTTTGATCGACAAGAAACACACCCTGTACCTCATTGGGAAAGAAGTTGATTATGTAGCCAACGGTGATGCACAGGGCTTCGCATTCGTAGACGCTGCCAGGGAAAGGGTTGACTAGTTCACTCGCTTCTGGCTGACGAGCAGTGATGACCGTTTGCACTTGGCGCCAATCGGGGGATTGAGCTTCGAAATCTTCAGGTCCACGTGTGAGGCAGTGGGGCAATCCCGAAAGACATGGGCGATGATCTTTGCTGCCACGGTTTCAAGCAGCTTCGAGGGCTCGTCCATCTCTTCCTTCACAATCTGGAAAAGCGTTTCATAGTTTACTGTTCCACCCAGGTCGTCATGTTCGGCAGCCTCGGAAAAGTCCGTTTCGACGGCGATGTCAACTTCAAAAAAATTACCAGATTCCCTTTCATGTGGGTAAACGCCGTGAAAGGCGTGGAACTCCAGTCCCTCCAGTGCAATCTTTCCGGTCATCCAATTTCGTCGAAAAACGACTTATGAACTTTGGGGATATGCTGAGTCTCCACATAGAGATGCGGCGTTTCATGCACCGGTTCTTCTGATTTGGTTGGTTCAGCTTCGAGCTTTATTTCGGGTTCGTGTGCCTGGTGCTGTGGCTGTTTTGACCGTTGATTTTTCTCGAAGTCTATATTCGGAAAGGCAATGCGTTTGGCTTCGCGGCGCGCCATGGCAAGGTGCTGGTCCGGATCGAAGTCTTTCGAAAGTTGTTTTGATCTGTCTACCCTGTCGAGCATGTCATTGGCCAGGCGTTTAAGATCGCCAAGCAGGTCTTCGCGGGCCGTCTCGAGTTTCTTGTAGTTCTCTACAAGAATCTTCAGGCGATCCTCCATTTCAGCCACTATTTCTTTGGCTCTTACATCAGACTCCTCGATGGTATCCTTGGCTTTTGATTTGGCTTCATTCATCATGGATTCCGCCTTCAACTGCGTTTCTCTCATGTGAAGCTCTGCTGTGACGCGTGCCTGTTCGATAACATGGGCACCGGTGTCTTCTGCCGTTTTCAAGGTCTTGTACAACGAACTTTCGACTTCACGAAGCTTGGTCACTTCCCGTTCAGTTGCTTCGAGTTTAATTCTGAGTTCCTTGTTTTCGTCCTGAATTCTTTCCCACTCCTGAGAAAGCGTAATCAGAAAAGCATTTACTTCATCTTTTTCATAACCTCTGAAATTCTTTTCAAAGGTCTTTTGGCGTATTTCGATGGGAGTGATTCTCATAAGCTATAAAGTTTAAAAAATAATATGCCAAACAGCTATAGTCCGGTCATCGCTTGCGGTTAGTAACTGATCGTGATGGGCAGACCATAACGTCTTGTTTACAGAAGACCAATGTCCGCCATGACGGGCGCGGTCAATTACCTTAAGCAGCTTCAGTTCGTTTGCGTCCCAAACTTTGATGGACTTATCAAGGCTACAAGTTACAAAATGTTTCTTATCCGGACTAAAATCCAAATGATTAATCGCGAACATATGAGCCACTATCTCAGTGGAGTTACAGTATTCCTCGTCGACGTTCCAAACCTTCAGTCGCGCATCGCGTGACCCGCTCAGAAGGGTTTTCCCATCAGGCGAATACCGCACCGTGAATACAGAATTCTGATGGGCCTGCCATTCGCGTTTCAGGTTCAGATTGTAGTCGAATATCCGGATAAAGTTATCGCTGTAACCGACTGCGATTTCCTGTGTACCGTCGTGTATGTCAATGGACCGGGCGCTCTTCTCGGAAAGACGTACGCGGTTCGTCACGGTAAGATTTTCCAGGTCCACCTTGAAAACACTTCCATCGCCGCAGGCGACAATCAGGTTATTATCCCATGATCGTATATCAAATATCGCGGCAGTCGTTATCTTCAACGATCCGGTTTCCTTTTTATTCTCCCAGTCAAGCACATGTATGCCTTCATAATTATGGCCGGCAATTAATTGACCTGTCTCTTTGTGAAAATGCAGTCCATAAACAGAATGCGGCAACCGGGCTATGAGTTGTCCTTCCTCGGGGTTGACGAGGTCCCATGAGACCACCATTCCGTCGCCGGATCCCGAGAAAAAGATATTGGATACCGGTCCGGGTTCGAGTGTGTAAATGCAATCTCGGTGACCTTTGAGGGTGTTCACCTTATGAATCTGGACAGGAGACATGATCATGATGAGGGCGAAAGTTCTGATTTTCCAAATCCTAAACCAAAAAAAGGGCAAATTCATTCAATGGTTTACATTTGCAAAAAATAATCCATGCCGCTAGAAAGACTGGTCCATGAAGGCACGCGAACGTGGGCGCTCTGGAATATCACCGAGGCCGAACACGAGCTTGCCGTGTCACTGACGGATGGTCAGCAGATTCCTTCGACGATTCACAATCAGCAAAAACGACTGGAGTGGTTCGCCGGCAGGGTATTAACGCAGAGGCTACTGGAAAAGCGTTCGTTACCCTTTAGTGGAATAATCAAGGATGAGCACGGGAAACCTTCCCTTTCGGGATATCCATTCCATTTATCGCTGAGCCATTCTTACCCGTTTGTTGCCGCCATCCTGGATGAGCACTTTCCGGTTGGAATAGATCTTGAACAGCCCAAAGCCAAACTGATTCGTGTCGCGCCCCGCGTCCTGGCTCCGGATGAACTTAATGATGCCGGAACAATCCTCACCAAGCACTGCGTTTACTGGTGTGCAAAGGAATCACTGATCAAGATTTATGGGAAGAAAAATCTGGTTTTGGCCGAAAACATACACGTTGCCGCCTTCGAACTGGAGCAATCGGGGCACATTCTTGGCCGAATAATTGTCAATCAAGAGGAAACGATGATACCTTTATACTACCGGGTGTTTCCCGAATTTGTGCTGGTATTCAATTCGCCAGGCGGATTCGGTTCCTAAACCTAATACCATGAAAAATGTGATTGTCTTAGTTCTAGTTGTGGCCAGTTGGTCTTCGGCCCTTTCCCAGCAGGTGGCAGACTTCTCGCTTACGAATGTCCTGAACGATGAACAAGTTTCATTGAGTACGTATCCGTCGTGCCAGGGACTGGTCATCATTTTCACGAGTAACAACTGCCCCTACGATGAGCATTACAGGAAACGGATCAGGGAAATTGCCACAACGTACCATAGCAATGTGCCGGTGTTGCTGGTGAATGCAAATACAGAACCGGCGGAAGCGGCGGAAGCCATGAAAAAGAAGGCGCAGCAGCTGGACCTTGGAGTGCCGTACCTGGCCGATAAACAGCAAAGTCTGATGCAGCAATTGGGGGCCACGAAAACGCCGCAGGCTTTTCTGCTAAAAAATAACAATGGCAAGTTTACAGTCGTGTACAATGGCGCCATCGACGACAATGCGCAGGTGGAGTCAGATGTAAGGCAGGCGTATCTGAAAGACGCGATTGACATAATGCTTAGCAACCAAACCGTGAAAACCTCCGAAATCCGTCCGGTTGGTTGTACAATCCGCAGAAAATGAGACCCGACTAGCTGCTAACACTCATCGTAAGCAGGCCCCGGTCGCTGAGCAGGATGATTACCACAATAATCAGTAATGCAATCAGGTTGAAGACGAACAGCCTTTTGAACTTCGCCAAATCAGAGGTCATCCGTTTCAGACTGATTCGCGCAATGGTAATCAGCACGACCGCGATCAGCATCCCGAATATATGCTCTACTGTCCAATAGCGGCCTACCTTATCCCCCATTGTTTCGCCTGAAAATTTGACCCAGGGACTGACGAAATACAGAATCAATCCCACGACCAGTTGAAGATGGGTGAATATCAACAGATACAGGCTGAACTTGTTATCCCACTTTCCGAACGGTTCTTTGTTCATCATCCCCATTAGTGACTTGACAATTACAACGACGAGGGCGATGAGGATGAAATAACGCAACAGCGAATGGGAGAGTAGCAGGGTGTGGTACATAGGTTCAAATTTTGGTTGAAAATAGCACCCCCATATGAAAGTTCCGAATCTTTGGGTCGTAGCCGGGGAAGGTATCGGCTCGCATAATCCGTAAAAGCACTGATAAATCTTACTTTTCAAGGCCTTCACCACCCCTATCACTTCGTGACGATCAGGTATTTGCTTATCTTTCCCAAATCGAAAAGATATGTTATGATCCCCGAAACTAACTCAATTACGCTCGAACAGATCGCCGCCGAGAACCAGCGATACATGGTGAAGGTCTATTCGTGGATGTGTCTCGCCCTAATTATTACCGGCGGGGTCGCCATGTACACTGCGTCGTCCGAAGCTATGATGCAAATGGTTTTTGGGAACAGGTATGTTTTCTTTGGACTCATCCTGCTTGAATTTGTTGCCGTCGGGGTACTGGTTGGACTGATAAACCGGATGACAGCTTCCGTTGCTACCGTTATCTTTATTGTATACTCAGTTTTCAACGGGTTAACGCTTTCCGCGATTTTTACGCTGTATACGTCCGAATCCATTGCGTCCACCTTCTTCATTACGGCAGGCACATTCGGAGCCATGAGTTTCTACGGATACGTAACCAAAACCGATCTTACGAAATGGGGTAACCTGTTTTTCATGGGTTTAATTGGCCTCATCATCGCGAGCTTGGTAAACTGGTTTATGCAAAGCACTGTGCTTTACTGGATCACAACATGTGCGGGGGTTCTCATCTTTACAGGTCTTACCGCCTATGATACCCAAAAGATCAAAAACACCAATATTATTGGAAATGAGGGCTCGGATCAGGATCACAAGGAGGCCATCATGGGCGCACTTACCCTGTATCTGGATTTCATCAACCTTTTCCTTTATCTGCTAAGAATTTTCGGCCGTCGCAAATAGGCGCCGGTCCGTTCATCCTAATCCTTCCGGCCAGGATCAAAATTTCATGAAGATTACCGGCCAGGTCGTTATTTTCGTGCCGTAGCGGGTCGGGTATTGTTTTTTCCGAAGCACTTCCCGTAGACGCTGTATTTACAAGACACACAATATGAAAAAACTACTTATTCCTATCGCAATGGCTTCGGCCCTTGTGTTTCAAGCCTGCAATGACCGCGACAATCAAGCTGAAGCGCAAGTCACGGGTACCGGACCGGTCATCGAATCGGAAAAACACAATTTTAAGATTGACACGCTTACTACGCAGCTGAAGAATCCCTGGGGGATTGCTTTCCTGCCTGATGGCAGAGTATTGGTTACCGAGCGGTCGGGCGAGATAAGGATCTTTAAGGACGACCAGTTGCAATCGGAGTCCATTCAGGTTCCCGACGTTTATGCGCGGGGGCAGGGCGGTTTAATGGATATCAAACTCCATCCCGATTATGACAACAACGGGTGGATATACCTTAGTTATTCCAAAAAATCGGGAAATGGCGGCGGTACCGTAATTGCGCGCGCCCGACTGGAAGGCAACAACCTGGCAGATCTGGAACAGCTATTTGCTGCGCAGCCCACCAGCGATGCGGGAGTCCACTTTGGCAGCCGGATCGTGTTTGACGGAAACGGCCATATTTTCTTCTCCAGCGGCGAGCGCGGAACGAAGGAGAATTCACAGAATCTGGGAAATCACCTGGGCAAAGTGCTCCGTCTGCACGAAGATGGTAAAGTACCTGATGATAACCCTTTTGTGAATCAGCAGGGCGCGATGCCTGAGATTTGGAGTTACGGCCACCGCAATCCCCAGGGGCTGATTTACGACAAGGATTCCAATACCCTGTGGGATATTGAGCATGGTCCGAAAGGTGGAGACGAGCTTAACCTGGTGGAAAAGGGCAAGAATTATGGATGGCCCGTAATCACCTATGGAATAGACTATGATGGTACGCCGATTTCCGATCTTCAGGAGAAGGAAGGCCTCGAACAGCCGGTGCACTACTGGGTTCCTTCAATTGCTCCTTGTGGAATGGCACAGGTAAAAGGCGACAAGTTCCCTAACTGGAAGAACAACCTCCTTGCGGCGGCGCTGGCCCATACCCATGTGGCCCGGGTTGAACTCAAGGATGGCAAAGTCGTTGCGGAAGAGCGTTTACTGGAAAAAATCGGGCGGGTCCGTGCGGTTGAGGAAAGCCCTGAGGGGTACATTTATGTAGCCACCGAAACCCCTGGTATGCTGGTGCGACTGGTTCCGGCGGAATAAAAATCACAGACATCAAAAATAAAAAAGGGAGCCCAGGGCTCCTTTTTTCGTTTTTGAGGCCTTTTTCGATAAGTTATGGAAATGTTTTAGCCCCCCTGTAACATCGGCCGAACCCCGGCGTCTAGTTATTGAAATTGAACGGATGAATATCGAGGCATTTCAGAGTCGTGTACTACCTGTAAAGAACAAGCTTTTCCGCTTTGCTCTCAGGTTTCTGAACAACGAGGAGGAGGCCAAAGATGTGGTCCAGGAAGTTTTCATCAGGGTTTGGAACGGGCGAGATCAGATGGATGAGGTACAGAACTGGGAGGCGTGGTGTATGCGCATCACCCGCAATCTTTCACTGGACCGCATTCGGTCGATGACCCGAAGACACACGCAACCCCTTGAAAACTTCTTCGATGTTCAAAACGAATCTTTGACACCACTTGAAGCCACTGAAGCCGATGAAAGTATGCAACAGATCAGTTTACTGATTTCGCGGTTGCCCGAAAAGCAACGGCAGGTAATCCACCTTCGCGACGTCGAAGGGTACTCGTACAATGAGATCAGCGAAATTCTGGAAATCGATTTGAATCAGGTTAAGGTAAACCTGTTCCGCGCCAGAAACGCAATCCGAGAAAAAATTATGAAGCTTAATACGTATGGACTCCAAAAGAATTGATGAGCTTTTAAGCAAGTATTGGGAGTGTGAAACAACGCTTGAGGAAGAACAACAGCTTCAGGAGTATTTCAACGGAAGCAACGTCGCTGACGAACACCGTAACACTGCCCCGCTATTCCGGTTCTACCGTGAGAATAAAAAAAAATCAATAGTCGACGCCTCCTTTGAAAAGGAAATAGTTCGCAAGGTTAAAGGCAAGGACGAAGGCCGGGTTGTCTCCATGTTTCAGAACTCGATGCGCATCGCCGCAGGGATTGCCGTTCTCATGATCGCCGTTTATTTTATAAAAACGGAAGTAAGAAAGTCGACGCCGCAGGAAATTGTCGATACCTATGATGATCCGCAGCTGGCATTCGAGGAAACCAAAAAAGCCCTCATGATGATTTCAAAAGGGTTCGGTCACGCCGAAGAAGGAGCGAAAAAGATCAACCTTTTTAATGAAGCCAAAGAAGAGATTCAAAGACCAGATTCCAACACAACGGAACTGTAACGAGTAAACAAGAAACAAAAACATCAACATAAGATTTTAAAATCATGAAAAAAGTAATTGCAGCCTTAGCCTTTTTGATGATCATGTCCGGGGCAGCTTTCGGCCAGGATGCTATCTCAAAATTCTTCACGAAGTATCAGGACGATGACTCGTTCAGCCAGGTGAATATCTCACCGAAGATGTTCAGTCTTTTTACGAAGATGGACGCTGAATCACAGGAAGACAAAGAAGTCCTTGAAGCTATCAGTAAACTTAAAGGCCTGCGAATTCTTGGCAAGCAAGACGCCCGCAACGCCAGAGACCTGTACAAGGAAGCATTTAGTCTGATTCCTGTGAAAGAATATGAAGAGCTGATGTCGGTACGTGACAAAGACAAGGACATGAAGTTCTACATCAAGGAAAACAAAAACGGGACAATCTCTGAGTTGCTGATGGTAATGGGCGGAAACACCGACTTTATGGTACTTAGTCTCTTCGGAGAAATCGATCTCGCTCAGGTATCCCGCATTGGAAAGAAAATGGATGTGAAAGGTTTGGAGAATCTCGAGAATATGGATAAGAAGAAGAAAAACTGATCATCCGATTCCAGACACACCGTATCCATGAATACGGTGTGTTTTTTTATATTTACACCTTGCTCTTAACCCCCTGTTTATGCGCTATACCCTTTTACTAGCTGTTCTCACCATCGCTACGTCAGGCTTTTCCCAGAGTAAAACCACAGAAAGTCTCCACGAAAAGAATAAGGAAGCGATGTCGTTATTCTTTTATAACAACACCCTTCGGATGCTGAATCAGTCTGGCGACAAGGAATTCGACGCCCTCATTAAAGACATTGAAAAGATGAAGTTTCTTATGATCGACAAAGCTAAATTTGGTTCCACCGACTATAAGAAACTCGTCAGCGATTACAAGTCTGAAGCGTTTGAAGAAATAATGACCAGCCGATTTGAGGGTAAGAATTTTGATGTGTTCCTTAAGGAAGAAAAAGGTCAGACGAAGGGCATGGTCGTGACTGTCAACGACTCGACGAGCCTGTATGTACTGGACATAGTCGGAAGTATTGCGCTTGATAAGATTACATCCTTTTACAAGAGCCTCGACGAAGGCACCGAACTCGGGAAGCGTATAAAAGACTTCACGAAAAAATGAAGTCTCGTGTAATCGAATCGGATTCTCTCCGACAAATCGATACAAACACTACCCCATTGACAGAAAAAGTTCTTTCGATAAGCGGTCTGACCAAACACTTTGGAAAGATCAAGGCGGTAAACGACCTGCAACTCGAGGTCCTGAGAGGCCAGGTTTTTGGTATGCTAGGTCCCAACGGCAGCGGCAAAACGACGACCCTCGGAATGCTGATGGGGGTTGTGAATCCCACTCACGGCGAGTTTAAGTGGTTTGGCGAAGATCCGACACCTCAGTTAAGAAGGAAGATCGGCGCCGTTCTGGAACACCCTATATTCTATCCCTACCTCAGCGGCCAGAAAAATCTTGAGCTCAACGCGATGATCAAGCAATGCCCCGCTGAAAACATCCCGAAAGTGCTCGACATCGTTGAGCTCACCGAGCGCAGAGACGACAAATACAAAACGTATTCCCTCGGGATGAAACAACGTCTTGCTATTGCGTCCGCCCTGCTGAATGATCCAACGGTACTTATACTGGACGAGCCCACAAACGGGCTTGATCCCATGGGTATTGCCGAGATCCGGCAGCTGATTTTGAAGATTGCACAGAACGGAAAGACAATTATCCTCGCGAGCCATCTTCTTGATGAAGTCCAAAAAGTGTGTTCACACTTCTGTGTGCTGAAGCGTGGGCATCTTGTTCATTCGGGGCCGGTTAATGAAGTGGGCAGAGGCGCTGAAACAGTTGAGATAAATGCAGAGACGGAAAACCTCGATGGATTGCTCACCGAATTTGAAGGTATGTCGTCGCTCAGTCGGGAAAACGCCCATATCCTGGTAACCCTCAATGAAGGGTACCACAGCCAGCATCTCAATCAGTTCCTTTTTGAGAAAGGAATCGTCGCCAATCATCTGGTAACGAAAAAGAAATCTCTGGAGAAAATGTTTCTCGAAATCTTGTCTGAATCCAATTAGCCATGCTGGACCTTTTAAAGATCGATTTAAAAAAACTGACAAGCTACCGCACCTTTTGGGTGGTTTGCGGATTATATTTTGTTACGCTTGGGTTTGGCGCAGCCAGTGGCATGGAATTCCTGAAATGGCTCGCAAGAACTTTTGAAAATTTCGGCGAAGAGCTTAACATCAGCCGTATCCCGCTTTATCATTTCCCGGACGTGTGGATGAACCTTATCTGGGTTGGTGGCTTCCTTAAGGTAGTGTTGGCGGTGATGGTTGTCATTTCAGTAACGAACGAGTTTGCCTACCGAACGGTGCGCCAAAACATCATCGATGGATTAAGCCGAACTGAGTTCTTATTTTCCAAGATCCTCACCAATGTATTGTTGTCACTAATGAGTGTGGTAATGGTATTTGTGATTGGTCTTCTTACGGGAATGATCTATAGCCCTTCCGTTGAATTCGATAAGGTGATCACCGACCTTGAATTCTTCCCGGCGTATTTTATTGAACTGTTCTTTTATCTCTCGTATGCCCTGATGCTTGGGATTCTGATTCAACGGTCTGGACTAACTATCATCGTCCTTCTGCTTTCGCAAATGATCGAACTGATTATCAAAGCAAACCTGGACGATCACCTTCCCGGAATAATTCCTTATTTCCCAATGCAATCGATCTGGGACTTGATTCAGGTACCGTTCCCCCGATACGCGTTCCAGGAAATACAGGATTACGTCAGCCCATTGACTTTAGTCATCGTCGTTGCGTGGACAGCCATCTTCAATTATGTCAGTTACTGGAAGCTGAAGAAGGCCGATATCTAAAAGTCCGGTTAACGAAACAAAAGCGTGAGCTCAATGGGCTCACGCTTTTTTTTTGACTCCAGATGAAAGGTCATGTAATTGAAAACGAGAACCGGCGACTCTTTATGAAAAGCAAGATGAAACCACGCATTTCTAAAACAATCAGAAGGCTGCTAAGCGGCACCGTTCTCTTATTGTTGATAGCCCTTACTGGCGTCGTAACTCTCGTCTTTTTTCCTCAACCGATTTTTGCAAACAAATTTGTACACAAGAATTTCGCTGTGTACAGCAGTGAGGCAATTCCGGATGAGATTTGTCGCATCCTTGATAAGGCGTATAGCACTATTGAAGGATGTGAGCTGCACGACCCAACGTTCAGATTCGATGTATTCTTCGCACACGGAAATCCCTTTAACCGATTTGATAACCCTCAGGGACGTGGCCCGGCTGCAAGAGCGACCGCAGGAAACATAATTTTTAAGATACCGGCGAATTTCGCAGCCAATGAAGCGTACACCGCGCGAAGCCGGATAAACCTGGAAGAATTACTCGTCCACAAAATGGTTCATATTCTGCAAACAAACCGATATGGGATGCTCAGGTTCAATCCCTGGTCTCATCCACCGCTTTGGAAACTGGAGGGTTATCCTGAGTACGTTGCGCGGCAGGATCGCCGAAAGGGAGGGTACAAGCTTCCTAATGAAATAGGGCGTTTCGTGATGCTCCGAGCGAAGTCCTCTGACGGTTGGGTGGAGGTGGTACCCGGACATTTCATTCCCGCGGTTTACTCAAAGGGCGTCTGATGGTGGAATACCTGATTGATATCAAAGGCCTTTCATATGATGAAATCCTCTCTTCCCACAGAACCGAAGACGACGTCTTCAATGACATGCTGCGCTGGTCGGAGCAGCGACGGGGGGATTAACTATCGGTCCAGACCGCGGGCTCAGTTTGAGTTTGCCGCACCTGGTAATTGTTCTCACGCATGAATTCATCGGCTCGCTTGTTAACCAGCGGAAGTTTGGTGAGCCATGTCACCTCGATTGCAGGCACGCCGAATTCCTCGATAACTTTTCCCTTGATTGAATAGAAGCCCCGCCCGCGCAGCGGAAATCTTTTGAGGATATTCGGGAAATGAACTGTGTCGAACACTTCACCCTGGTGATCGTAAAAAGTGCCGAAGTTCATGAGTTCCTTGCTCTTTGTTGAGGTGTCCTTCACAGTTACCATGTATCCTACGATATGAATCTGCTGGCCCACCTTGTTCATTAAATCTTTCGCCATTGTATCGCCTATTTCAGGAGTAGCCAGCAATTCGAAAGGATCAGAAAGTGGAAACCCGAGCAATTCTATTTCGTCAAAGGCGTCTTCGACAGGCTTGCGTTCTAGCGCGGGCAGCGGAAATTCTTTCGGCTCCGTATCGAATAGTTGTGCCTTCGGTCTCCTGGAACGCGCCTGGCTGAAAAATAACATGGCTTCCCAAAGGAGGCGCTGCTTACTCTTGCCAGTGAAACGTAAAGCACCAATTCGAATCAGAATGCGAGTCTGTTCCAACGCTGCCGGTATACGCTCCAGAAAATCAGTCATGCTTTTGTATGACCCATGTCGTTGCCTTTCCTCTGCAATAGAACTGGCAATTTTTTTTTCAAGACCTTTGAGGTGAATGAATCCGATGTAAATATGATTGCCGGTCAGGGTCGTTAGATATTCACTGTGATTGATGCACGGAGCTTCAATGACGCCACCATTCATGCGAGCTTCGTGGAAATAGAATTCTGTTTTATAGTAACCACCGAAATTGTTGATTACACCCACCATGAACTCCAGTGGAAAATGCGCTTTCAAATACAGGCTTTGATAACTTTCGACGGCATAGCTCGCTGAGTGTCCTTTGGCAAAGGAGTACCCGGAGAAGCTTTCTATTTCGAACCAGACCCTTTGGGTTACGCGCTCCTCATAGCCTTTTTGACGGCAGTTCTCGAAAAACTTGTCTTTCACGCGCTGAAACTCGTAACGGGACCGGTACTTGCCCGACATTCCCCGCCTTAGAACGTCAGCTTCGGTCAGGGTGAGCCCCGCAAAATGATGCGCTACCTTAATGACGTCTTCCTGATACACCATCACGCCATACGTTTCTTTCATCAGTTCATCCATCTTCGGATGAATGGACTGATATCTCCCACCATTTCGTTTGATGTGAAATCTTTCGATGTACGTGCGCATCATACCTGAACTCGCTACGCCGGGACGGATAATGGAACTTGCGGCAACCAGCGTCAGGTAATCCTCACATCGGAGTTTTTTCAGTAACATCCGCATTGCAGGACTTTCGACATAAAAACATCCCATCGTTTTGCTGTTCCGAAGTAATTCTTTCACTGCCGGGTCTTCCTTGAATTCATGGAACCGATCCAGGTCAACATCAATGCCGCGATTCATTTTGATTCGCGCCACAGCCTCTTTGAGGTGGCCGAGACCTCTTTGGCTGAGAATATCGAACTTGTAAATCCCAAGATCTTCGGCGGCGTGCATTTCGAATTGTGAAACAGGAAAACCTTTCGGCGGATAGTCGGTGGCGGTATAGGCGTAGATGGGTTTCTCTGTAATCAATACACCACCGGCATGGATTGATAAGTTTGACGGCAGATCCTTCATATGGTGAGCATACCGAAAGATAAGTTCTGTGATATGGTCGCGGTTTTCAAGGGTCTTCGGATTCGCAACCAGTGCATCAATCTCATCCTTCGGCAAGCCGAACACTTTGCCCAGCTCGCGTATCACGGATCGACCCTGATAAGTGACGTGCGTTCCGAGAAGACTGACATGGTCATGGCCATATCGTTCGAACAAATAGCGGTATATCGCGTCGCGGTTATCCCACGAAAAATCGATGTCGAAATCCGGGGGGCTAGTCCGTTCCTCATTAAGAAATCGTTCAAAGTAAAGGTTAAGCTCAATCGGGTCGACGTTCGTGATGCCCAGGCAATAGGCTACCACGCTATTAGCACCACTTCCGCGACCCACATAAGCAAATCCTTTGCGGTTCGCAAATTGGATCAGATCGAAGGCAACCAGATAGTAACCGCAAAAGTCCTTCTGTTTGATAATCCGGAGTTCGCGATCAAATCGTTCTCTGAGAAATTCATCGGATGCATCATATCGTTTTTGAAATCCCTCCCATGCCCGTGTAACCAGATAATCCCAGTCCGATTCACGTGAACCGGTGACATTCTTTTTGTTTTTATCCTCGCCGAGTCGGATGTCAAGATTACAATCTGCGAGGAGACGACGGGTATTGTGAACGATCTGCGGATACCGCCTGAAATGATTTTCGAGTTCCTCTTCCGATAACATGATTTCATCGGGACTCGCCTGCTCGTGAACAGGAAGTTTGCTCAGCAGGGTATTGTTGGCGATTGCCCGCGAAAGTCGATGTATATTGAAATCAATCTTATCGGCGAAGGTAACGGGTTGCAGAATCACGAACTTGTCTTTGAACCGATAATAAGGTTCGTATAGCGCAAGTTGATTCAGATCCGAAATACGAAGACCGATATATTCGAACGTGCGAAGCACCTCGGGTTCGACTTTTCCGAACGGGTACACGACATAAACGTCATTGAACTCAGGTGCTTTTTTTGGAATAGCCTTCTCGCTGGCGTTGTGGTGTGACGCGAAACGATTGAGTTCCTCGAACCCACTATTGTTTCGGGCCAGCGCCACGTACAGCAATTCATTTCCGCGACGAAACTCTAGCCCTACCGCAATATCCAATCGGTATCCAGGAGTTCCGCTTCGTGTAAGCCCACCATCCACCGGTTCATTTTGCCGGCAAAGCCGAAGCATTTCAATGTATGATGCGGTGTTATTTATTTCCGTCAGCGCCAGTTTGGAAACGCCGCATCGTTTCGCTTGATCAAAAAGCTCTTCTACTGATAATGTTCCGTATCGGAAGCTGAGGGAGGTATGGCAATTCAGGTACATTCGGTTTCTGCTTTTTCGTTCATCACATTATCCGTTCAATTCAAATGTATTCACGCGCCTGTGTATACTACCTTACAATTCAGAAGGAGCCTGCGACCAATTTTGGTTATCCCGTTTTCTCTCGCAGATCCCGCAGATCGCACGGAAGAATACGCAGAAGAGAACCGTCTCTTGACGTTGTTTCTTCAGGCATACCCGGCGTTCCGTGAAAGAGTCATAAACCCGATTTCTCGCGGGTCCGGCAGATCGCACTGAGGAATACGCAGAAGGGGGACCGTTCTCTTGCATGGTCCTCCAGGCATACCCCGTAGTTTCAGAGAGAGAATTGGTAACCGTCTTCTCTCGCAGATCCCGCAGATCGCACTGAAGAATACACAGAATGAGTTCGCTCCTGAGCTACACGCGCATCTCGCGGGAAGCTTCCTTGTGCTTTTGCATGTCGGCGATCACCATTCGTATCTGTCCGAAACTATATTCCTCGTGGAGCTTTTGTCTTATGGTCGTCAACATTGTAGTTCCCGAAGTTTCAATAGCCTGGCGAATCCGTTCTGCATCGGACGGTTCAAGCAGTTCATGTAACTCCAGTTTCCCGGATTGAATATAAAAGGCCAGATGGCCTTCGATCGTTGACACGGTAAGGCTCCGCAAGACCGCAATCTTTTCAACTTCATGACCACTCCTGAACATATCCAGGGATTGTTTTTTGGTGTCCGAATCGCGTTCCACTTTTTCCTTCCGCACCTTCATCGTTTTAAGATGAATCCGTGACTGAAGTGAATGTTCGGTACAATAGTCGGCGACCACCTGCCAGAAAAATCGGCCATACCTTTCTATCTTGGCTTCTCCGAACCCGGAGATCTTCCGGAAGTCGGGTTTGTTAAAAGGCAGATACGTCGCGATTTCCATAAGGGATGCATCTGAAAGAATCATATACGGAGGAACGTCCTCTTCGGCCGCGAGTCGGCGACGCACATCTTTTAATGCCAGGAGCAGGTCCTTTTCGTATTGGCCCTCATTGACAGGTTTAACCTCGGTCTTTGTCCGCGATTTCGTCAGCATAACGCGGGTGTTGCCTTTGAGTACGTCGGCACTTTTTTCTGTGAGCGTCAGCAACGGATATAACCCCCGTGTTTTTTGCAGGTACCCCCTTTCGACAAGATCACGAATGATACCATTCCATTGATCTTTGCCCATATCCGCCCCTGCGCCATATGTTTTAAGTTGCTTATGATCTTCCGGGATCCGGGCTGAATTTGATCCCCGAAGGAAGTCAACGACGTAACCGGAGCCGTATCGTTCACCAAGACGGGAAACGGCAGACAAAACTTTCTGCGCAGGGATGGTTCCATCGTAAACATCCACCGATGTCAGACACACATCACAGTTACCGCAATGATCCGGTGCAGATTCGTCAAAATAGTTAAGCAAGAATTTTCTACGGCAGGTGGCGAGCCCTCCGTAGGATGCCATCTCCTCCAGTTTCTCCTGCGCAATCCTGGTTTGTTCCTTATTGCCATCGACTTCAATAAATTTCTTCAGTTTAATTACGTCACCGTAGGAATAGAAAAGCAGGGCTTCGCTGTCGAGACCGTCGCGACCGGCCCGGCCCGTTTCCTGATAGTACCCCTCGATGTTTTTTGGAAGATCCATATGAACGACAAAGCGCACGTTTGACTTGTTGATTCCCATGCCAAAAGCGATAGTCGCGACGATGATTCTTACATCATCCTTGAGAAACTTCTCCTGATTCCGGGCACGCTCCTCTTTATCGAGGCCGGCGTTGTAAGGCAGTGCCTTAAATCCGAGATCCTGAAGGTCACGTGCAATTCTCTCCGTTGATGCTCTCGACAAACAGTAGACGATTCCAGCATCATCTTTTCTCGATTCAAGAAAGTCAACCAGTTTATCGAAAGCATTCCGTTTATCCTCGACGGTGTAGCGAATATTTGCGCGATTGAAACTCGATACAAAAACCCGTGGATTTTCAAGGGCCAGCTTCTCCACGATATCCTTCCGCGTCATTTTGTCGGCGGTTGCGGTGAGCGCAATAACGGGAACGTTGGGAAGCGCTTTCTTCAGATGGGCCAGCATAAGGTACTCTGGTCTGAAATCGTGGCCCCAGTGTGAAATACAGTGGGCCTCATCAATGGCGATCAGGCTGACGTTCATGGATAGCAGGGACTGCATCATCTGGGAAAGTGACGGATTACTCTTTTCTCCGTCGCGTTCCTCAAAGCGTATGAGGCGTTCGGGTGCCAGATACAATAACTTAATCTGATTTTCGCGCGCCCGGGCAATGATGGTCTGTTGTTCCTGCCAGGTTTGGGACGAATTCAGATAGGCGGCTTCAATTCCATTTACGCGCAACGCATCAACCTGGTCTTTCATAAGTGCGATGAGCGGGGAGATAACCAGAGTGATCCCTTCAAATAAAAGAGCGGGCACCTGGTAACAAAGGGATTTGCCTCCGCCTGTAGGCATGAGTACAAACGTATCCTGCTTCTCAAGAACAGATGTAATAATTGCTTCCTGATCAAGCCGGAAAGACGCGTAACCGAATTTCTTTTGAAGTACTTCTATAGGTGTGTTCATGTGGCTAACGGTTTATCGATAAGGGATTTATTCGGCACCGAACATGATGTCCTTGTGATGAACCCAGGTTCGGTCGCGTTTTTCAAGTACACTGATCCGGTCGCACACGAAATGCTGGTTTCCGTAGCGCAAGCCCTTCAGGTATGGCCAGCAACGGAGAAAATCCGCTATCTCGAGGTTGCGCGCAATGGTAATATGCGGAATAAAACTATCGTCTTCTTTAACAAGTTTGCTGAATATTTCCTGGATCGGCGATTTGTAAACAATATCCATATAGATGGTCCGCTTGGATCCGTTATGGAAAACACCAAAGTCTTTCAGCAAAACATTGAATGGCTTGAATTCAGTCGCCCTGGATTCAACAAACCGGATCATTTCACGGTAATATTTGTCGTTATACTTAAAAAGAGGAATGTGCGGCTTGGATTTTTGATCGTCGAACCGGTGACCGATAAGGTAATGGATGTCATCTTTGAGAACCGACACATCGCTGAGTATGTGCCGTGGTGGGGCGATAATGAAATACAATTCAGTCTTTTCCCTGGCAGGGCTAAGGAATGGAGGGGTCTGGAGATTTTTTGTGAATAGCGTCATATTATTATCGTTTATTTTTTTCCTTATTCAAACATACGCCTCATTCATTGACATCCTCTGTCACATCCCGTATCACGGAGTGCGTTATTAAATTTTGTTCAGCGGCCCCACGGTACCTTTGAACAGGTTCATCTGCATTCGTACGCGGCTGTTAACGCCCAACGTGGTAGCCCTTACGAGTTTCTCAACACCGTGCCGGTGTTTGATGTGATCGATCGCCTCATGAAGATTGATGCTTTCTTCAGTTTCATCGAACATGTTTATCTGATGATTACCGTGAACAAGTTGACTGAGCCGTACCCCTACCAACCTGATTAGCATCCTTCTGTTATATAACTTATCAAACAATTGGGTTACCGTTTTCAATAAAACCTGGTCAGACGAAGTATATGGGATATGTACCTGTTTAGTCTCGGTGTCGAAATTGGAATAGCGAATCTTTACTGTTACGCATGAGGTTAATTTTTTTTGTTCGCGGAGCGTAAAGGCCACCTTCTCAATCATGGCTGTGAGAATGGACTTTAGTCGTTTCACATCGATCGTATCCTCATCGAAAGTGCATTCCGTTGAAATTGACTTTTGTTCGGTATGCGGAACCACGGGCGAGTCGTCAATACCATGCGCCTTGTTCCAGATAGCCCGACCATTTTTACCAAAGGCGCTGACCAGAAAACTCAAGGGCATCTCGCGAAGCGTCTTTACGGTTCGTACCCCCATATCATAAAGGAAGGCCGCCGTTTCCCTGCCTATCATTGGGATTTTATCGACAGAAAGGGGCGCAAGAAATTCCTGTTCCCCGCCAAGGGTAATTTGTTTTTCGGCATTGGGCTTGAATTCTGCGGTTGCCACTTTTGAGACCAGTTTATTCACCGACATCGCCAGGGAGATAGGCAGAGCTGTTTCCCTGATGATTTTTCTTCTAAGCTCAGTGGCCCATTTGAAGGCTCCGAAGTATCGGTCCATCCCGCTGGCATCGACATAGAATTCATCGATGGAAGCCTTCTCGAACATTGGCGACGCATCCGCCACGATTTCGGTCACTTCATGCGAGTTCTGGCTGTAAGCTTCCATGTCGCCAGAGATCACTACCGCATCCGGACACAGTTGGAGGGCGAGATACATCGGCATCGCCGAATGCACGCCGAACATTCTTGTTTCGTAACTACATGCCGCTACCACACCTCGGCGGCTGCTTCCGCCTATTATTAAAGGCTTCCCCTTGAGCCGGGGGTTGCGTTTACACTCGACAGCTACGAAAAAGGCATCCAAATCCATGTGGATAATGTTCCGATCCATGAAACAAATAAACTAATATTTTTAGTTATCTGTTGTATTTTTCGACTAATTTTTTTAGGTTTGAAACATCATTGCCTGATGGACTTTTAATTCGCTGTTTTTGCCATACAGTTTTTAAGACCACTGGCGGGATCATAGTTGGCTGATTACTTTTGTGATGCAGGCCGCGCGTGTCGCGGAGCATCACACCAGTGATCATTGTCTTAGGTTCTGCCATAGAAGCGAGATATTATTACTTTAATAAAATGTAGAAGATGGCAATCGTTAACAAGAATCTAAAATTCCTGCGTGCTCAGCAGGGACTTACCCAGAAGCAACTCGCTGAGAAGCTCGGGCTGAAACAGGCTGCCGTGGGTGCCTACGAGGAAGAGCGATCAACTCCACCTTTGGCCTCCCTCATGGATATCAGCAAGATCTTCAAAGTAAACATCGATCTGTTAGTGAACCACGACCTGAGCCGCGTTCCCGAGAAAGAGTGGAAAGGCAAAGGGCCGTCGCGCGGGAAGGATGTCCTTGCCATAACAGTTGATTCGAATAATCGTGAGAACGTTGAGCTTGTAACCCAGAAAGCATCAGCAGGCTATCTCGCCGGCTATGAAGATCCGCAGTTCGTTAAAGATCTTCCAAAGATCAGTTTGCCGGTATTACCGCGTAACAAAACTTTCCGCGCCTTCGAAATTCAGGGGGATTCGATGCTGCCGGTTCAGCCGGGAAGTATCATTTTCGGTGAGTACGTAGAGGACGCTACCTCAATTAAGAATGGTAAGCTTTATGTTCTGGTGACCGCAAATGATGGTATTGTCTTTAAGCGCGTATTCAACTTTGCTGCTGAAGAAGGAAAACTGTTACTCGTATCGGATAATCGTCTTTACGAACCTTACTCGGTGAACACCAGTGATGTCCTTGAGATCTGGCATGCGAAAGCCTTCTTTTCAAACCAGTTTCCCGATGTTCAGCAAAACAGCACCGTGCCTGCGGAGCAGCTTGCAATGACCATACTTGCGCTTCAGGAGGAAATACGGAGGTTGAAGAAGAAGTGATGCAGCGTTAAACAAGTTTCTATCGACTTGGCTTTCTTGACCTCTCGGTCAGCCCTTGATCCTGTCGCTACTCTTTATCCTTACATGCTGATCCGAGAGTTAAGGATCGTGTCTTTGTTGTCAGTTGTTGGCCGCAGTTCATAATTAATCATTCCAGCTATGCTTCGCCATTTCTTGCTACTACTTTCGTATCTTTCCGTCACCATAAAACCTCTTGAATAAATAATTTTGTAAGTGTTAGAATCTTTCCCCTTTTCAAGTCTAATACCTATTGGAGCCTGATGATCCTCCGGGACAGGTTTGCCTTCCTTTGCTATATTCTCCAGGCTCTTAATCAAGACTTCTGATCGGGTTTTTTGAACAAAATTGACTACGACGACAGACAGTAGTTGCGAACCAAAAAAAATCGGAATAATCGAACTGATGAATAGTACCCTGGGTACAGAAGAACGCTTAACAAGGCTGATAATAAGAGATACTATACATCCCGAAAGTGACAGCGAGAGGAATTAGCAGGTAAAACATCTCAAACACTACAAGCCGGTCCACGAACGGGAAAATTAATCCCGCTATCGCTATTATCGACAACGCAGCTTTAGTCATTCTAGTCATCACCTCGTCGTAGTGTAATTATCACCAACTCGCAGATACTTGCAACTTGCAACACTCGAAGCCCCTGCTTATGAAAGCCCAATTGTACATCCAAAACATCTAAAACAGGTTCGAATCAAGTTCGAACCTGCTCCGGTATTTCGCTTGACAATACCCTCTACGCGAAATACTTCGTAACCCCCGGAGTAGCTACCGGATAAAATCCATTGGCATCGGGTTTCACCGGTGGTTCGGCATCCCAGGCAAACTTCGCCGGCATGATGCTTAGGCCTGAATTCAACACCTTATCCCACTCCATCACCTGGCCTGAATACGTTGCCATTCGGCCCATGATAGAAGTCAGCGTGGCTTTCGCACCGTTCTCGGTATCATCGAACTTGTACTCGCCTTTGGCAATGGCCGCAAATAGTTCATCGTGTTCGGACTGATATGGATTGTTCTCGCTTTTCTTGTCGAACTTGTAAAGATTCTTGCCCTTACTTTGAATTTCACCTGCACCGCATTTCACAACTCCTTTTGTACCGACAATCATTTCGTCAACGATCGCATAGGTACCCTTGATGTGGCGGCACTGACTATTCAAAACCGATCCGTCGGCATAGTGATATTCGACGTAATGGTGATCGAATATTTCACCATATTCCTTACCCGTGCGAACCTGCCGTCCACCCATGCCCTGGGCCCTAACAGGGTAGCCTCCCTTAAACCAGTTGAACACATCGATGTTGTGTATATGCTGTTCAGTAATGTGGTCACCACACAGCCAGTTGAAATAATACCAGTTCCGCATCTGATATTCCATTTCAGTTTGGCCCGCCTCCCGCGTCTTGACCCACACACCATCGTTATTCCACCATACTTGTCCGGAGGTGATGTCGCCAATCATTCCATCTTTAACACGTTTGTAAAGTTCGCGGTATGAATTCTGGTAGTGTCGTTGCAGCCCCACGACAACATTCAATTTCTTTTGCTTCGCGATCGCCGCGGCTTCGAGCACTTTTTTCACTCCGGCAGGATCGGTGGCTACGGGCTTTTCCATAAACACATGTTTTCCCTGTCGCACCGCTTCTTCAAAATGGATCGGACGGAAACCTGGAGGTGTCGTAAGGATAATAACGTCAGCCAGAGCTATGGCTTTCTTATATCCATCGAACCCGACGAATTTTGTTTCTTCCGTTACGGTAATCTTGTCCTTCACATTTCCAGCGGCGCCCGACCAGTCGGAAAGATCATCCTGCGTAAGGGCGTCATAGCATTCATCCAGGCGGTCGCGGAATGCATCAGCCATAGCCACCAGTTTAACATTCTGCTTGGTGAGCAGCGCTTGCATGGCAGCACCGGTTCCCCGGCCACCGCAGCCGATGACGGCAACTTTGATTGCATCATCGACTGAGTTAAAGTAACCTGCGTTCGACATCAGGGGCATTGCCATCAGGCCACCCGTTGCAAGTGCCGAACTTTTTAAAAATGTCCGGCGCGTTGTGTTTGCATTTTCTTTGGTATTCATAGGCTTTGGTATACATCCACATCATTCACGTGTGGATCGGTGAAACTGTTATTTTAGGTACGCTGCATAAAAGGATTCAATCTCTTCTTCCGACGGTTGTTTTACGGGCCGCACAAGCCGGAATCCCATGAACATACCGTCGGTGAGCCACCAGCGGCTTTTGGGAATCTGCGGATCGCGTTGATTCCAATCAGCCTTCGACGGGATACGATTAGTGCATCTGATTTCGGTTTTTTCATCCAAATAAGATCCGCCTCTCGCGGTACGCGGATACTTTGTGCCCGGTTTTGTTACGGGGTCTTTTACGCCATCAGCAAGGTTAGCATATGCCGACGCATCATATTGATTGAGGGTCCATTCGCTCAGATTACCCAACATATCATAGATCCCCCACGCGTTGGGCTTCAGTTGCTTCACTTTTTGATATTTACCGTTGCTGTTTTCACGAAAGAAAGCATGTTCCTTAAGTTCCTTCAGATTCTGCGGAACCGACGTGGGCGACCCTGCGCGGCACGCATATTCCCATTCAGCCTCAGTGGGTAAGCGGAAAAATACACCGGTTTGTTCATAAAGCCATTTGCAGTACATGATGGCCGCGGTCTGACTTAAACTGTTCGTTGGGTTCCGGGCATCGCGACCCATCCCCCAGGTAAGATCGATATACTGCGCCGTAGGTCGTGAAACGGCATCCACCTTTACGGCTTTCGTCTGCGGAACGTCGTAGTTCTTAAAAAAAGTATCCCATTCGGCAAAAGTCACTTCGTGTTCGCCAATGTAAAAGGATGAAAGATTAATTTTCCGTTGGGGCCCCTCATCTTCCTCACGAACGACCTCCGACGGTGGGCTTCCCATGAGAAAAGATCCTCCCGGAACCTGAATCATTTTAAACGTTACCGACGTACCAGGAACGGTATGTACTTCACTTTTGAGATTCTGAGCGCTAACACTGCTTCCCACTAACGCCAGGAGAGTACCAAGAAATAACTTTTTCAATAAATACAGGTTTGGATTTCCAATTTAGAGATTAAACCCTCCGATGGCAACCTGTTTTGTCCTGTGTCTGACAGATTCCCGTCTATTTTTCACGGCGGATCAGCGCCATATAGAAACCATCAAAGCCTTCGGAGGGCCATAGATGGTTGTCCCGGATCAATGTAAAGTCGCCGTTTTTCGAATCAAGAAAGGCTGCGACCTGATTTTCATTCTCCGACGGAAGGACACTGCATGTGGAATACACCATTAAACCACCCGGCTTTAATATCTGGGAATAGTCATTGAGAATTTTCTCCTGAAGAGCCCGGACCTCATCAATAAACTGTGGAGCAAGTTTCCATTTCGCATCTGGGTTGCGTTTTAAAACACCGGTGCCTGAGCACGGCACATCGAGTAACAACCGGTCTGCCGAGTTGTGCAGTCGTTTAATCACTTTGGAGGAGTCGATGACCTTGGCTTCAAGGTTTGATACGCCGGCCCGCCGGGCACGCTTTTGAAGTTCGTCCAGTTTCCATTGCTCCACATCCATTGCCAGAATACGGCCTTTGTTTTTCATCAGCGAAGCGATATGAAGGGTTTTTCCGCCAGCACCCGCGCACGCGTCGATAACCCTCATACCCGGTTCCGGTTCGAGATAATAACCCACCGCCTGCGATGATGCGTCCTGGACTTCGAAAAGACCTTCTTTGAAAGACGGCGCATAAAATATGTTCTGGCGCTGTTCAAGAACAAGTGCGTCGGGATATTGCTCCAGCGAACGTGTCTCGACCTCTTCCTCCTGAAGCCGTTTCGATAGCTCCCGGCGCGTTATCTTTAATGTGTTTGTCCTAAGTACCACAGGTGCGGCCGTGTTGAGCGCGTGCAACTCCGTTTCCCATTTTTCACCAAGTTCTCGCTCCCCGATTTCGTCCAGCCAGTCCGGTATTGATTCCCGGATATTGCGTTTCGTTTTCGCATCCTCATATCGTTTCCTCACCTCCGCGTGGTTTATCCCGCCGAACTCATTCCAGTCTGGCAGCGGATACTCATTCAGAATGAACCACGACGCCAGCAGCTTCCAGTAATCACCTTCCTGGGCACGGCCTACATACCTGAGCAGCACGTACCACCTGACGATGTCATAAGTGGTTTCCGCGATAAACCGACGGTCACGCGCTCCCCATTTGGAATTTTGCTTGAGAACTTTCTCAATGACCTTGTCGGCGTACTTACCCTCGGCGAAAATCTGGTCGAGGGCGTAAATGACTGCTTCAGTTGTGGAACGGTGTAATCTCATTTGTAGAATAGTCGCGAAGATAGGAATTTATCCGCGTCCTTAATATCGGCCAACTTCATGAAGATACGCACTCAGGAGAGGGCGGGACAGAGGATCGGAAACGCCTATGCATTTTGGTCTGAAAATGCCCTGGTTTTGGGAACTTTAATGTAATTTGGCTTATGGGTAGAGTCGTCATAGTAGTATACAGGCCACTTAAAGGAAAAGAGGCTGCGCTTGAACACATTGTAAAATCCCATCATGCCGTATTACGCCAGCACCAATTCGTTACCTCCCGCCACCCAGTGCTGATGAAAGCCCTTGACGGATCGATCGTTGAAGTGTTTGAATGGGTTTCACAAGAAGCCATTGAAAGGGCCCATACCCATCCTGTTGCAGGACAACTCTGGGAGAAATTTGGTGAAGTCTGTACCTACGAGAAACCGGTGGATGTAAACGAGTTCCATAATCTTTTTTCTGAATTTGAATCGGTAGACTAACATGAAAAGAAGAAATTTCCTTCACACGGCATTAACTACGGGAGCCTCTGCAGCCGCGATAGGAACAGCCTTTGGTTCAATGGCGTCTAAGCAAAAAACAGTTTCGCAGGCGGAGAAGCCCTTTCGGATGAACTATGCTCCTCACGACGGAATGTTTTCTGTTCATGCCGGGAAGAACTTTGTTGATCAGATCAGGTTTATGCACGATCAGGGCTTCCGGGCAATCGAGGATAACGGTATGCTTAGACGCACGAAGGAAGAGCAGAATCAAATCGCGTCCACACTAAGCAAGCTCGGCATGACCATGGGCGTGTTCGTAGTTGATGGCGGCGACAACTGGAAAACCTCGCTTACAACGGGGAAACCCGAGTTTACAGAAACCTTCGTGAAAACGTGTAGGGATTGTGTTGAGCTCGCTAAACGGGTAAACGCAAAATGGATGACGGTAGTGCCGGGTTTCTTTGATAGGTCACTTCCGATCGGGATCCAGACCGCCAATGTGGTAGAGGCGCTCCGGCGGGGTGCGGAAATATTTGAGCCCCATGGTTTGGTCATGGTTCTTGAACCACTAAGCGATACACCTGACCTTTTCATGCGGTTTTCAGATCAGACTTACGAGCTGTGTAAAGCCGTGAAAAGTCCGTCCTGCAAGATACTTTACGACATTTACCACATGCAGCGAAACGAAGGAAACCTCATCCCGAACATGGAACGCTGCTGGGAGGAGATCGCCTATATCCAGATTGGTGACAACCCCGGGCGGAAAGAACCGACTACAGGTGAAATTAATTACAAAAATATCTTCAAGTACCTTTCCGAAAAAGGCTATAAGGGCGTCATGGGAATGGAGCACGGAAATGCGAAACCCGGCAAGGACGGCGAACTTGCGCTAATCCGGGCATATCGCGAAGTGGATAACTTCTGAGCCTACTGGAATAATTTTTGTAATTTCAGGAAACCCTGTCGGCAGGATTTAGTTTAACTTTGCTGGTCTAATTCTTTTGTGCAATGCGGTTTCTTCTATTTCTGACTCTTTCCATCGCCATCGCTGCGACCGCGGACGCCCAGATACTGAGAGAGCTTTCGAAATCCGCCGGTGAAATTGGCCGGAACCTCAACACCAGGGAAAACCGCGAACGTCTGGCTACCATTGCTCAAAATAAACTATCCAAAGCCCGCGCCGAATTCGATTCTACGGATTTCGACTATGCCGTTTTACTGAGTGACAATTCCGGGTTGATCGATGTCAAAGAAAAGGGTCAGCACCTCGCCAAGGCCAGCTTCGCGGCAACGAACCTCAGAGCTGCCCTTAGTGAAAAGGAATTGAATAAAAAGGAGCAGGCCGAAGTCAACCTGGGTTGGGGCGAGATTGCATACGGATCGCGGAACTTCAATCTGGCTGAGAAGTTTTTTGGTAACGCCAAATCTCTTTACGAGGAAGAAGGATTAACAAACGACCTCGGCTACATCAAAACGCTGGCGAATCAGGGCTTACTCTACGGCACCATGGGTCGTTTTACCCAGGCCGAGGGTTACACGGCCGAAGCTTTGGACATGCGCCGGACGATATTCGGAGAAGATAACACGGGTGTTGCTGCATCGCTTAATAATTATGCCGTACTGAAATACAATCAGGCAAGATACAATGAAGCGGAACGCGATTTCGAGGCTGCATTGGCAATTATGCAGAAGAACAATCTGGAGGCTTCGATGCCCTATGCGATACTTCTGAATAATCAGGCGATCCTTTTTCAGGGGATAGGACGATATCAGGAAGCGGAGGCATCTCTTCAAAATGCCGTGTCCATCAGCGAAAAGCTCAAGAATACGAAGTCGACCAATCACCTGAAGTTTCTTTCGAATCTCGCGCTGCTGTTCCAGCACATGGGAAAGTACCCGGAAGCTGAGTCCCTTTATCTTTCCATGGAGAAACGACTCGGAAAGAATAACCCCGACTACGCAAGCATGCTGAACAATCAGGCTGCGCTCTACCTGGTTATGGGGAAGGAAGATAAAGTCGAGGATCTTCTGAAGAGATCAATAGCGATTTATAAGTCAAACTTTGGTGAGGAGAACCCGGCTTACGCGAAAGCGTTGAGTGATCTGGGGAACTTTTATCGTTACAAGGAAAGGTACGACGAAGCAGATGCTCAGCTCGAACGTGCGTTGGCGGTTCGGGAACTCACGCTCGGGAGATCACACCCGCTCTATGTGCAGTCGCAGGAAGATATTGCTATCCTGAGTTGGAAGCGGAAATCCTGGAGCAAGGCCTTCATGATGTATCGCGAGGTTATGGATAAGTCGCTGGACTTCGTCAACAAGTATTTTCCGCCAATGAGCGAAGCCGAAAAAACGAAATACTGGGATGTGCTTTCGCCTCGGTTCCAGCGTTTCTACAACTTCGCTCTGGAAGCAAATCTCGAAAACCCGGCGATTGTCCAGGACCTGTATGACTACCATATCGCAACGAAGGCGCTACTGCTCAATTCCACGAACAAGGTAAAGCAGGCTATTTTCTCAAGCAACGATCCGCTGCTCATTCGCGATTACGTCACCTGGCTTGACCAAAAGGAAACCCTGGCCAGGCTATATGCATATTCCAAGGAAGAACTGAGAACGCAAAAGATCAATCTCGATTCGATGGTTCGCGCAACCAATGCAATGGAAAAAAATCTTTCGGAGAGATCTCAGGATTTCTCCTCGGGGTTTGGAGCCCAAAGAATTACGTACAATGAAATCCGTAACATTCTGACGGATGCCGAAGCTGTGGTTGAAATTATTCGCGTGCATACGTTCAATCACCGGTTCGAAGACGACGCGCGGTATGTTGCACTGGTTCTTTCAAAGGGCAGTGAATTGCCGCGACTTGTAGTTCTTCCTAACGGCAAACAACTCGAGACGCGTTACGCAAAGTACTACCGGAATATGATTCAACAGCGCCAATCGGATGAATATTCCTTCGACCAATATTGGGCGCCGATCGAGCCCGAACTGAAAGCAAAGAAACTGGTTTACCTTTCACTGGATGGTGTCTATAGCCAGATCAACCTGAACACGCTGAAGAAGCCTCAGGGAGACTTCGTTATAAACCGGTTCGATCTTGTGATCCTCGGCAACAGCAAGGACCTTGTGGCACTAAAGTCGAAGAAGTCATTACCCCGTAAGAAAGAGGCCACACTCCTGGGATTCCCCGACTATGGTGGTCCTGAACTTGCGGCCTTGCCCGGGACCAAGGTTGAAATAGAAGGTGTGTCAAAAATCCTGAAGGGTTCGGGATACCAGATTAAACAGTTTATGGGAAACAACGCTACCGAAGCCAACCTTAAATCGGTAAAGGGGCCAAGTCTGATACACATCGCCACACACGGATACTTCCTCCAGGACGTGGAGAGCACCGGATCTGCCTTCGGCGTAAACATTGAAAATGCAAACAACAATCCGCTGCTCCGTTCTGGTTTGATGCTCGCCGGTGCCTCCGCCACCGTGAGCGGGAAACGCATGCCTAATCTCGAAAGCAACGACAACGGTATCCTTACTGCCTATGAGGCCATGAATCTCAATCTAGAAGGTACCGATCTCATTATTCTGAGCGCCTGTGAAACTGGCCTGGGCGACATAAAGGCTGGCGAAGGCGTGTATGGACTGCAGCGTGCGTTTCAGGTAGCCGGCGCCGATGCCCTTATCATGAGTCTATGGAAAGTAGACGATGCCGCGACCCAGCAATTGATGACCACTTTTTACAGCAACTGGGTAAAACTCGGCAACAAACAGAAAGCCTTTAAACAAGCCCAGCTACAGCTGTTTGCAAAATACAAGGATCCATTCTATTGGGGCGCGTTTGTGATGATGGGCCAGTAGGCCGCTGGGGGATCGTAAAGTCTTTTTTAAGAACTTTATTTGCAATTCAAACAGAAGCAGCGTCTTATCCAACATAAATAAATCAACTATGGAATTCAGATATCTTGGCCAGTCTGACGTAAAAGTTTCTCCCATTGCATTCGGTGCATGGGCCGTCGGTGGCTGGATGTGGGGCGGCGCAGAAGAATCAGAAGCGATACGCGCCATACGCACTTCATTCGACTTAGGCATCACTACGATCGACACCGCACCAGCGTATGGTTTCGGAAAGAGCGAGGAACTGGTAGGCCGCGCAATGGAGGGCGTCCCGCGTGACAAGTACCAAATCCTGACAAAATTCGGGATGAACTGGGAAACCGATGAAGGTGAATTCTACTTCGACACAAAGGATAATGCAGGAAAACCTGTCAAGTTGTACAAGTTTGCATCGCGTGGACAAGTCTTTAAAGAGATCGAAAATAGTCTGAAGCGGCTAAAGACTGACTACGTGGACCTGCTACAAATCCATTGGCCCGACAGTACAACACCCATCAGCGAAACGATGTCGGCATTAAAGGATCTGATCAAGGAAGGAAAAATCCGCGCAGCAGGTGTTTGCAACTACAACACCGCGCAGGTAGACGAGGCCCTGAAAACGCTGGACATTGTTTCAAACCAGGTTCCGTACAGCATGATCAACCGCGGCATAGAGGCCGATGTAGTTCCTCAGGCATTACAAAAAAAAATAAGCATAATTCCTTATAGTCCACTGCAGCGTGGGTTACTAACGGGTAAGATCAAAGTCGGACACATATTCAACGAAGGCGACTCGCGCGAAGGAAACAGGTTCTACATCCCTGAAAACATCGAACGTACAAATGCGCTGCTTCAACAAATAAAACTAATAGCCGACGCGCACAATGCCACGCTCGCGCAACTGGTTTTGAACTGGACTACCCGCCAACCCGCGATGGACTGTGTTCTCGCCGGCGCCCGAAATGAACAGCAGGTTCGCGACAATGTAAAG
>JAEZEH010000125.1 GCA_023417785.1 Bacteroidota bacterium
CCGTTATATTTCATCTTCAAGATCGTAACAGTTATCAACGCCGCCCGCGAGCTAAAGAAAACTTACCCAGACTACAACTTTGTTCCTGTATACTGGATGGCCTCCGAAGACCATGATTTCGACGAAATAAAATATTTTCGTCTCTATGGGAAAAAGTATGTCTGGAATACAACCCAGACGGGAGCTGTTGGCAGGTTTTCGCCTAACGGGCTGGCTACACTTATGGAAGAAATTCCCGGCGACATTTCGATATTCCGGGAAGCTTACACGAAGATGAGTACCCTGGCTGATGCGGTCCGTTATTACGTGAATGCGCTTTTCGGAGACGAGGGTCTTGTCGTCGTAGATCCCGATGATTCGTCGCTTAAAGGGATCATCAGGAATGTGATTCGCGACGACATCTTTGACGGAGTAAACAAAGAGTGTGTTGATAAAACTACATCAGCGCTTGAGGATCTGGGATATAAAACTCAGGTGTATTGTCGCGACGTGAATTTTTTCTACATCGACAATGGCATTCGCGAGCGGATTGAAAAGGCGGGTGACGTGTTTAAGGTGGTGGGTACAGATATCGTACTTACGCGTTCAGAAGTGGAAAAGTTGATTGAGGAACATTCTGAGAAATTCAGCCCGAACGTGATTCTGCGGCCTCTTTTTCAGGAATTGATCCTTCCTAATCTCGCATACGTAGGCGGTCCCGCTGAAATGGTGTATTGGTTGCAACTGAAACAAATGTTCGACAATCACAAGGTACCATTCCCGATCCTGCTTCCGCGGAACTTTGCTATGGTGATCGATCACGAAGTGTTGAGAAAGCTGGAAAAGACGGGACTTGGCGTTAAAGATATTTTTGAAGAAAAGAACTACCTGTTCAATCACTGGGTGCTCACTAATTCGCCACGTAATCTGACAGTGGGTGGTGAGCGGAATGAAATCAATTCCATCTTTCAGGAACTTCGTAGTCGTGCAGAGCTTGTTGATAAGACCCTGTCACCATTTGTGGGTGCGGAAGGTAAACGTGCGCTGAACAGCCTCGAGCGCATTGAGCGGAAACTCCTCCGGGCAGAGAAACGCCTCCACGCCGACAAGCTTCGGCAGATTGAATTTATAAAAGACTGCCTTTTCCCCGGAGGAAGTCTCCAGGAACGTGCCGACAACTTTTTGAATTTTCAACAGCAGCACCCTGGGTTTTTGTCCCAGTTACACACAACGCTCGACCCGTTTGATTTTCGGTTTAATGTTCTGACGATTTAGGTGGTTCCTCCTCGTACGGCGATGGACTTATGCTTGACCAGCCACCGTCGATCACTATGGTTTGTCCGGTGATGTGATTGGCGGCAGGCGAAACCAGAAAAGTCACCAGATTTGCGACATCCTCCGGCAGAGCTGGTTTACCCAAAGGCGTTATTCGTGACCAGGTCGTTTTGTAATCAGGGTCATTCATGGTTCTTTCATTGAGCGTTGCACCAGGGGCCACTGCATTTACCGTAATCCGGTGGGGTGACAGCTCAATCACCAGTGTTCGGGCCAGCATCTCCAGGGCCGCTTTCGACATCGCGTATGCTGCCAGATTCTTATGTGCCTGATGAGCAGTTACCGAAGACATAAAAAGAATACTCCCGGAGGTGTTTTGCTCTCTCATGATCCGGGCCGCGGCCTGCGCAAGAAAGAAACTGCCCTGGAGGTTAATCCGCATAACTTGCTGAAAGTCTTCCGGACTGTATTCGAAGAAGTCACCAAATAATGTGATCCCGGCATTCGCGACAACGATATTAATTGATCCCCACGTTTCAACTCCGCGACGGGTCAAATAATCAATGAATGCCGGGTCGCCAGCGTCACCCGCTACGGGTATGCACGCGCCATTTTCGACAGCGATTTTCCGGGCGGCTTCTTCGGCCAATGCTTCTTCAACGTCGTTAAGAACCACTCTTGCCCCATGGGCCGCGAGTTGTCGACATATTGCGAAGCCTATTCCCTGGCCTGCACCCGTTACGATGGCGACCTGATCTTTAAGGTTTGTTGTCATTGGTTGCTTCTTTGCATACTAAGGTCACTGTATAAATGAATATTTTCAATAGGAAATGCGTATTCGTTTTGTGAATCAGCATGTCTTCCAACGCCTTGCTTTTTATTGTAATTTCGTCTCGCTATGAATGCACTGTTCAGGAAAATGAATTACAAGGACCAGACAGTCCTGCACGTCATTAATTCCCCGGAAAGTTTCAAGCCCGCCCTCGCAGAGATGTTAGAAACAGTCACGGTGAAAGACACGTTGGCTAAGGCCAGAACTGTTTCTTTCTTTCTCGCATTTGTTACCAGAAAAAGTCAAGTAGATGATCTGGCCCAGGTGGTTGCACCGCTGCTGGAACCGGCAGGGCTTCTGTGGTTTGCCTACCCCAAAGGTTCTTCAAGGAAGTATAAATGCGACTTCAATCGCGATAACGGATGGAAAAAATTGGGCGAACTCGGTTTTGAAGGAGTTCGCATGGTGGCGATCGATGAGGACTGGAGTGCCCTACGATTCAAAAAGGCCGAGCACATTAAATCGATGACGCGAAGTTTCGCAATGTCTGAACAAGGCAAAAAGAAAGTCGAAGTCTTAAAATCAAGCAAGGAAGAATAAACAAGCCGCGTTTTATCTCAGGAAACCTGAACCTTGGATTTGAAGGGGAACACATAATCAATCAGGGTGGCAACGGATTATATATTTTTGGTGCTTTCGGGTGGAAAGGACACAATTGAACAAACGCGACGAAATAGGCGTTTGGGAGACAAGCCCGGTCACCATAGAACGGAACTCCGGCGTGGGATTATTTTGGAGGTCCATGCAATTATTAAAAATGTAATTTAAAGACAAGATGCCAAAATCAGCTGAGATCCATTACCCCATAAATGAGCTCATACAAAAGAGGCGAAGCATCAGGGCATTCAGCCCCAATCCTGTGGAACAGGAAAAGATAAATTCTCTTTTCGAGGCAACCCGATGGGCACCCTCCAGCACAAATGAGCAACCTTGGGTGTTTATTTATGCAACAAAGAATCAGCCCGATCTATGGGACAAGATGTTTGAAGCACTGGACGAAGGAAATAAGATCTGGGCCAAGGATGCACCGCTTTTGATTATGAGCCTGGCCAGAAAAGATTTTACCCGGTACGAAGGCCCGAACGCACACGCGCTTTATGACCTCGGAGGAGCTAACGCGTTCTTGTCCCTGCAGGCGGTCGAACTCGGTTTACAGGTAAGACAAATGGCCGGATACAGCGAGTCCGTCGCAAGGCACAACCTCAACGTACCCGAAGAGTTTATTATGGGAGTCTTCATTGCTGTAGGCTATCCCGGAGATCCCGCCGTGTTGCCTGATAAACTCCGCAGACGCGAAAGCGCCCCGAGAGAACGGTTTCTGCAGGAAGTATTCGTGCTCAACCGGCCTTTTTGAAATTTCGGCTAATCTGAATTTTATATGATTGAAAAATCTAAACGTGAAGAGCTTATCGAACTTGTCAACAAGCTTTTTATTCTGACCGATGAACAGAAGTGGAACTTGCTCATCGAACAGGTCTTCACTGAAACCGTCGTGTTTGATATGTCGTCACTGGGCGGACAGCCACCGGCAAAAACTTCGTCCCGCGTCATTACTGAAAATTGGCAACGAAGCTTCGAGGATCTCGATTCTGTGTATCATCAATCAGGGAATTTCGTAGTGACTTTCAAAGAGGAAGGGCACGCTGAAGTTACATGCTATGCCATCGCTGTTCATTGCAAGGCGAAGGCAAGAAAAGGATCCACGCGGGACTTCTTTGGTAGTTATGACTTAATATGTGTGTTGACCGATGTGGGTTGGCGAATCAGCGGTTTACGCTACAATCTGAAATTCATCAGAGGAAACGTGGAGCTCGAATAAAGCGACTAGTTCCGCCCTCTCATTTCTGCGGCAAAAAAATTATTAACCAGCGAAATAAGCTCACCCGCGGTGAGGTAATACATAACGGTATGGTGTTTCGCATTGAACGCCGCCAGCAAATCGTAATAGTCTTTTTCGGATAGTCCATGTGTGGACATCAGCCGGTTTTTTGTGTCCTCATTCTGAATGATTACCTCAACATACGTCTGCACACGCTGGTTCTCTGTCGATAAGCGGCCCATCATAATCTTCTGTTTTTTGGAACGCCTGTAATAGAAAGGCAACTTCCTGTTCCGTTCGCGCCATAACTCATTTTCTTCATCAAACATATTCCCATAGGGATCGAGTCGCTGATCTTCAATGGTTAACGTTCTCAACATGGTAGGCCGTTCCGGCAGCAGAACAATTCCTTCTTCCCATTCGAACATTGGTATTTCTACAGTCTTGTATCCTACGAATGAAAACACCAGCGTATCGGAAGTGGAGGCGACGAGTTTGAATTTGCCATTGGTATCCGAGATTGTACCCTTGTTTTTGTTTTTCAGAATCACATTTACATAGGGAAGCGGTGAAAACGTAGTCGAGTCGGCAACCATTCCCTGGATAAGTTCCTGTGCACTTAACAGGTGCGTGAGGAAAAACATGATCAGAAATACCGGACCTCTTAACATTATATTGGCGTCAGCATTTCTATGTCGGTTTTGCAGGCGGGGAATCGGCTGAGCAGGTCACCGCGCGATCCCATCTCGAAGTCACTGAAGTCAAAACCAGGTGCCACATTGCAGCTGCACAGGGCGAAACTTTCACGTGTTGGAACGAAGGCCCCGAACCATGTATTGGCGGGCACGACGAATTGCAGGATTTCCCCCTTTGACACGTCCAATCCAAGAGAAACATATTCTACCCCAGCTTCATGCAGCATTACAAGGGTCAAAGAACTGCCGGCATGGAAATACCAGACCTCGTCTGATTTAAGCCTGTGGAAACAGGACCTTTCATCCGACCGGAGCAGGTAATAAATTGAAGTACTGATGTTTCTCGATCGATTAAATCCCTGATTAAGATGTTCAACCATGACAGAGGCGGGTGAACGATAAACCTCGCGATAAAACCCACCCTCGGGATGAGGGAGTAATGCCAGATTTGTAATCCATTCCTGTGCTTCCTGCATAGTTTTCAGTGGCGCCCAAGTTATAAAGAAAGGGTCTAACACCTGCATATATTCCATTTCGAAAACGATTGCGGAATCAATTACTTAAAAATTGACTTTAATCAGCCCCGTAGGAAGAACAGATTAGTACCTTGGGCCCGCCAAACGACACCAGATTATGAATAAAAAGTTTTCCCCGTTGTGGATCGCGGTCCTTCTTGGGCTTACCGTAATAGGATGCACATCAAGCAAAAACAGTTCTGAAAACCCTTCAGGTTCCATCGCCGATCTTCGTAAAGCCGAGCGCACGTCTGACACACGTATCGAAAACAAAATCGATGAATTGTTGAATGAGATGACCCTTGAAGAGAAAATCGGTCAGATGACTCAGATCAACAATTCCGAAATCGTGACGAGCGCCGATTGGGGCGCCGGTGCTGACCTCAAAATTGAGATCGCGCTGGACACTGCCAGGTTGGGCAAGATGCTTCGTAAGTATCACGTGGGCTCTTTTCTCAATGGGATCGCCGTGCCCGCCGAAACCTGGTTTGCTTTCTATAAAGATATCCAGGAATACAACATGAAGGTCTCACGGTTGAAGATTCCAATAATCTACGGTATTGATCACATGCATGGACCGAATTACCTGGAAGGCGCCACCATATTTCCACATGCTATCAATACAGCGGCAACCTACAACAATCAGTTTCCGGCTGATATGGCCAACGTAACCGCTATTGAGACTGCGGATTTGGGACATCAATGGTTATTCGCCCCGGTCCTCGACGTCGCAAGAACACCGCTATGGGGACGTTTCTATGAAACGCTCGGAGAATCACCTTATGTCTCGGCGACGATGGGATCCATCTTCGTGAAGACGGTACAGGAAAATCAGGATATTGCTCCTTACCGGATTGCCGCAACAGCGAAACACTTCTTTGCATATTCTGATCCCAAGTATGGTTGGGACCGCGGTCCCGTCGACATCTCCGATCAGGCCCTGTACGAATTTCATCTTCCTCCTTTTAAGGCAGCAATCGATGCTGGAATAAAAACCGTTATGATCAACAGCGGTGAGATTAATGGCGAACCGGTTCACGCATCGTATTGGGTATTAACTGAGATCCTCAGGCAGCAACTTAAATTCAAAGGTGTAGCCGTTACCGACTGGGAAGATATCATACGGTTATACCGTAATCACAACGTTGCAGAAAATGAAAAGGAGGCTACATACAAAGCCATTGTCGCCGGCGTAGATGTGGCGATGACACCTTATACTACCACCTTTTGCGATCTGCTTCTCGAACTTGTCAACGAGGGACGGATTTCTGAAGAAAGAATAAACCTTTCGGTAAGCCGCGTCCTTCGGCTCAAACTGGAACTGGGGCTTTTTGAAAACCCGTTTCCGCGCAACGACCGGTTTGACCGCATTGGGAGTGCAGAGAACCGGGCCAAAGCGTTGAATGCAGCTCGCGAATCAATTGTATTGATGAAAAACGAGGGTGTGCTTCCTCTTAACCCGGGCGCTACACGTAATGTGCTCGTAGCCGGTCCTACCGGAAATCTGAAGCAACCCCTGTCAGGCGGATGGACACTCCGTTGGATCCCCGCCCAGGAAGATATTTATCCCGACAATATGCTGACCGTGTTTACAGCGCTTCAAAAGGAGTTCCAGAATGTGAACTGGGCCAATAACGTGAATGAGTTGAGGGCTAAAGCAGCCCAGGCTGACGCCATCATAGTCGCGGTTGGCGAGATGCCATATAGCGAAGGCTTTGGAAGTATTACTGACATCAACCTCCCGGAAGATCAGGTAGAATTGGTGAAGGCCGCTCAGGCAACGGGTAAACCTGTTATCATGGTAGTGATTGCAGGCAGACCACGGATAATCACGAAGATCTACGATGGATGTAACGCGGTGCTGTTTGCCGGGCTGCCGGGTTTCGAAGGGGCTCAGGCAATTGCGGAGATTATCAGCGGAAAGGTTAATCCCAGTGCGAAAATGAGCTTCAACTATCCGCACTCGGTCAACCGACTACTTCCGCATAATCACAAGATCAGCGAAATTCAGCTTGCCCATGAAATTGACAACCCTATTTCACTTCTTCCCTTTGGAGAGGGTCTCAGCTACACAACTTTTGAGTACAGCAACCTTCAATTGTCCGACTCCGTGTTAGCCGATGATTCCGGGTTACTTAGCGCAACGGTGACTGTGAAGAACACGGGATCGAGGAGTGGCAAGGAAGCAGTACTATGGTTTCTTCATGATGAAGTCGCAAGCCTGTCAAGACCGGTAAAAGAACTTAAATACTATGAAAAAATCTCGCTTGAGCCGGGTGAGTCAAAGACAGTGACATTTTCGATTTCTCCGTTGAAAGACCTGACCTTCCCTGATAAGACGGGAAGACCGGTTCTGGAGGATGGCTATTTCAAAGTGACAGTCGGACCATTAAACACAAGGTTTAAACTTGCACGCAGGAATACCAACAGAAGTTAATTGAATGAGGCCACGTCTTCCGAAAGGAGTGGCCTCTTTTTCAGTCGCAGGTAAAATGGTAGCCTACCCCCTTGATGGTAATGATCTCTATTTTTTTATCGCCTTTCAGGCAATCACGCAGCTTCGTGATGTAAACGTCGAGGTTCCGCGAATTGAAGAAGGAGTCGTCTCCCCACAGTTTCATCAGAATATCTTTCCGTAGAACAGTAGTGTCCTTGTTCTCGACCAGCATGCTAAGCAGCGTCGCCTCCCGATGAGATAGTTTCTTTACTTTGTCTCCGAGCCGGAGTTCATAACGGTTTGGAATGAATTCATAACCTCCCACACCAATCACGTCATGACTGGTGGCCCGGGCAGATTGAGCCAATTTAAGGAGGTTATGCATTCGTACAATCAGCTCCTCCATACTGAAGGGCTTGCGTAAATAGTCATTCCCTCCCACTTCAAATCCCTTTAACAAATCTTCAGTCTGACTTTTTGCAGTCAGGAAGATTATGGGCGTTTGAGGAGACATGGCGCGAATCTCCCGCGCGATCATATATCCGTCTTTTCCAGGAAGCATGATGTCAAGGACGCAGATGTCAGGATTGAAATCGCTGAATCCAGCCAAGGCTTTTCCACCGTCTGCGACCATGCAAACATCAAAGTTCCGGCTTTCAAGGCTCTCCTTTACAATTCGACCGAGGAAGGGTTCGTCTTCAACGTAGAAAACTTTTATATTCATCAGGATTGTGGACTTCGCGTTGGAAACTTGATTGTGAACTCACTACCCTTTTCGGGCGCGCTAATAAGGTCAATGGTTCCGTTATGAAGCCGAACCACGGAATTGACATAATTCAATCCCAGCCCATAGCCTTTCACGGTGTGTACGTCGCCCTTTGGAACGCGAAAAAACTTTTCAAAAATTTGCTGATGAAAAGCCGGATCAATGCCAGGACCGTTGTCCTTTACAGAGAGGGTTATTTCATGCCCGATGTTCTGCAGCCATACCTCGATGCGCGCGCCTGCGTCGCTGAACTTTATTGCATTGTCAAGAAGATTTGTCAATGCATTGGATAGTAACGCAGAATTGCCTTCAATGACGAAGCGGTTGCCTTCGGTTCCGAGCGTAATAGATGTACCACGACCCGAGGCGAGAACGTTCATCGACGAGATTACATCTTCAGAAAGCAATTTCAGATCAACCAATTCCTTTCTTACTACGTCTCTCTCAGTTTCCAATGCAGATGTATTGAGAATATTGTCCGTCATTGAAACAAGCCTCGCTACTTCCTTAAGCGCAATATCGAGGTATTCCCGTGTGAGATGAGGTTTGTCGATGGCGCTGAAACTTTTCATCGCTTCAAGTGCTACCCCGACCGTTGCAACCGGTGTCTTGAGCTCATGGGTAATATTACTTATGAACGCATCCTTCAATTCCACCAGTCGCTGCTGGCGCCTCAAATTCCGGTATACCAACCAAAAAGCGGCGCAGGTTAAGAAGGTCACGAAAAATGAAAAGAGGAGCTCAGGCGCCAGTTGTGTGATCAGGTATTTGGGAACTCCGGTGAATGAAGCGTAATACTGTAACATCGGATTATACGGAACCGACTCCGTTTTCATATCCCTTGAAAACAGGCTTTGCTGGTTTTCTGCAGAGGCCCTTGGTCGTTCAATCCGCTGACGTTTCTTAATGGCCTGGATCGGTCTTTCTTCACGCAGTTCACTAATCTTGACGATCCGCCCGAGAAGCGGCAGCCCCTGTCTTTCAAGGGCTTCCCGATAGCGGTTATCCAACGCCCTGGTGTCAAGGCTATCGTTGTTGACTCGCAGTATAAAGGCGCGATCTGTTTTGCCGGGAGTAGACGGCTCACCTATACGGCGCATCAATGGTTTGAGAATGTCCGGCCGCAGACTATCCGACGGACTAGTGATGAAAACCCGAACTGTCGATTTTGTTGGACTCGCTGAATCGGAATGAATTGAGCTCTCTATCCTTGTGATGGTAGCCACCGAATCCCTTGAGAGACTATGACGGGACTTTTCACCGAGGGAGTCATTGGGCACCCACTGAATGTTTTCCCACAATAGCGAATCACGGAGTTCCCCCACCACGTTCCGCAAAAGAACACTCGTTTCCCGCCTAAATTCGAAGGCTTCTTTTTCATACGAACGGAATAACCAAAGCGCCTCCAGTAGTACCAGTAACGCAACACTGGCAATCATAAGAACAAGGGTTATCAGATTCCGTTTTCCTTTTATCACAAATCAAAAATACGGACTATCCGCCTTTGCTGGTTCTCTTTTAACCTTAATTAACATTGCATTCAGGCTGGTTAACCGTCCAGGCTGTTGGCCAGCCGTACCTTTACAAAAATTCTAGTTATATGAGAACGGTCATCTTGCTAATCGGCATCCTTGTATGCATCATCGCAGTTCATGCTGTAACAGGTCAGCACCCCGACGAGGGCACTATCATCTATGAGGTAACGGTCGATATGCACCGAACCTTGCCGCCGGAACGGCAGGAAATGAAAACGATGATTCCGGAGTACAATACCTTCCGGGATAAGCTTGCCTTTAAAGGCACGGAGTTCCTTTATAAGCCTTTGGAAGAAGAAACGGATGATGACTTCGGTAGCGAAGGCGGCGGGATGCGGATGCGTATCCGACGACCCGTGACAGAATATTATGTAAACACAGAGAACGAAAAAAAACTCCGCGCGCAGGAGTTCATGGGCAAGAAGTACCTGATCGTTGACAGTCTCACAGTCCTTCCATGGAGGCTGTTGGAAGGAAGAAAGACGATCCTGGGATACGAATGCAGAGAAGCATCGTACTTTAATGAAGAACGAAAACAACAGATCGTAGTCTGGTACACAGACAAACTCAAACCCATCGCAGGCCCTGAAAACTATAACACACTCCCCGGAACCGTTCTGAAGGTGGATATCAACGAAGGTGAAAGGATAATCACCGCTGTGGAGATATCTCTAAAGCCATTGAAGAAAAATGAAATAAAAGAACCGTCATCAGGTCAACGGACCACCGAGGCCGAATTCCGGGCAATAATGAAGGAGCAAATGAAACGAATGGGTGCCCAGGGCGGAACGTTTATCCGGACAAATTAAGCGCTGTATGAGAGGTGTATTGTTTTTATTTGCTATGCTTCCCGCTGTTGCAATGCCCCAGAAGATCAGCCTTCGGGGGATGTTAAAAGATTCAGTAAACTCGCCGCTTCCATCGGCTACGGTGCTGTTGTTGAATGCGAAAGATTCGGCGCTGGTAAATTTCGCTTCATCTGGGTCCGATGGGTCTTTCAAAATTACGAATGTCCGAAAGCAGAGCTATATCCTTAAGATAACTTACGTTGGCTTCAATCCGCATATCCAACTGCTGGACCTCACAAGCACCAACGACGATTTTGATACCGGGACAATTTTTTTGCAAGCCGGTGTCGATCAACTTGACGAAGTGATGGTCACCGCGGAACGAGACCCCGTTACTATTAAGAATGACACGATCGAATTCAATGCGGGATCTTTTAAGACCCGGGAAAATGCTGTTGTGGAAGATTTGCTGAAACGACTTCCCGGTGTAGAGATTGACAACGACGGCAATATACGCGCGCAGGGCGAACAGGTCCGCAGGGTGACCGTGGATGGTAAGAGTTTTTTTGGAACTGATCCCAAAATTGCCACAAAGAATTTACCTGCCGACGCAATAGAAAAGGTCCAGGTGTTTGACCGGAAATCCGATCAGGCTGTGTTCACTGGAATAGATGATGGCCAGCGGGAAAAGACTATCAACCTTGAGCTTAAGGAAGAAAAGCGCAAGGGCGCCTTTGGTAATGTTGCTGCCGGTGTAGGGGATCAGGATCGTTTTCAGGCAAAAGTCAACATTAATCGGTTCCAGAAAGAAAAGCAGCTTTCTTTCCTGGGGTTGGCGAATAACATCAATCAGCAGGGTTTCGGCATGGATGAATATCTGAACTTTACAGGCGGTTCCCAGCGAATGATGGCAGGGCGCGGTGGATCTTTCCGGATTGAATTAAACGGTGACAACCAAAACGGCGTGCCCATTGCTTTCGGTAGCCGCAACCAGGGTTTGTTAAGCAGCTACGCAGGCGGTTTCAACATCAATAGAACAATTAATAAGAACACCGAATTCAGTTCAAGTTACTTTTACAATCAGCTAAGGGGTGACGTTCAAACTGATCTTGAGCGAACCAACTATCTCCCGGGTGGCGGCCAGTTTTATCAGGACGAAAAATCCGGTCAGGTCAGCACAAATCATAACCATCGGCTGAATGCGGAAGTAGATCACAAAATCGATTCGCTGAATTCAATCAAACTCACTTCGTCTTTTTCTTACAACTCTACATCATTGGAGGAGGCCAGTGCGAGTACAATGTACGATATGGAAGGCATCTTAAGCAAGAGTACGCGTCGTGCCTTCGCGGATGGGGATAATAAGGCTGTCAACAAGAACCTCCTTTGGAGGCATCGGTTCGCAAAAAAAGGACGAACGATTTCGACAAACCTTCTTTTTACATACGTTGACAATTCAAGGAGGGGAAAACTGAATGCATTAGTGGACAATGCCAGAGATGGTCAGAGCAATGAAATAATTCAGACCAATAAGCAGACCGTGGAAAACCTGATTTACGGGGCAACGATTTCGTATACCGAACCACTTGGAAACCGGAAGTATTTTGAGTTCAATTATTCATTCCGTGAAAACAGGAATGATGTGTCAAGGCTTGTGTTTGATGTTTCCGGAAATCAGTCTTTCTTAAACGACCAATTAAGCGTCCAATACACCAGTGCATATCAATACCATCGCGGAGGCATGAATTTCCGAATGAACCGCAGCCGGTATACTTTGACGGCCGGAGGCAGTGTCCAGCAAACATACCTGATAGGCGAACTTAAACTTCCGCAGGCTCACATAAGGAAAACGTACCAGAATATCCTGCCTGTGTTGAGATTTAACTATGACTTCTCGACTACTCGCCGTATCAGCATTGACTATGAAACCAATGTACAGGAGCCAACCATTCAGCAACTCCAACCTGTCGTAGACAACAGTGATCCCCTCAATCTCTACGTTGGTAATCCGGATCTCCGCCCTGCATATAGCCAAAACGTTAGAGTCAATTTTTCTGCCTTCAACCCCGGCTCACTCATCTCCTTATTCGGCTTCCTGGATGCTCGTCTCACCGACAACGCCATCACCGTGTCGCAATCATTCACGGAAGAAGGTGTCCGTCTCTCTCAGCCGGTAAACGTTCGCGAGAACAAAAGCATTTCGGGAAACGTCTCTTTTGGGATGCCGGTGAACGTGATAAAAAGCCGGTTTAATGTGTCGGCGAATGTTGGGGGACAACAAGGAATAGTCGTGGTAAATGACGTGGACACCGAAACAGTGCAATCTTCGCTTGGCGGCAGACTGCGATACGATTTCCGACTGAATGAGGTATTTGATCTTGGACTCGACGCAAGTATCACGAGACAATCAGTCGCATATGATTCGGATCGCCAGGACGATCAGGTGTTTTTTAACAACACCTACATAGCTGATGGCGGCGTGAATTTTGCAAAGCGACTTCGTTTCAATAGCGCATTCGAGTTTCTCGTCTACGATAATAAAACTAATCGCTACAGGCAGGAAGTTCCACTGTGGAATGCGTCGATATCAGTGTTTATGCTCAAGGCGAGGAGTGGTGAGCTTAAGGTCGGAGTCAACAACCTTCTCGACCGAAATGTCGGATACTCACAGGTGGCTACGTTAAACTACTTTGAGCGCCGCCAGACAAATAATCTGGGTCGGTATTTTATGGTGAGTTTTGTCTATGCGCTCAACAGACAATTGAACCCGTTAGGCGCGCGGCCCGGCGGAGCCAATATGATCAGAATCATGCGTTGACCAGATAACAACCGGAACAATAGTTGCTAAGAAATGGCTATTATGGTTTCGGTGTTTATCTTCGTGAAATGAAAATATGGGTTTCTTGTCTTCTGGTTCTTCTGTATTCGGGTGTAAGCGGCCAGTATATGCCGAAGTTTGATATTCAGGGGCACCGCGGCGCAAGAGGGATATTACCTGAAAATTCAATCCCCGCGTTCTTGAGAGCGCTTGATCTTGGCGTGACAACGGTTGAACTGGACGTGGTTATTTCAAAAGACAAAAAAGTTGTCGTCTCACATGAACCCTGGATGTCTGCTGAAATCTGTCTCGACCCCGATGGGAAACCTTTCAAGAAGAATCCCGCGAAATTCAATATTTATCACCTGACCTACGACGAGATCGCGGCTTTTGATTGCGGATCAAAGGGAAACACCGCGTATCCGCAGCAGGAAAAATTCAGAGTCAGCAAACCCCTTTTGAGTGACGTCATCGTCGCAGTGGAAAACCATATCCGGAATTATTCACTTTACGAAGTTGATTATAACATTGAAATAAAAAGCACTCCTTCGGGTGATGATAAATTCCACCCTTCCGTGAAGGAATTCTCCGACCTGGTCTACCAATTGGTAGACCAGTACCTGCCTTTGGAAAGGGTTGTCATTCAGTCATTCGATTTTCGCGTCCTGAAGTATTGGAAAAAGAATTATCCGGAAGTTCGCCTGGCTGCCCTGGTGGACAACGACGAATCGATCGATCAGAATCTGGCTAATCTTGGTTTCAAACCCGCTATTTATAGTCCGTACTACAAGTTGCTCAACCGCGATCAGGTAGCCTACCTCCATAAATTACGGATTCGGGTAATTCCGTGGACGGTGAATGAGGAAAGCGAGATGCTTGTATTCAAAGGAATGGGTGTAGACGGCTTCATAACCGATTACCCCGACCGTGCCCGGAAATACAAGATGACGCTTAACATTCAGCGGAAATAATTTCTAAAACGGAATCGCCGGTTTTTCTTAACATTGCAGCCAAATTTCAAATAATGAAAAAGTATGATGTTTATGGCATAGGCAATGCCATTGTAGATATTGTCACGGAAGTAGGCCATGATTTTTTCGAAGCCAACAGAATCGAAAAAGGTGTAATGACGCTGGTTGACGAACACCGGCAGCAAGAGTTGATGAAGGTCATTGACATGAAGAAGAGCCGGATGTCCGGAGGAGGATCTGCCGGAAACACGGTAGTGGCCCTGAACCAATTTGGCGGGAAGGCTTACTATTCCTTCGTGGTGGCGCATGATGAATTGGGAAAATTCTTTCTGGAAGACTTGAAACGCAATGGTGTTCAGACGAACGTCAAATTTGAAAACTGTCCGACTGGTCATACGGGTCGGTGTCTGGTGATGACAACGCCTGACGCCCATCGCACTATGAACACTTTTCTCGGGGTGAGTTCTTTTATGGCTCCCGAACATCTGGATGAGAGTGCGATCAAGGATTCAAATTGCGTTTATCTTGAAGGTTACCTCGTAGCCAGTCCCAAAGGTCTCGAGGCGATGAAAGAAACGAAGCGAATCGCGGAACGCAACAAGATCGATGTCGCCCTTACTTTCTCAGATCCGAGTATGGTAAAATACTTCTCAACCCAAATGAATGAAATAGTAGGCGCCAGTGTCGACTTGCTTTTCTGTAATGAGGAAGAAGCCATGATTTTTACCGGTACAAATTCGGTTGCCGAAGCCAGGGTAAAGCTCAAAGACGTGGCAAAACGTTTTGTAATTACGCTTGGCTCGAATGGCGCTTTGATTTTTGATGGAGATACTTTCATAAACATCGAACCTTACAAAGTGCGCGCGGTAGACACAAACGGCGCCGGAGATATGTTTGCCGGCGCATTCATGTATGGAATCACCCATAACCACAGTTTTGCTGAAGCCGGAAAACTCGCCTCGCTGGCCTCGTCGCGTGTGGTCGCCCAATTCGGACCGCGCTTACAGCCGAACCAGGTGGTGCGTGTGCTGGAAGATCTGGTTTGATTAAGGCCGGTTTTCAGGCCATTTAGAGGGTTTTTGCGGAAAGTGTGGCGATCCGCTTGTAATTTTAAGAAATCATAATCATCTTTGCAGCCCTAAAATTTTAGGCTAAAAGGCACAAGAAATGAAACGTACATATCAACCTTCCCGCAGAAAAAGAAAGAATAAGCATGGCTTCCGTGAAAGAATGGCGTCTGCCAACGGCCGGAGGGTTCTTGCTTCAAGAAGAAGAAAAGGTCGGAAAAAACTTACAGTTTCAGACGAAAAAACACTGAAGCATAAATAACCCGTCTGCGGAGCTGCGGATGGGGATAATTCATTCTCATGAGGCAGTTTAAATTTCCCAAAAAAGAGCGGCTCAGCAAGGAAAAAGATATTCAGGAACTCTTTAAAAAGGGTTCCTCTTTTTATTTGTTCCCGTTTAAAATTCTGTTTCTTCCGCAAGCAACAACGGCAGAACCTATGCGGATTTTGATTTCAGTATCAAAAAAGAATTTTAAGGCTTCTCCAGATCGAAACCGAATTAAACGTCGCATCCGCGAAGGTTATCGCCTAAACAAACATATTCTACCGCCCGGTTCGTCGGGCAAAATAGGTTTCATCTACACACATAAAGAAATCCTTCCCGGACCAGAAATTTCTGAAAAAATGGTACATGCCCTGCGCAAGCTTTCCCGCCTGATGCTGGTCAACCCCGGGACATCGTAATCGGAATGTGATTATATTTACTTTCACGAGTTATCGTTCTTTAATCATCCTGAGGTAAACCCCAAACCTGGTTCAGATATGTGGAGACGTTTTAGATGGCCACTGACAATTGGCATTTTTTCAGTTTTTGCTTTTGCTTTTACCCCTGCCGAAAAATATTTCGACATCGCCAAAAGTCTCGATATCTACGCTACACTTTTTAAGGAAGTAAATACCTATTACGTAGATGAGATCGAACCCCAGAAACTTGTAAAAAAGAGCATTGATGCGATGCTTGAATCGCTCGATCCATATACCGACTACATTCCTGAAGACGAGGTGGAATCATTTCGTATTACAACCACGGGACAATACGGTGGCATTGGGGCAATGATCGGAATTATCAATAAAAAAGCTGTTATAACTCATCCATACCGGAATTTCCCCGCCTATAAGTCCGGACTTCGTGTAGGCGATGAGTTGCTTAGTGTTGATGGCAAACCTGTTCGCGGAAAAACAACATCTGAAATCAGTTCTTTCCTCAAGGGCCAACCAAAAACTGATGTAGAAGTAAAAGTGAAAAGACTCGGTGAAAAAGATGATCTTACATTTAAAATAAAACGTGAAAAGATCAGCGTTACCAACCTCACTTACGCTGGCATGATCGATAACCAGGTAGGTTACCTTAAACTGGATGATTTTACACCCGGCGCGTCACGCGAAGTCAGCGAGGCAATTAATGCATTGAAGAACAAGGGCGCCAATAGTCTGATTCTGGACTTGCGTGATAATCCCGGTGGACTTCTCCATGAAGCGGTTAATATTGTAGGTCTGTTTGTGCCAAAAGGCGAGGAAGTGGTTTCGACGAAAGGCAAGGTTCAGGAATGGAATAAGATTTATAATACGCTCAACAATCCGGTTGATACAGACATACCCTTGGTGGTGTTAGTTAGCGAAGGAAGTGCATCAGCTTCAGAAATTGTTGCCGGCGCTTTGCAGGATTATGATCGTGCAGTTCTCGTAGGAAAGAAGACGTTTGGCAAAGGTCTCGTTCAAACTACACGCCCTCTCGCCTATAATTCTCAGCTGAAAGTAACTACGGCAAAATACCATATTCCCAGCGGCCGTTGCATTCAGGCGCTGGACTATACGCATAGAAAGGCTGATGGAACGGTATTAAAGGTTGCCGATTCATTAAAAACGGCGTTCACGACCAGAAACGGCCGCAAAGTTCTCGATGGTGGCGGCCTTGACCCGGATGTGGAAGTAGATGAACCGTATCGCGGGACCATCAGCAGCGGGCTGGTTGCCTCAGGTCTTGTATTTGATTTTGCCACCCGATATGTTCAACAAAATCCTAAGACGCCTGATCTGAAACATTTCTCGCTCACTGATGCTGATTATGAAAAATTCGTCGCGTTCCTGAAAGACAGCCGTTTCGCATACTCAACACCGCTTGAACGGAGTACTAAACAATTGATTGAGGCTGCGAAGCAGGAGAAATTCTTCCCGGAAATCGAAGCGAGTTTGAATGATTTAAAAACGAAAATTGAGACTGGGAAACAGGACGATTTTCGCCGGTTCCGGCCCGAGATAAAGCAGCTTGTTGAGGAACAAATTGCCTTTCACTATGGATTGTACGAGGGCCAGGCCGATGTTGCATTAAAAAATGACCCTGCTGTCCAGCAAGCCAAAAATATTCTGCATGATCGTGCGACTTATTCGAAAATACTCGCCATAACGCATGCACAGAATCTTAAGCCTTGAAACGTCAACACCGGTTTGTTCAGTAGCCCTTCATGAGGATGGACAACTGAAATTTTTGTCGGAGATTCATGAAGATCAGTCTCATGCTGGTAAGCTTACTCCTTTAATTGATCAGGCCTTATCCATCTCTGGCTGGGACGCTGACTCTTTCGATGCTATAGCGGTATCTGCCGGCCCTGGATCGTACACCGGCCTGCGCATCGGTACCTCGACGGCGAAGGGTCTGTGCTTTGCGCTCAATGTACCTCTGATAGCTGTTGATACCCTTAAGTTACTCGCACAAAAAGTAAGTCGCCTGAGTTTTGCCGCAGGTTATCTTTGTCCAATGCTCGACGCGCGGAGAATGGAAGTCTATTACAGTCTGTTCACCCCGGGACTGGAAACAGTTAGTCCGGTTCAGACAGTTGTGGTCGACGCGCAGGCTTTCGATGAGGTTCTAAATAAGGAAAAAGTCTTCTTTTTCGGACCGGGAGCCGAGAAGTGTGCTGCAGTAATTACCCATGGAAACGCGATCTTTTTACGAGGTCTCCACCCATCAGCCGCGGAATTGGGCGAATTGGCTACCACGGAGCTTGAGCACAGGAGGTTTCAGGATTTAACCGCCTTTGAGCCTATGTACCTGAAGGAGTTTCTTGTTAAAAAGTCTACGAAAATTGAGAGAGTTATGAACAAGTAGCATTCAATATACTGTTAATAGCACATGGATCAAGAAAACGAAATCATAAATAAAGTAGCGTCAAGCGCCCTGATCACTTTTGAACTTGAAAAGTTCTACGAACCCGGTGAACGCGCTTCACTCGACATCAGGGGGCAACTGTTTCAGGGGATTGTCCTTCGCGAAAAGGATTTTCGCCAATTTGTGAAATCGTATGACTGGACCCAATATCAAAATAAACATGTGGCTGTGTACTGTTCCGCGGATGCGATTATCCCGGCCTGGGCATTTATGCTGCTTGGGATAGCGCTCAGACCGTACGCTACGTCAGTGGTTTTCGGACAAGAAAAGGATCGTGAGATTTTACTTTTTAGACGAAACCTGGAGAAGGTGGATTGGGAATCTTTTTCGAATGCAAAAGTCGTCGTAAAAGGTTGTAGCCGTGTTGAGGTTCCGGAGACGATTTATCTTGAGCTCGCGTCAAAGCTTCATCCTGTTGTTTCAAGTCTCATGTTTGGAGAACCATGTAGTACGGTTCCGATTTACAAACGGAAATAGCGCTGTCTGCGCCATAACATTTTTTTATAACGCCCGGCTGTCCTGGTTTCCTTCGGGGCCGAGGCGCTGAAATTGAATCCTGAATTCCGCTTAAACAAACACGCCGGCTATCCTAATTCTGCGGTAATCTAATTCTGCGGCTTTCGTCACCCGTTCGCCCAGCGCCTTTTTAGTTGTTTCTCCCCCGACTTGCAAACCCGCTCTGTCTTTCTGTATGCAACTCCTGTCGTGGATCCTGTATGCATGCTGTACGGATCTTTCACGGTGCTTTCGGGGAGGGATTTGTGTATGGAACAAATGTTAGGGGAAAGCGGAAAAATTTTCCGGGTAGTAGGCGAACTTCCGTGGATCGGGTCGAGTTATGAGAGAGCCTTGCAAGAAAAGCTGCGGGGCATTGTTGTGAAAGAAGAATTACCACGTGGCGGCTATTGATTTTCGGATTGGGTGAAGCGGAATAAAATCCGGGAAACGTTGAGGAAACGAAATAAATGGCTGTCATCGGGAGGGTTGACAGAATGTGGAAAAAATAGTCAGGAAATAGTTTGCGGGGTGGTTAGGGAGTGGTACTTTTGGA
>JAEZEH010000137.1 GCA_023417785.1 Bacteroidota bacterium
AGATTCTCTTTGATTATTTTTCTGAAGACCGCGCTACGGCGGTACTCCGGCGTAAGAAATTCATTCCAAATTTGATCCCAATCGCTTTGTTTCGACATTACGAAAGCCAACTCTTCAAAATTTCCGAGGTCGACCTCCTGACGTTTGATGGGCAAACTCTTCCGAACGACACCTACATATTCAGTGAAATCCAGAATTGAAAAGATCCGCGGATTGGTCGACAGATTTTTAATAACGCTTTCGCTTGACGATGTGTAAGTAACCTTGAGTTCGGGATAATACTTCTTTCGAATATTTTCGATATGCGTCACGTGTGTACTTCCGCTGATAACCTCGGCGGTGAACCCCGAATAAGCTCGTGACAGTTCCGACAGATCGCGCAACGCTGGGGCTTTATCATTTGTGAGAAACACCAACGGGGTGGTCATGTAGGGTGGAGTGAACTTGAAGGTTTTTTTCCGTTCTTCCGTAATGCTTGTATTGGTAACTCCGAGAATGTTCGGTGTTTGTTGAACAATTTTTAAAAAGTTCGAAAAGTCCTTTTCTTTTGCAGCGTAAACCACGCTGACGTCCTTGCCATGTTTTTCCTTTACAAACTTTGTGAATTCTGTAAGCAGGTCAACACAAACGCCTTTCACAGCTGCACCATCCTGCTGAATTAGTCCCGGTTGTTCATAGTATACAACGGTAAGCGTGCCGTTTCCGGAAGTCCGGATCTTTTCCCAACTATCGCCCTTAAGCTGGGCAGAGGCGGGCACGATCAAAACAAGAAGGAAGAATGCAAGAAGTGTTCGATTCATAGGATTAACGTTATTGCAAAATGCAATAACATTGTTATCCATAATCCTCAAATCACATCTTTTTTTCGCATTAGTTGTTTATCAAGGACATTTATCATGATCACAAAACCAATTCCAAACAGGAACAGGCCCTTGAAATCACCTATAGCCTTCAAAAAACCAAGGTCCGGCCTGAATCCTGTCAATACTACAGAAACGATGAGTCCAGCAACGAAAAGGACGCCACCGATGATTGCCATGACCAGATCAAATGATGATTTCCGGATTTCTTTTCGTTTTTCGAGCCTTAATATTACACGATCAGCGAGCCCGGGCACCATATCACCTGAATGTTCTTTAGCCAATGCACTGAGCACCGCCTTATACGCTAGTTCGTCAGCACTTTCTCCGGCCTTCCCGCTGCCAATCTTATTCTGCATCTCTTCTTCGTAGTTCATAATCCTGGTTCTTTAACCATTCTCGATTTAACCTTTTCTTTCAATAAGTTCCGTGCCCGAAACAAATAATTCTTTACTGTTCCTTCTGGCATCCCGGTGATTTCACCAATCTCCTGATAATTCATGTTCTCCAGGTGAAACAATGTGAGAACAAGCCTGTACTGGTCCGGGAGTTGTCCAACTAGTCTTAGCACGTACTCGTCCATATCCCTTTCCTCTACCAGCTTCTCCGGATCATCGCTACTTAGAAAGTACGCGGTGAAGCTTTCCTCCCCAGGAATGTCTGTCCATTGCATTCGGTTCTTACGCATCGCATTGATGGCGTGACGGTAAGCAATTGTCGCAATCCAGGTCGATAGCTTTGATTGAAAATTGAATTCCTTAAGCTTATCAAACACCTTCAGAAAAACGTCCTGAGAAATCTCTTCCTGCTCTTCCTTGTTCTTTATCAGCCTGGCGATCATGTGAACAACCAGCCGCTCATGTTGTGTGATAAGCGTTCTAAAAGCATGCATGTTGCCTGCAATAATCTGGGACACCAGTTTCTTATCATCAACCATGTGGTTCATTTGACGCCCATACCGGAATCAATGTTGCAGCTTCCCATAAAAAGATTTCACAAACTTTCCGGCCCGCTGCAACATTCCAGTGAATGGTCGTGTCATACGGCACAAATAAAATTACGTAATACATTAAACATTAAAAATATGAATAGCTTTTTCAATGTACTTATGCCCGTGGCGATTCTTGGTTCCCTGGGTACAAGCCTGTACTTCTTCACGAAAGTTCTCACCGACTACATTCTTAAGAAAAAAATGATTGAAAAGGGATTTGTCAATGAAGAAAGCCAGTCCATCTTCAAGAAATACGGCAGGGAGGAAAACCGTAATTCATCCTTGAAGTGGGGGTTGATTATCCTGTCTGCCGGTATCGGATTGATTATTATTGACTCTCTGGACGTGCACCCTGATACTACGCTTCCATACGGAATCTTTGCTGTCGCTACTTCGATAGGCTACCTTGTGTACTACTATATGATGAAGCGGGAGGCGAACTAATTCCACTCCCCTTTAAGTTTCTAACCTCCCTTTTTTATGCTAAAAAATTACGTTCTGGTTGCAATCCGCAACCTTACCAAACACCGCTTTTTCTCAGCGATAAACATTTTCGGCCTGGCAATCAGCATGTCTGTTTGCCTGGGAATAATGATGCTGGTAGCCGATCAGTTGCAATACGATCGCCATAATTCCAAACGCGATCGGATCTACCGGATCACAACGGACTATTTGAACAGCAACGGTTCCCCCGGAAAAAATCCGTATGCCACGGCTCCGCTAGCTGTCGGGCCGACGCTAAAGAATGACTTTACGGGAGTGGAGAAAGCTGTGCGCATTCGACGAGGTTTTGGAAATGGATGGATTCAATTCGAACAGGATCTCAGTATTCCCCTCAGCGGTTTCTTTGTCGACCCGGAAATTCTTGACGTTTTTGAACTGGAGCTTCAATTCGGCAACCCTGTGACTGCACTGAAGGAACCATATTCAGTGGTGTTAACCCGTAGGGCTGCGGATAAGCTTTTCAGTCAGGAGAATCCAATTGGTGAAGTCATCAAGGTGGGCAAAGTCGGCGAATATAAAGTGACCGGTGTATTAAAGGCCAATAACACAAAATCCCATATTGTCTACGAAGCGCTGGCATCTTACTCAACCCTTGCGAGCCTTGAAGCAAATAATATCATGTCGAAATACGACAACGGCTGGGGAAGCTTCACTGCCGGATGGGTCTACGTATTATTGGCTCCCGACGTCAACAAAACACAGATTAACAAACACCTCGACAAAATCGCGGCGGTCAACAAGCCCGATTTAGACTTGTCCAATGAACAGCGATTATACAAATTTGATTTACAATCTTTAACAGCCATTACGCCCGGGCCGTTTATCAACAATCCTATCGGGCCGTTTATGCCGAAAATTTTTGTATACTTCTTTGGTGGCCTTGCTATGATCGTAATGATCACCTCCTGTTTCAATTATACTAATCTGAGCATCGCAAGATCGCTTTCACGGGCAAAGGAGATTGGTGTGCGAAAAGTGAATGGAGCCAACAGGTTTCAGATATTTCTGCAGTTCATCGCCGAAGCTATAATATTGGCATTAATAGCGTTGGGCTTCGCCCTGGTATTGTTGATTGTCGTAAAACCGTTCCTGTTGAATCTTACTCTCGCCCAAGTGCTGAAATGGGACCTTGAAGGAAACGTGTTGGTTTACGCAGCCTTCATTGGATTCAGCCTCTTCGTTGGATTGATGGCCGGATTTTTTCCAGCCGTTATTCTATCAAGGTTCGAGCCCATCCGAGTGCTGAAGAAAATCGGATCCGTAAAACTATTCTCGAAACTGACCTTGCGCAAGAGCTTACTGGTATTCCAGTTTTGCCTGTCTCTGATTTTTATAATATCAGTCCTTGTTGTTTACAATCAGCTCACCCTCTTCATGCAGGCGGATCACGGCTTCGATATGTCAAACAAGTTTGTTGTTAAGCTTAATAGCACTTCTTACGAGAACCTGAAAAGAGAACTCGAAGGGTATAGTAGTATTCTAACTACGGCAGGGGCTTCACACGTTCCGGCCGCGGGTATGGTTCGTGGCGAAGGGTACAAAAGAAATCCGACAGATCCTGAATTCATCATGCTTGACTATTATGATGTCGATCAAGATTACCTCGCAAACATGTCGATAGACCTTGTGGCAGGGCGTAACTTTGAGGCGTCTGCCGGCGAGAGCAACAGGAATTTCATTCTGCTGAATCAACAGGCGCTTAAAGTGCTTTCGTTTGAAAGTCCCTATGATGCCATTGGGGAAATTATCATTGCCTCGGAAGATTCGTTAAGATATGAAGTCATCGGTGTGGTGGAAGACTATAATCATGAAATACTGGTGAGCAAGATCGGCCCCATGGCGCTCCGCTACAGACCGGAGGCGTTTAGCATCGTTCAGGTTCAGTTTACCGGTGCCCCTGGCATGGCAGCCGCTGAGATAGAAAAAGCATGGACCAGGGTGAACCCCAATCAAAAAATAGACTACAACGACTTCGAGGATGAAGTGAGAGGGTTTTATAAAATCGTGTTCGGGGATTTCGTTGCAATAATAGGGGTGATCTCATTCATGGCAGTGGTGATCTCATGCCTTGGTTTATTAGGCATGGCCACCTATGCTATCGAAACGCGAATGAAAGAAATTTCCATTCGCAAAATTCTCGGTTCTACCGACAAATCGTTGATACTTCTGTTATCCAGGGGTTTCTTTTTTCTCTTAGTAATAGCCATTTTGCTGGCAGTTCCCGCGGCGTGGGTTATCAATAATCTATGGTTGCAGAATCTCGCATACCGGACCGATGTTTCCATTGGCGTTATCAGTCTGGCCGTCCTGATGATCCTCGTTCTCGGAGCAATTACCATCGGCTCGCAGACGCTGAGAGCGGCGTATAGTAATCCCGTGGAAAATCTGAAGAACGAGTAACTACATGCAGTTGGAGGGCACGTCATGGCGTGCCTTCTTCCTGATTCTGGCCCTGCGCAAGATCAGATGCAATTGCGTGGGCGGCAAGATACCCGGTCGTCCAGGCCGCCTGAAAATTGAAGCCTCCCGTTTCTCCATCGATGTCGAGCACTTCTCCCGCGAAAAATAGTCCCTTCACAAGTCTGCTTTCCATTCGCTCCGAATCTATTTCACTTAATGGCACACCGCCACAGGTCACAAACTCTTCCTTGTACGTTGTTTTACCCGCCATATCGAAAGGACAACGGATTAAAAACTCGATCAATCGATTCATACTTTTTTTTGGGAGTTCCGACCAGATCTTAGCTTCTGGAATTTCTGCCAGCGCGCAGAGCCTGTTCCACAGACGGATCGGAATTCCGAAAAGTGCATTTCCTGTAATGGACTGTTTTCCTCTTAAGCGTCGATGGTCGTCCAGCGTGCTTCTGATTTCTTCTTCAGAAATACCACCACACCAGTTGACGTAAACGCGAAATTTATAGGCCGATGCATGAAGATATTCCGCGGCCCAGGCCGAAAGCTTGATTACTGCCGGGCCGCTCAATCCCCAGTGTGTGATTAAGACGGGGCCTTGCTGCGATATTCGCGTTCCTTCGATTCGAACGGTAGCGTCCCTGACGGCAAGCCCCATCAGGTCGGTGAAGCCTTTTGTAGCATCATTGAATGTAAAGAGTGAAGGTATCGGCTTTTTAATCGCGTGACCCAGATCCGAAATGAATTGATATGCCGGAAGATTGGGATTTCCTCCCGTGGCGATAAGAATTCTTCGGGCACGAAACTCCCTGGAGGTAATCGTGGTGAGGCAAAACTCAGGTGCCACTCCCTCGATCCGGGTTACTGCTTCGCCCATTTGTATTCGAATGCCAAATCGTGACGCTTCCTGCAGAAAACAATTGACGATCGTTTGGGAATCGTTCGTTACCGGGAACATTCGTCCGTCTTCCTCAGCATGGACATTCACGCCGCGCTCCTGAAGCCAGCGAACCATGTCACCCGAATGGAAATGCCGAAACAGATTCTTCAGGTGCCGGGCTCCACGCGGATAGTGCCCAGCCAGCGCGCGGGGCTCGAAACAATTGTGCGTCACGTTGCAACGGCCACCGCCGGATACCTTTACTTTGCCCAGGACTTTATTGGACTTTTCAAGAATTGTAATCCGGAGCTTCGGATTTTGCCTCGCAATTTCAAGGGCGCAGAAGAAACCTGCCGCGCCTCCTCCGACCACGATGACGTCGAAGCGTTGTTCTATATCGTCTTTCAGCATCTTTTTCGTTTCCGAAATGGCACTTTTACCACGCGAGGAGGAGCCATACGCCGCTGCCGTTGTTTCGGCCGTCGTGGAACCTTCTCATCCCGAAATTTAGTTTCCTTTGCATACTAAAAACAGTTCTGTTGGATAATCTCGCCATCTATGCACTCGGCTTTCTCGGACAAGCGCTTTTCGGTGCAAGGTTAGTGGTACAATTATTCCAGTCCGAGAAGCAGAAAAAAGTCGTCTCGCCCGTTATTTTCTGGCAACTAAGCCTCGCGGCTTCATTTCTCTTCCTGATTTACGGCATTATCCGTGAGGATGCGGTGATAATTGTGGGTCAAACACTCAGCTACTTTATCTACATCCGGAATCTCCAGCTCAAACACGCCTGGAAGCCTGTTCCATTCCTGCTCAGGGTCTTATTGGTTCTTCTTCCTTTTTTCGTCATCGGTTTCGCTGCTTCAACCATCCCGCTTGAAGGATGGCAAGCACATTCTATGGATCTGATACATCCGATTATGATACTCGGTGCCATCGGGCAGCTGGCCCTCAACCTCCGGTTCGTGTATCAATGGTATTATTCGGAGAAATTCAAGACTTCGCTTCTGCCTCTGGGGTTCTGGCACATAAGCACGTGGGCCTCAGTGCTTGTTATTATATATTCCGTATTCCATCCAATTCACGGCTGGGATCCCGTTCTTCTGGTTTCACAGAGCCTTGGAATTATTGTCTATGCACGAAATATTGTCATTTACAGACGATCAATGGAGACAAGTTCTCCGGATTCGGTGCAGAATTACACCTAAACATTCGCTCTATGATGACCGAAGCGAGAAATAGTGTGGAGTTAAAGTTTTACCGCGAGATTGCGGAGTCTACCGAAGTTGAAGCATTCCTGACTGAAAATGCGGGGGAAGAAGAATCCCGGTTGCTTCTCCGTCACAAGGAGGTGGCGGGTGTCCCCGTGTCGCTGGTGGTCAATCAAATTTCCGGCCGCCGCAAAGCGAAGTCGAAAATCCCGACATATGCCGAAGCCCCGGGTATCGTTTATCCACCGGGGTTAAATCTGGAGCAGAGTTCTTCGGAAAAGACTGCGGACTTCAAGGCAAAAATTCTTGCGGAAGCTTCCGGGGCCACACGTCGTATGGCCGACCTGACCGGAGGGTTTGGCATCGACAGTTATTTCTTCGCAAAGACTTTTGATTCAGTCGAATATATAGAGCCCAACGAGGTGCTTTCATGGATAGCTCAGCACAATCACAAGATTCTCGATACGCCGAATATCACGTACCATGGCCAAACTGCAGAACAGTTTCTTGATCAGGACATCGGTGTGTTCGACGCGGTGTATGTCGACCCCTCCAGGCGTCGAGATTCAGGAAAGGTTATTCGCCTCAGGGATTGCGATCCTGACATTGTGAATTTGCAGCCACGCATTTTTGAAATTGCCCCCCTGCTATTGATAAAAGCGTCTCCTCTTCTCGACATCACCGCCGGCCTTCGCGAGCTGTCGTGCGTCTGCCGTATTTACGTTGTTTCGGTCGATCAGGAATGCCGGGAGCTGCTTTTTCTTTGTCAGCAGGGCTTCGCCGGTGAGCCCCTCATTTCCACAATTCATCTGAATAAGGATCTTCGCGAAACCTTCGATTTCACAACTCCGGACGAGAAATCGGCAGGTTTGTCATATGGCCCTGTATTAAAATACCTTTACGAACCTAACCCGTCAATTATGAAGGCGGGCGCATTCAGGAGCGTAGCACAAGCGTTTGGCATTGCGAAAATCCATGCAAATTCACATTTCTTCACATCAGACGTGCTTTTGACAGAGTTTCCCGGACGGATCTTTGAAGTGATATCGCGAATACCCGGGAACGGCCGGGACCTGGAAAGATTTTTACCAGGAAGAAAAGCGAATGTGGTTGTCAGGAATTACCCACTTTCCTCCGATCAGCTCAGGAAAAAACTCCGTTTGACGGATGGCGGATCCGATTATGTGATTGGAACTACCTCACTGGCCGATGGCAAACTCGTACTTCTTGCACATCGACACAAGTAGCGACTCCTAATATATACACTCTATATTATATGTACTTCAGCACAACTTCGATGGCTACTTCACCATTGAACGACTGAATCAGCCTTCCGTTCTTCCCATAAAGATAAATTGACGGGGCATCAATTGGTCCGAAACTGCGCAGGATATCCGGAACAGTAGTAGTGCCCAAATGAACGCTTTTTCGGTTTTCGAGGTCGTATTGCCTGGCAAACTGAATTACTTCCTCAATCGGAGCCGAGGAAATGAAATACAGCTCAAAATCTTTGAATCCGTCGATATTGCGGCGAATATCTTCCGCTTCCCGCTGACAGTGGTCGCAATCGGGTTGAAAAAGAATCAAGGCGACGTTTCCCGAAAGTTCGGAAGCGGATTTTCGGCTGCCGTCGCGCATAGTCAGGGGTAGGTCTGGCAATTCACTCGTGTTCGACTGTACCTGTTCCGATTCGGCTACGCGTTTCGGTTCGTCGGCTGGTCGAGCGCTTTCCTTGCCACCGCATCCGGTTAGCACAACCATAACAAAAAAAACAAGGTGAACACATCTACTCATATTTCAAGATTTCTAAGTATCTGATAAAAAAGAAAAGTAATTAATGCTATTGTCCCATAAAGCCCGATTACTCCCCTGCGGTTTTGGACGTCGCGCCACCAGAGCACTACCCACGGCTTATACATGCCGAAAATTAAGCATATAAGGGAAATAAAAAACATGATTACCACGATGGAAGCGATCTGCATTCGGCAAAGGTCAAAACTAAATGAAGGGGAATCAAGTTTGCAGGAGGTTTGCGGAGAACCTTATATTTGCATCTTTTATTCAGAGTGAGGGCGAGCGATTTTCTTTCCATATATACGGCAGATGGTTTTATCAAGACCGTAGCTGCAGGAATTAATGCGTCCAACAAGAGCGTTCGTGTCAAAAGTCTCGCGGGTAGCCTAGATGCGATGGTCATTGCAAGTGCCTTCAAACTTGGCAGCCACGATTACCTGATCGTGGTGGAGGATCGCGAGGAAGCCGCCTATCTTCAGAATGACATCCAGAATCTCCTTGAACGGGAAGTGTTTCTTTTTCCGATGTCGTATAAGCGACCTTATGAATATGAGGAGACGGAGAATGCCAATATTCTGATGCGCGCTGAGGTGCTCAATCTGTTGTCCGGCAAAAGGAAGAATCAGATTATTATCACCTACGCGGAAGCGCTCGCCGAAAAGGTGATTTCCAAAAGATCGCTGGCCTCGAATACATTTACCATCCGGCTCAACGAACAACTCGATTCGGCTTTTCTCACCGAGTTCTTACAGAACTACGACTTCGAAAAAACGGATTTTGTTTATGAGGCGGGTCAATTTTCCGTGCGTGGAGGTATCATCGACATCTTTTCATTTGCCAATGAACTTCCTTATCGCATCGAGCTCTTCGGGGACGAGGTTGATAGTATCCGAACGTTTGAACCCGGCTCGCAGCTTTCCGTTGACGCCCTCGATCAGGTAAATATCATACCGAATGTACAAACCAGGCTAATCCAGGAAGAAAGGCAATCGTTTCTTGAGTTCATCTCGCCCGACACTCGAATCTGGTTCAAAGACATTCAATTAAGTACCGATGTAGTTGAGAAAACATTCGATAAAGTAAGTTCAACATTTCAGGGGCTCACAAAAAAAAGCGGTAGCCAGATCGTTGCCGCACCCGACAAACTCTTTGTGACGCCGGCGGAGTTCGCAGAAACAAGTGCGCGATTCACGCGTATCGAATTTGGCAGCCGTAGCATTCTCGAATCCGAAAAGGTTTACTCCTTTGAATCTTCAGCGCAGCCCTCATTCAACAAGAACTTTGACCTGTTGACGACTAATTTGCGCGAACATCAGACACAGGGTTATAGCAATTTCATTGCTGCCGACATGCCGCGCCAGCTGGAACGTTTAAAAGGAATTTTTGAAGAAATCGATCTTGCCATTCGCTTTCAACCATTGGAGTTCTCACTCAGAAAGGGCTTTGTGGATCATATTCTGAAGGTGGTATGCTACACTGACCACCAGATCTTCGAGCGATTTCACCGCTATCGCGCAAAAGAGAAGTTTACAAAATCGAAGGCGCTCACCTTACGGGAACTTCAAACACTTCAGCCTGGTGATTTCGTAACGCATATCGACTATGGTATTGGAAAATTCGCTGGCCTTGAAAAGCGGGAAACCAATGGGCATGAACAGGAGGCGATCCGGCTTGTCTTCAAGGATGATGATCTCCTTTATGTGAGCATTCATTCGCTCCACAAAATTTCAAAATACTCGGGCAAAGAAGGCACCCCCCCCGCGATTAGCAAACTTGGTTCCCAGGAATGGGAAAACAAAAAATCGAAAGTAAAGAAACGGGTCAAAGACATCGCTAAGGAGTTGATTGAGTTATATGCGAAACGCAAAACAGCTCCGGGTTATGCATATTCCCCCGATAGTTATCTTCAGGCTGAACTTGAATCGTCGTTCATGTATGAAGACACGCCTGATCAGGGTCGTGCAACAGAAGATGTTAAGCGCGACATGCAACAGCCTCATCCTATGGACCGCCTGGTTTGCGGCGATGTTGGTTTTGGAAAAACGGAGGTGGCCATCCGCGCGGCTTTCAAAGCGGCGACTGATGGTAAACAAGTCGCCGTGCTGGTGCCCACGACCATTTTGGCAATGCAACATTTCCGTACATTCAGTGAACGATTATCAGGGCTCCCAGTACGGATTGAATACGTATCAAGGTTCAAGTCAGATAAACAAATCAAGGAGATCCTTAAGAGTGTCGCCGAAGGTAAGATCGATATCCTGGTTGGAACACACCGCATCGTTAGTAAGGATGTTAAATTTAAGGATCTCGGACTGCTTGTTATCGACGAAGAACAGAAATTTGGTGTCAAGACAAAGGACCGATTGAAGGAGTTGAAAGTCAATGTTGACGTACTCACATTAACCGCCACACCCATACCCAGAACGTTGCATTTTTCGCTGATGGGCGCGCGCGATCTCAGTATAATTGCGACTCCGCCGCCAAACCGACAGCCTGTTACCACCGAACTCCATACTTTCAACGAGGCCGTCGTCCGCGACGCAGTAAGCTTTGAGCTCAAACGTGGTGGACAGGTATTTTTCGTTCATAACCGTGTCGGCGACATCGAGCAGGTTGCCAACGTGATTTACAGATTGGTTCCTGATTCGCGTATTGGCATCGCCCATGGCCAGATGGATGGAAACCAACTCGAAAAAGTTATGGTCAGGTTTATTGACGGCGAATACGATGTGCTGGTGTCGACAAATATTATTGAGTCGGGACTCGACATTCCGAATGCGAACACTATTATCATCAATCAGGCCCATATGTTTGGGCTGTCCGACCTGCATCAGATGCGGGGTCGGGTTGGAAGATCAAACAAAAAAGCGTTTTGTTATTTGCTCACCCCACCGGCTTCGGTGCTAACTGCCGACTCAAGGAAACGCCTTGCCGCGCTTGAAGAATTCTCGGAACTCGGTGATGGGTTTAAGGTGGCAATGCGTGATCTCGATATCCGCGGGGCTGGAAATCTCTTAGGCGCCGAGCAGACGGGATTTATTACGGACCTCGGATTTGATACCTACCATAAAATTCTGGACGACGCTATCCAGGAACTCAAGGAAACGGATTTTAAAGACCTTTTTGCCGAGGAACTGGCACAGAAGGCCAGGCTAATCGTGCAGGATTGCGTTATTGAAACTGATCTGGAAATCCTGATTCCTGAGACGTATGTCAATAACATAACGGAACGTCTACAGCTTTATTCGCGACTCGACAATATTAAGGACGAAGAGGAGCTCGAAAATTTCTGTAATGAAATCAAGGATCGTTTTGGTCCGGTGCCTTCTTCTGTTCAGGAGTTGGTGAATTCAGTACGCTTGCGCTGGCTCGGCGAAAGACTGGGCTTCGAGAAGCTGAGTCTGAAAGGTGAAAAAATGAGAGCCTACTTCGTAGGAAATAACGAGAAGTATTTCTCTTCCGATATCTTCGGCCACATCCTCGCTTTTGTTCAAAAACATCCGCGCCGGTGTAAAATGAAGGACTCCGGCGGAAAGGCGATGCTAATTATAGAGTCAATTGGCAGTGTAGACGCTGCCATCGACCTGTTGAATCAGATGGCCGGGCCGACAGTCAGATCTTCCAGTGAAATCTTCTCGAGATAAGGATCAAGGCCAATGGGTTTTTCAAACGCGTTTATCATCAGCACCTTCTGATGCTTCGAAGAATAGAAGACTTCGATATAAAAACCCTCTGCATAATAAAGGAAAACCTTACAATCAGCCAGCGATCGCTGGAGCAGATAATTTCCATAGAACGTTATCACGTCACATTTCTTTTCGAAGTTCATTAAACGGAATTCGTCGAGTGTAAACATAGATTAACCTTTAAGTCCTGATCGTAAAGGAAAATCTGTGCCATACATTTGATCCCCCGTTTTTTACCGTTTATCGCGGGATTCGTTACTGTCGTCTTTCCCAAAAATGGATTTCATTTTCCCGAAAGCAATAAGAGGCCGACGACTACCGTTTTATTCACAAGTTGTTAACAAGTGGTTTACAGGGGTTTCCCTTTTGTTGAGATTCGCCGATAACCTTGCGACTTCTTGGAAAACATGCGATTATCGTTTTAATTAGCATTTGTTTAAAATCAAAAATGAAAATGAAGTATTCTTTTAGGGTTCTCTTGTGCGTTGTAGGTGGATCAGTTGCCCTGTCTGCCTGTTCACTTTTTGGCGGCAAGGGAGGAAAGCCTACCGCATCAAACCCAGGGCAAGTTAGCTCCGCCACCGGTCTGGACTACAATGATGAAGACCAGGGCGGCTTCATGGTTCAGGCCTATGAAGGTCAGCCTGATGCCCCTAATATGGTATTCATTGAGGGTGGCCGTGCCGTTATGGGTTCTTTTGAAGAAGATGTTATGTCATACCGTGATAACATTGAAAGAACTGTTTCGGTCGCTTCATTCTATATGGATGAAACTGAAATCGCCAACATTCATTGGCTGGAATACCTTCATTACCTCGCTAAAGATTCATCGCAGGAAGCCTACCAGAACGCGCTTCCTGACACCACGGTATGGGTGGGCAAACTGGCATTTAATGATCCTTACGTTGAACACTACCTCCGCTATCCCGGCTTCCGTTACTTCCCGGTAGTTGGGGTGAGCTGGAGTCAGGCTTCTAAATATTCTGTTTGGAGAACCCGTGCTGTAAATATCAAACTAGCTGAAAAGGCTGGTGAAGATTACGCCGAAAGCGATGGCCGTATCCCGCTTGAAAGCGGAATTGTAGTTCCTGCATACCGCCTGCCGACTGAGGCTGAATGGGAATACGCTGCTCAGGCGCTTATCGGAACACAATGGTTAGAGGAAATGCAAACCCATCAGCGTATTTATCCATGGGATGGCCACGCCGTTAGAAATCCGTATGGAAAACAAATGGGATTCATGCTGGCAAACTTCAAACGCGGTCGCGGTGACTATGCTGGTATTGCCGGACGTCTGAACGATGGTGCTTTGATCACTTCTTATATATATGAATTCCCACCCAACGACTACGGACTTTACAATATGGCCGGGAACGTAAGTGAGTGGGTACAGGATATTTATCGTCCTACGTCTTATCAGGACTTCGACGATCTTAACCCTATCCGTCGTGATGGGTTCCTCGATCCCAACGCCGGCTATAACAACGAAGAGAAAAATCCAACGACGTTCACTTCGCTGATCACCGACAAAACCCGTGTGTATAAAGGTGGCTCGTGGAAAGATGTAGCGTACTGGATGTCGCCTGGAACCAGAAGGTTCCTGGATCAGGATTCCGCTACAGCAACAATTGGATTCCGCTGCGCGATGATTCGCGCCGGATCAAATTACTAAGCACTTCAAAATCATTTTCAAAGCCCCGGGCAACTCCGGGGCTTTTTTTATGCCTCCGCTATGCAGGCAATACTTATCTTGTCAGCACCGTTAGCCAGCAGAGCGTGGCCACATGCCTCAACAGTTGCCCCTGTTGTAATCACATCATCCGCTATGAGAATATGCTTGCCTGATATCGACGAGTTATCGATGACACCGAAGACTTCCGATACGTTTTCCCAGCGGCGAAGTTTATTTTTCCGCGTCTGTGTATCGGTACGTGATTTCCTGATCAGCGCTTTCTCGCATACCGGAATCTCGAGAATTTCTGCCAACCCTTCTGCAAACTTAGCGCTCTGGTTGTACCCTCGTTTCCGGAGCCTTGTTTCATGAAGCGGAACCGGAATGAGCATATCGACACCCAGGGCCAGACCGGCATCTTTCAGTTTGTGAGCATACAATTTCCCGAGAGCGACGCCTATTTCAGGTTGGCGCCGATACTTAAGGTTGTGAAGCAGGTGTTGAATCCGCCCATTTTTTGTGAACTTAAGAAAGGCTAGCACATGCATTAAGGGAATCCTTCCCTCCAGTCGCCGGCGAAGGTGGTTGCCGGGATCCAGATGATAGTCGGTTTGCGGCAACTCAAGCAGACAATCCGTACAGATGATTCGTTCACCTTTGACCAATGCGTTGGAACAAGCAGAACAGCATTCGGGATAAAACAGATGGAGGAAGTCCTGGACTATACCCTCAAAAGATAATGATAACATACAACGGGCTAAACACTTTGGAGAAATCAAATAAAGATAGATAAATTCATGGCCACGGAACAAAAACCTTTCGTTACATCTTTTTTACACTTATGGGAATCGTAGACGACTTCAATGACTACCGGTCAAGAATGAATGAAAAAATTCTGGCTTCGGATAGTTTGATTATAAAGCGCATTTTCAATCTCGATACAAACGCATACACTGAAGGAAATCTCGACCTGCGTTCGAAGGAACTAATCGGTTTAACGTGCAGCCTTGTGCTACGGTGTGACGATTGCGTTCGCTATCATCTGGGCAAGTGCAAAGAAGTAGGGCTGACAACTCCGGAAGTAAATGAAGCAATGGGCATTGCTACGTTAATAGGAGGCACGATCGTAATCCCCCATCTTCGACGGGCATTTGAGTTTTGGGAGGAATTGACAAATGTATAAGAAAGACCTTGACCTCGCCCGAACGTGGGCAGCTCTTCTTGCCGATGTCGGACGCATGATTGGCAAACGTCCAAAAGATCTCAATGGAATCCTGTTTCTGATTGGAGTTCAGGAACTGGGCAGGGGAAACCGCGTGTTTAGCAAGGAAGAGAAACAGGACCTTATGCACATTGGCATATGCAAAGTGCTCAGCTTGTCAGGGTATTATCAATTGGTCGGTCAGGATGCTGACGGTTGGCCACATTGGGAACTGATCAGAAAGCTTCCCCACTTCGATTTGCTCGAGCAGGAAAAATTCCTCAAATGGCATGTGATCGAATATTTTGAAAAGGAATTTGGCTGGATCGGACCAGAGTTGTATCCCTCTCAACCGGAAAATTGATTTTCCAAAAATCGAGTGTACCTTCCAGACAGATTGATGTGGAATACAATCAGGTAAAATGTAACTTAGTTTTATCTTCACCTGAAGAAGAGGTAATTCACTAAATGCATAGTTTATGAATGCTGGAGCTGAACGGATACACACGAAGATAAAGTCATTCAAGAGGAGATATTATCTTGACATGTTCATCAGGGGGTTAATTCTCTCCCTCGCGATTTTGACGGTTTACTTTCTGGTTGCCGCCGTAATTGAATACACCCTTTGGCTCGGTGGGTGGGCACGCTTTATTGCATTCTTCAGCTTCTTCGCAGTGGCCGGCTATTGCTTGTACAAATTTCTTAAAGAGCCACTTGGGTGGTGGCTTGCAAATAAAGGGCTTACCGAGGAACAAAGCGCCCGCCTGATAGGACAGTATATTCCCACGGTCAGAGATCGTCTGTTGAATTACGTGCAACTTGAGTCTTCGGATAACTCTCTGGCAACGGCAAGCATTCTTCAGAAGACACGCGAATTCGAACCACTGAGTTTCGAAAGTGTTATCGATCTAAAACAGAACCGAAGATACCTGAAGTATCTACTCATACCCGTATCCGTCGTTTTCATTATTTTTCTCCTTAACAAAAGCATTTTGATGCAAAGTGCCGAGCGGATTATTTTCTTCAATCGTGAATACTCCCCGGAAGCACCATTTCAGTTCAACCTGCACAACAACGAATTAAATGCTTTCTACAACGAAGACTTTACAATCGCGTTTTCACTTGACGGAAGTGCTGTTCCGAACAATGCATATCTTATCACCAACAATCTACGACTGAAACTTCAGCCTAACTCAAACGGGGAGTTCGCTTACACCTTTGAAAAGCTTCAAAGCCCGATGACTTTTCAGATTGAAGCCGCCGGATTTTTTTCAGATCCATATAAAGTTTCCATGTTTAACCGCCCTGAATTGAATCAGTTCTCGGTGGAGTTAAGCTATCCGCGGTACATCCAGCGAAAGAATGAACAGCTCTTTAATTCAGGCAATCTTGAGGTCCCCGAAGGGACAGTGGTTAAGTGGCGAATTAAGGCACTGCACGCGGACCAGGTTTCAATGATGTTCGGCCGCGATAGCGCGATCGTCAACTCCCAAAAGGCTGATAAACACACGTTTACCTATGAACGGGTCCTTCTCGAGCCCGACTGGTACGAAGTCAAGTTGCGAAATGCCAGCAGTGATAATAAAGAGAAGATTCATTATGTCGTCAATGTTATAAAAGATCAGCACCCGGGAATTGTCGTCAACAACCTGAAAGATACCGTGCTTTATAAGCGGGTCCTTCTCGGCGGAGCAGTCCGGGATGATTATGGGGTAAGTGCTCTTTCTTTGCATTACCGGCTCCGCGATAGTGACGGCAAACCCCTGGCGGCCAAAGCCATTCCGATTCAGATTAACAGAAACCAGACGGAACAAAACTTTTTTTTCAACTGGTCAGTGGATTCTCTCGCATTAAATCCGGGGGATCAACTTGAATACTATTTGCAGGTCTGGGACAACGACGGAGTAAATGGCAGAAAATCTACGAAGTCATCGACTTATGCATTCCTGGTCCCCACAGAGGAAAGTCTAGTTACGGAGATCCGGAAGTCCGAGAATCAAACCCAGGAAAAGATTGACCAAAGCGTGGGCAAAGCATCCAAGTTGCAGGAACAAATAGAACAGGCGAGCCAGAAGTTAAAAGGCAAGCAATCACTGAATTGGCAGGATAAGAAAATGCTAGAGGACCTCCTTCAACAGAAGCAGGACCTGAATAAAATGATAGAGGACCTGAAGGAGCAGAACAAGCTGCTGGAGCAAAAAAAGGAAACGTTCACCGAACAGGATAAGCGTATAAAGGAGAAGGCGGAGCAGATTCAAAAGCTGATGGATGAACTCCTGGATGAAGAGACGAAAAAGCTGTTTGACGAACTGCAAAGGTTACTGCGAGAGAACACAGACGTAAGTGACATTCAAAAAATACTGGACAAACTGAACCAGAATTCCGAGAATCTTGAAAAGGAGCTCGAACGCATCCATGAATTGCTAAAGCAAGCAAAGTTTGATTACCAGATAGATCAGGCGATTAAGAAGCTTGAAAGACAGATTGAGAAACAAAAGGAAATTCTGGAAAAGACAGAGCAACTGGACCAGAAGCCAGATGGAAAATCCCGAAATGAAAAGAGCAAGCAGGATTCCAACGAAAGTAAAGAGAAGACCAGTGAGCTTGCCAGGGAGCAGGAAGAATTGATGCAGGACGTGAAGGAAAACAGCGAGCAGCTCAAGGAACTCGAGAAACTGGGTGAAGAATTGCACAACAGCCCTGATATTCCGAAGGAAGAACAGAGTGAAGAGATTATGCAGGATCAGCAGGATAGCAAGGAGATGCTGGACCAGAACGAGCCATCCAAGTCAAAAGAGCCTCAACAGAAGGCCCTGCAGAACATGCAGGAAATGAAGGAGCAGATGGAGAGCGCCCAGAGTGGCAATTCCATTGAAATGGATATGCAAAACCTTGAGAGTCTGCGACATATCATTCACGGACTGGTGAAATTGTCTTTTGATCAGGAGGCTTTGATGAATCAATTCGGCGAGCTGACGCAAAACGATCCAAAGTTCAACACTATTGCCCAAAACCAGTTCAAGCTCAAGGACGATGTTAAAGTGCTCGAAGACAGCCTGTTATCATTGGGCAAGAAGGATCCGTTTATGGGGCCGGTTGTCACTAGGGAGGTGGGCGAGTTAAAAGATCATCTTGACAAGGTTATTGAAGCAAACAAAGAAAGGCGCCGGCCACAAGCGTCTACGGAAATGCAGGCTACCATGACGTCCATGAACAATCTTGCACTTATGCTTGACGACCATTTTGAGATGATGATGGAAATGATGGCAAAAGCCAAATCGTCGATGGGTAAGTCGAAAAACAAACAAAAAGGACAAAAGCCTAATTTAAGCCAGTTGCAGCAACAACTCAATGAACGAATTGAACAATTGAAGAACAGCGGCAAGTCCGGCAAGGAGCTATCTGAAGAGCTCGCTGAACTTGCGGCGGAGCAGGAGCGTATCCGGAAAGCTCTCCAACAAATGCAGGATCAGATGAAAGAAGGGGAGTCTCCTCTTCCGGGAAATCAAATCCCTGGCAAAATGGAGCAGACCGAGATGGAACTGGTCAATAAACAATTGACCGATCAACTCATAAAGCGTCAGCAGGAGATTTTGACCCGATTACTGGATGCCGAGAAGTCAATGCGGGAACAGGACCTTGATGAGGAGCGCAAGGGTGAAACAGCTAAGGAGTACGACAAAGAAATCCCAAAGGCGTTTGAAGATTATTTGAGGCTAAAGGAAAAAGAAGTAGAATTGCTGAAAACAGTTCCTCCAAAACTATACCCTTACTATAAGAAGGAAGTAACCGATTACTTTAAACGAATGGGCAACTAAAAAAGCCGGCACAGGAATGAATACGATAAGCATCCAGGTTCCCTCGATCAGTGAAAACATCCGTATGATTGAGAGTTTTATTGATAATGCAAAGGAACGGTTTGATTTGGACGACGATATCTACGGCAACATCATGATTGCTGTGACGGAAGCTGTCAATAATGCAATCAAGCATGGCAATGCAAATGATCGAAGTAAGAACGTGCTATTGAGCCTTTCACTAAAGGATAGCCTTATCAAGTTTGTGGTCAAGGACGAGGGTAGCGGATTTGATTACCAGAATCTTCCGGATCCGACTGCTCCGGAAAACATCGAAAAGATCGGTGGTCGCGGAATTTTCTTAATGAAGCACTTGTCGGATGAGGTTGAGTTCAAGGACCAGGGCCGGATCGTCGAATTGAGCTTCTATATGAATGCCTGATGGCAGCAGTCCATTTTTTTTCTGAAGCCGTAGAATTCAAAATCTCCCATCCTCAAAAAGTTTCCCGCTGGATAAAAAACGTCATCCGGAGTGAGGGCTTCGTTCTTGGCGAACTCAACATAATTTTTTGTGGTGACGAACATCTGAGGGGTATCAACATTGAGTATCTCAGTCACGACACGTATACAGATATTATAACGTTCGACAACTCCGATGAAGCTGGGTCTGTAGAGGGGGATATTTTCATTAGCATTGACCGTGTTCGCGAAAACTCGACGGCGCTATTAACGTCCTTTGAACACGAACTTCACCGAGTGATCGTTCATGGGGTTTTACACTTAATGGGCTACAAAGACAAGACAAGGAAGGAAAAAGTCGAAATGCGCCAAAAAGAGGAAGCCTGCTTATCTTTACGGGATGTTCCACGTGGAACAGAGGAATAATCGCAGGATGTTTTCCGTCCTTTGTTCCACGTGGAACATAAATGTGGAATTGTGGATGAAATTTGTGGGCAACTTTTGTGAGCGTTTTGCAACTTTTTCTAGTCAGCATTTTTTTTAAAGTATGTTTCAGGTTTACGATGTAATTGTGGTGGGAGCGGGCCACGCGGGGTGTGAAGCAGCACACGCGGCCGCCCGAATGGGTTCGAAAGTGTTGATGGTTACCATGAATATGAATACCATCGCTCAAATGTCCTGTAATCCCGCCATGGGAGGCGTTGCAAAAGGCCAGATTGTCCGGGAAATTGACGCATTGGGTGGTGCCTCAGGAATTGTTTCCGACCGGTCCATGATCCAATTCCGTATGCTCAATCGGTCAAAAGGGCCGGCAATGTGGTCGCCCAGAACCCAAAATGACCGAATGCGCTTTTCCGAAGAGTGGCGGAACATCCTCGAGCAAACGCCAAACGTAGATTTCTGGCAGGAAATGGCGAGGGAAATAATCGTCGAAGGTGGTCGGGCGCGCGGCATTAAAACAACCCTGGGCTTGGAAATAAGGTCCAAGACGGTTGTCCTGACCAATGGCACGTTTCTAAACGGGAAAATCCACATCGGGGAAAAAAACTTTGGTGGCGGCAGAACCGGTGAAGGAGCAGCCACTGGCCTTACGGAACAGCTGATAACCTTAGGGTTTGAGTCCGGCCGCATGAAAACAGGAACCCCACCACGCGTCGACGGCCGATCTCTGGACTATTCGAAGATGGAAGAACAACCGGGAGACGACCACCCTGGGAAATTTTCGTACTCTGCTACCAGGCCACTGTCGAAACAGGTGAGCTGCTGGATAACTTATACAAACGAAAAGGTTCATCATGAACTCCAGAAGGGCTTCGACAAATCACCGATGTTCCAGGGCCGAATCAAAGGGCTTGGCCCAAGGTATTGCCCGTCTATTGAAGATAAAATTAACCGCTTTGCAGAGAGAGACCGACACCAGATTTTCGTAGAACCTGAAGGCTGGAACACCGTCGAAATCTATGTCAATGGCTTTTCAACCTCCCTTCCCGAAGATATCCAGTATCAGGCTCTCACAAAGATACCTGGATTTGAAAACGCGAAAATGTTCCGTCCGGGCTATGCGATTGAGTACGACTACTTTCCACCGACCCAGCTCAAACCCTCCCTGGAAACACATAAGCTCGAAAATCTCTTCTTTGCCGGCCAAATCAATGGAACAACGGGTTATGAGGAAGCAGCTTGCCAGGGACTTATGGCAGGAATCAATGCTCATCACAAAGCTCATGATATTGAAGCCCTTGTCCTCAAACGAAGCGAAGCCTATATCGGCGTGCTCATTGATGACCTGGTAAACAAAGGCACCCAGGAACCTTACCGTATGTTTACCTCGCGGGCAGAATATCGCATTCTACTCCGCCAGGATAACGCTGACCTCCGATTGACCCCAATCGGTCATAAGATCGGGCTGGCCACTGAAGATAGAATGAATGCTTTGCAGCAAAAGAAAAATGCAATCGACAGTCTAACTTCCTGGCTGACGAAAAATCGCGTCGATCCTGACCAGGTCAATGACGGCTTAACGGCCTTGTCCACATCCCCCATTCGTGAAAAAACAAACCTGGCCCATTTAATCAAACGCCCCGAAATCGGCATGAATGAACTGAGGCAACTTCATCCTAATATAGCCTCTGAACTGGACGCATATTCCAATGACGAAAAAGAACAGGCGGAAATCCAAATCAAATACGAAAGCTATATTGATCGGGAGCAAAAGCTCGCCGAAAAAATCGGTTCCCTGGATTCATTCTTCATAAAAACCGATTTCGACTATGATCGCGTTAAAGCCCTCTCCTCAGAAGCACGCGAAAAACTCAAAAAGATCAGACCTGAAACACTCGGACAGGCAACCCGGATTAGCGGTGTTTCACCAGCTGACGTATCTGTTTTATCAATCTATTTGGGTAAATGATTCATATCAACACTTGCCCAGTCTGTGACGGCACGACCTTCGCACCTTATATCACTACCCAGGACTATTCTGTAAGTCAGGAAAGTTTCACAATTAAACAATGCAAATCCTGTCACTTTCTAATTACCTCACCACGGCCCTCAGACGATCAGCTTGGCCGGTATTATCAATCCGATAACTATATCTCCCATGCCGACCGACCCAGGACCATGGTAGACCGCATCTACTGGCTCGCGAGACAAATCGCCCTCCGAACAAAATATAACCTTGTCCAGCAAACCAGTCCTAAGACACTACTCGATTACGGGTGTGGAACCGGAACCTTCCTATCATATTGCCAAACGCGAGGGATGGCGGTCACCGGTGTCGAACCGTCGGCCCAGGCGCGCGAAATCGCAGCAGGCAAAATCACTCCCAGCCAGGTTCATGAAAGCATCACTCCGCTCACGGGCACATATGACATTATAACGCTGTGGCACGTACTCGAGCATGTGCCAGAGCTGAACAATACGATTACACAATTAAAGAAAGTTCTTCAGTCAGATGGCACTTTGGTGATCGCCGTTCCTAACGTAACAACTTGGGAATCAACCATATACAAGACGCATTGGGCCGCCTTCGATGTCCCCAGACACCTTTGGCACTTCAACAAAAACACAATAACGCAGCTGTTTCAACGTCATGAAATGACCCTGACACAAATAAAACCCATGAGACTCGACTCATTTTACGTCAGCTTATTGAGCGAAAAATATAGGAGACCACACAATATGGTCCCTTTTGGAATGATTAATGCCGCAAAAAATGGTTTAATATCAAACCTTAAGGCCCGAAAAACGGGAGCATACTCAAGCTTAATCTATATTTTTCAACATGCGTAACGTGTCCCTCCTGATTGCTCTCGCAATACTCATTGGTATTTTCTCCTGCGCAAAACAGACCGCTCCTACTGGTGGACCCAGAGATACCATTCCCCCGGGACTAGTAAGCTCAAACCCGCCAAAAGGCGCATTGAATGTGAAATCCAAAACGATTGAGTTGGAACTCTCCGAGCTCATAGCGCTAGCTAACCCGAAAGAACAAATTATTATAACCCCCGACATCGGTAAGAAATACGAAATCACCGCCCGAAAGAAACGTGTAGTCATCACCCTGGAACAAGATCTGCAACCAAATACAACTTACACATTTAACTTCCGGGATGCCATTCAAGACCTCACTGAGAAAAATCCAGCCGTAAACCTGAAACTCGCATTCAGTACCGGTACATATATAGACAGTCTCCAGATTGCCGGGACAGTAAAACATCTCATCCAAAACAAAGAAATCAAGGACGCAACGGTCGCCCTATATGAGTCAGACACATTCAACATCTTCCAACACAAACCTGTTTACATAACAAAAACCAACGATAAGGGCGAATTTCAGTTCGAGAACCTCAAGAATGGAATCTTTTATCTCTATGCCTTCGAGGATCGCAACAGAAATCTTCTCGTAGACAGCCGGAATGAAAACTACGGCTTCTTACGCGATTCAATAAACCTAAATGAGAATCAAACAAAGGTCGAAGTAAAATTGATTCGCCTCGATGCAAGACCGTTAAAGCTAATGAGCGCCCGCCCATTTAATACGTATTATAACATACGAACATCAAAAGGGCTGAACAGCTACACGCTGAAAGCCCACAATAACGACAGTTTATACTCTACCTACGGCGAAGACCGCGGCAACGTCCGCGTATATAATACATTCGAAAACCTGGACAGCATTGCAGTAAACTTCACCGGGATCGACAGTCTTTTGAACCAAAAGGATACCACCATCTACGTGAAATTCCTCGACCGCAAATCAACTCCCGAACAATTCAATTTCACCGTAGAAAACACTCAAGTCATTGCCCGCAACGGTGCCACCAAAATCATTGCCCGATCAAACAAACCTATCGCCTACATCAATTACGACAGTATATACATTGCACTCGACTCAACGACAAGCATACCAATCATCGAAGATGACATCCGAATACAACCACAAACCGGCCGAATCACCATCACCAAAACCATCGCACGAGACTATTTTAACAACGAAACCCAAGCCTTATCGGAACCACGCCCTGGCGGAAAGCCAGCAGCCAATACCACAGAACCAGTTCTATACTTCGGAAAGTCTGCATTCATCTCAGTAGAACTCGATTCTTCCCAACAAACTCAGCAACCGCTGAAACCCCTACTTTTCGAAGACACAGGTATCATTATAGCAGAAGTTAAAACCTCTGAACCAAACTACCTTATTCAATTGACCAATAAAGCCGCTGAGGTCATCCAGACCTTTGCAAATCACGCAAAAGTCTCCTTCACAGATCTTCCTCCAGGAGAGTACTATCTGCGACTCGTTATTGACCGAAACCGTGACGGCCAATGGTCCCCGGGAAACTTCTTCAAGCGTCAGGAACCAGAACCGATAGTCTTCTATATGAATGAAAAAAAAATCTCCGCGGTAAACCTCAAAGCAAACTTTGAGCTTGGACCTTTGTTGATAACGTACTGACAACATGTTAACAAGTGTTCACAACCTCCGTCTGCATGGCATCAAATTAGAACAAATAAACATTTGCCCCAGTTAATGTGGAGAGGTATGGGTTTACCCACATTCGATAACATCAAACTTTTTCCACGACGAAACCATCAACACGAAAAAAGATTGTGAATAAATCACTAACTTATTGGTTCCAACCAGCTTAACAAGGTCGATTACTCAACAATCATTCAACAACGCAAAACCAGCAGTAGTACTCCACATTTCCACATGACTAATTACATTAACTATATATATATATATATTAATACAATTAAGGCTCCTGCCTTCGGGATAACTTTTCTTTTCATTATTTGGGGACCACTATCTACAGCTCAAAACTATCAGGATGTTCAACTCGCCAACGAGTACATGCTCAAAGGCGACAAGAAAAAAGCGCTTGAGCTGTTTCGGGATTTGTCGAAGACTGAAGCAACAAATCAGCTTATCTATAACAATTACTTCAACCTGCTTCTGGATGTCGGCGCATTCGACGAAGCCAGTACGTATTTGAAACGAAACCAACGAAGGGATCCGAATAACTTTCAATATCAGTTGGATGCCGGTCTCATAATGATTAAATCAGGAGAACTCAATAAGGCGGAACGATACTTCAGGGAAAATATTAATCAGAGCAAGACAAATGTTCAGCGAATTAAGATGATGGCGGAATATTTTACGTCGCGATCGCTCTCCGAGTATGCCGTCGTTGCACTAAACGAAAGCCGGGATGCCCTCGGCAATCCATACCTGTTTTGCCTGGACCTCGCAATGCTTTACCGAATCCAGGGAAACCAGGATAAAATGGTGCAGGAATATTTAAACTATGTCACGCAGAATTCCGCAAATATTCAGTACGTAAAAAACGTGATGCAAACAATGCTGACCAAGCCCTCGGAACTCGAAAGCCTTGAAAAACTTCTTTACGACAAAATTCAGCGGAATCCCGATGTGGAGGTGTATTCGGATCTCCTGATCTGGGTTACCCTGCAGCAAAAAAACTTTTTTGCGTCATTCATTCAGGCACGGGCCTATGACAAGCGATACCGGACGGATGGTGATAAAAGCATGGAGGTTGCTAAAGTGGCACTCGATAACGAAGACTTCGTCAATGCGTCGAAGATATACCGCTACGTCATCAAAGAATTTCCAAATTCCCAAAACCGGTTCCTGGCTTCCCTTGGTTTGCTTCGGACGCGCGAGGCGCAGATTAAAACGACTTTCCCGGTCAACGCCGATTCCGTAAGATCGCTTCTGGCAGATTACCAGGCGTTCATCGATCAATTCGGAGAAAATGCCAACGCATGGGAAGCTTCGCGTCATCAGGCCGTGCTCTATGCAACCCATCTTAACGAAAACGAAAGAGCCGTTGACATTCTTAACGCGATCATCGCAAATCCACGTGCTTCCTTGTACCTCAAATCAAAAGCGAAGCTCGACCTAGGCGATATTTTTCTTCTGAAAGGCGAACCATGGGAATCCACACTTCTTTACTCGCAGGTCGAAAAGCAACAAAAAGAGAGTCCCCTGGCGTATGAAGCCAAACTACGGAACGCCAAACTATCGTATTACAAAGGCGATTTCAGACTTGCGCAGGAACATCTGAACATCCTGAAAGAAGCCACCACCCGTGAGATTGCAAACGACGCCCTCGACCTGAGCATGCGCATCAAAGAGAACCTTGCGTATGACTCACTTGCAGAGGGCCTGAAGGAATACGCGTCGATTGAACTACTCCTGTATCAAAATCGGGTAGATGAGGCGTTAGAACGCATTGCACACCTAAAAGAAGGGCAGGTTCGGGTCGGGTCGGGAGATTCGCTTAAAACAATCAGTAATCTTTCAATCCTGGACGATGTTTACTGGCTGGAAGCAAACATCCGGCTGCAGAAAGGTGAATTCGATACGGCAATAGCCCTGCTCAAAAGAATTCAGGACGAGCATGGCGACGATATCCTCGCTGACGACGCATTTTTCACGGAGGGAGAAATTCTTGAACGACAGCTAAACGACAAGACCAGGGCGATGGAGATTTATCGCGAATTCCTCAATAAATTTCCAGGAAGCGTTTATGCAGCTGAAGCCAGAAAGCGCTTTCGAACACTTCGCGGCGATTTTGAAAACAAAGACTTGTAAAAAAAATACCGTTCAATCCCCTGTTTATTCCGTTCATTTCATTTTCTGAGCAATTTCCAGCGGTCTGGTAAGACAAACCAAGGCTTGACGGGTTTTCTACGGTTGAAATAAATTATCAACCTAAAGAATCTTCGTTATGACTTTTAAACCATCTCTTTTTGCTTTCGGAAAAAATCGACCGTTATCGCTTTTATTAGGATTAGCACTCACCGTTGTCTTCAGTGCCTGTAGTGAGGACGATGACGACGATAATGTGACGCCGACTTCGCAGAACATCGTCGCAACTGCCCAGGCCAGTTCCAATTTATCAACCCTGGTTACTGCGCTCGGGAAGTTTCCCGACCTGGTCAGCACACTTGGCGGCAGTGGCGAGTTTACCGTTTTCGCTCCAACTAACGAGGCTTTTGCCAACTTGCTGGAAGCGGTGGGCCAGTCAAGCCTTGACGACATCCCCGAAGATGTGCTACGATCTATTTTGGAATACCATGTCGTGGCAGGATCAGAACTGGAGGCATCAGACCTTCCAACCGGAAATGTTGAAACAGTTTCAGGCGAAGACATTTCTGTTTCCACTTCGAACGGCGTGGTTCTCAACGGTTCGGCTACTGTTTCGACAGCGGATGTTGATGCGACTAACGGCATGGTTCACATCGTGGACGCTGTGCTTATTCCCCCATCTGTACAACCCGTGGTGGGCACCATTGTGGCCCCGGCTTACTTCAACAAGGATTTTTCTATTCTGGTCGCCGCCGTTGTTCAAGCCGGGCTACTGGAAACCCTGTTAAACCCTCAGGGAGATTTTACACTCTTCGCGCCAACGAACAATGCATTCGAAGCTGCTGGCATCACTCAACTTCCGGCGAATAATGCGGATGGCAATGCGGCACTTACTTCGATTCTGACTTATCATGTTATTAACGGCACCATCGCGTCCTCTGATCTTCCCGAAACAAGTGCGTTTGATCCCGCCGCAGTCGAATCCCTGGGTGGAGTAATCTATCTTTCCAACAAAGGGGATGGTGTCTTCCTGAATGGAAATACAACGGTGACAACAACAGATATAGAAGCATCCAATGGTATCGTTCACGTAATCGACAGAACGCTGCTTCCTCCTTCGCAAACAATAGCTGAGATAGCTGTTGAATATAGTACGGGCGACGAACCAGAATTTACGCAACTCGTCGCAGCTCTTTCGAAAGTACCGTCACTCCTCGAGGCGGCGGGGAATGAGAGTGCAACACTTACCGTTTTCGCACCGACTGATGCGGCATTCCGGGAATTGTATACCGCATTAGGTGTGGACAACATTGATGAACTGATTGCTGCAGTTGGAGTCGACGGGCTGGCCCGGGTGCTTCAGCATCATATCGTCGGTGCCGTTGCGTTTTCTTCGGATCTGGACAGCGGCGAGGTGCCGTCGCTAATGGATGAAGCATTAAGTGTAGATCTTTCGAATCTTACAATTACCGATGGAAGCGGAAGCAATCCGGCCGCTGCACTCGTGCCTTCGCTCCTGAATGTTCATGCAACGAATGGGGTCATTCATATTATTGATAAAGTTCTTTTACCAACGTTGTAATCTTTTCTAGGTGGAGTACTGTTAAACAGTACTTCACTTTATTTTTTTTCGGCCACGCCTGAGCGAGATTCGTCTCCCCGTTTTCCGCACCTGGATAAGCCTCCAAATTATTTGCGGGAAATTCCAACCTCCGAAATTTCGACAACCAATGCTAGCACCAAAGCAGAAAGGTAAGAGCAGCATCAAAAGCCCGGCGGAAATATTGATTTCCTATGCCTTCTCCTTCGTCGCTGAATCTGTACCTCGTTACTCAGCTTGTTGTGTTCTGCTAAATAACGCGCAATCCTCGCGGCCGCTCAAGTTCAAAAAACATGCGTCGCGTCAAAAAGTCTTTTTAGTCAGCCCCGATGTATTTGAGTCCACTGCGGCAAGCATGTTTTGTAGTAGAATGCGATAAGGATCTCTCCGTCCATCGGAGCGGCAGGTTAACGGCGACCTTCGCTCGAAGACGAGCCCCGAAATTTTCACAAAATCCGACGACGTAAAATTATGTTTGCGAGAACTCCAGGGTGGTACGGATTCAAAAAAGGGCCGAAAGAATGGGTGATTCGTCATCCCATGTACAGAAACCGGGTTTTTCAAACCGAGCCAGAGAAATAAACAGCAAATCAAAAAATTTTCAAAATACTCTGCATGCATAACAATTTTTTTTTACCTTCGCTTTCCCTGGCGAAATCGTATGCGGAAAGAGGAAACTGTCGATTACCACATTCGAATGGCGTGGCATGCAATTGCCCGCATGTACAATCAACAAGCTACAAAGTTTGATGCGGATGCGAGCATGGCAATGGGTTTTGTTCTCCTGAACATCAATACTGAAGAAGGAACCGCGGCCACGAAGATTGCCCCACTAATGGGTTTGGAATCGCGAAGTCTCACAAGATTGCTGAAAACTATGGAGGAAAAAGGGTTGATCTACCGTGAGGCCGACAAGGTCGACAAACGCTCCGTTCGTATCCGGCTTACGCGCAAGGGAAAAACCAATAAGGAAAAAGCTCGTGAAAAAGTGCTGCGATTCAATGAAGTGGTTCGAAACCACGTGCCGGAAAGTGACCTTGACGTCTTCTTCCGTGTATCGCAGATTATCATCCAGCTAATCGAAAAAAATAGTATTTACGATAAAGAATAAGAGCTCGCCTGGGCCTCACATTGCTTTATGAAAAGAAGAATAAGAAAAGTCGCCGTACTCGGATCAGGTGTTATGGGATCCGCAATAGCTTGTCATTTCGCCAATATCGGGTGTGAAGTTCTCCTGCTTGATATTGCGCCGCCGCAGCTTTCAGAAGAAGAGAAAGCCAAAGAGCTGACGATTGATAATCCGGTCGTTAAAAACCGTATCGTTAAGTCTTCGTTCGACCGGTCTGTGAAATCAAACCCCGGCCCTTTATATAGCAAGGAGTTTGCCTCAAGAATTTCACTCGGCAACTTCGACGATGACATGCCACGAATTAAGGACTACGACTGGACGATTGAGGTTGTCGTTGAAAATCTTGATATCAAGAAGAAGGTTTATGAGCAAGTAGAAAAGTTTCGCAGACCCGGTACATTGATCACATCAAATACATCAGGTATCCCGATTTATTTGATGGCTGAAGGAAGAAGCGACGATTTTAAGAAGCACTTCTGCGGGACGCACTTCTTCAATCCGCCCCGATATCTCAAGCTTCTCGAAATTATTCCTACTCCTGAGACCAGTCCGGAAGTTGTCGACTTCCTTATGCGATATGGTGATCTCTACCTGGGTAAGACAACCGTTCTTTGCAAGGATACGCCAGCATTTATTGCCAACCGCGTAGGCGTTTTCGCCATAATGAAAGTGGTCGATTCAATGCAGAAGCTGGATTTGAATGTGGATGAAGTTGATAAACTAACGGGTCCCGTTATCGGACGCCCGAAGTCTGCCACCTTTAGAACATCTGATCTCGTAGGTCTGGACACACTTATCAAAGTGGCCGGAAATCTTCACAAGGGTTTGCCGCATGATGAAAGCAAAGACTTCTTCAAACTTCCCGAGGTTGTTTTGAAGATGGAGGAAAACAAATGGCTGGGCGACAAAACCGGTCAGGGGTTTTACAAAAAGACAAAAAATGAAAAAGGTGAAACCGAAATTCTTACGCTTGACCTGAAATCACTTACCTACAAGCCGAAGGAAAAAGTAAAGTTTGCCACCCTCGAAACAACCAAGACGATCGATAATCTCAAGGAGCGTTTCCGTGTGTTGGTCGCGGGAAAAGACAAGGCTGGTGAATTCTATCGCGATGCGTTCTACGGATTGTTCCGATATGTCTCCAATCGAATTCCGGAGATCGCCGACGAGCTTTACAAGGTAGATGACGCCGTTTGTGCTGGCTTCGGCTGGGAACTTGGACCATTTGAAACCTGGGACGCCATTGGCGTTGAGAAGACATTGCCACTTCTTGAAGAAGCCGGATACAAACCCGCCGAATGGGTTTATGAAATGGTAAAGGCCGGAAACAAATCGTTTTATAAAGTTGAAGGCGGTGTACGCAACTATTATGACATCCCATCAAAAACATATCAACCTGTTCCGGGTAAGGATGCGTTCATCATTCTGGAGAACCTGAGCGATAACATTGTCTGGAAGAACGCGGAGTCGAAAGTTACCGACCTCGGCGATGGTGTTTTGAATTTCTCCTGGCATAGTAAAAGTTATACGTTAGGGAACTCGGTAATCGAGGGCCTTAATAAAGCGATTGATCTTTCCGAGAAAGATTTCCGTGGATTGGTGATTGGCCATCAGGGCGCTGACTTTTCACTTGGCGCGAACCTCGGGCTCGTATTTATGTTCGCCATTGAACAAGAGTATGACGAAATCGATTTCATGGTTCGACAATTTCAGAATTCAGTCATGCGCATCCGTTACTCGTCAGTTCCTGTCGTAGTTTGTCCTCAGGGAAGAACGCTTGGCGGTGGTTGTGAGATGACGCTTCACGCGGATTTGGCTCAAGCTGCCGCTGAAACATATATCGGCCTTGTCGAAGTTGGCGTTGGTCTCATTCCCGGCGGAGGAGGCACAAAGGAACTTACAAAGCGCGTGAGCGAATCCTTCGAGGAAGGCGATGTCGAATTGAATGCGTTGCAAAATGCATTCATGAACATTGCGACAGCTAAGGTTGCTCTTTCTGCTGAAGAGGCCCGTACCATGGGCATCCTTCGCGGGAAAGACCGGATCTCAATAAATAAAGACCGGCAGATACGCGATGCCAAGACCGCGGTTGTTGAACTCGCGGAAGCCGGCTACACCATGCCATCGCGTGCACGCAGTATTCGTGTTCAGGGAAGGGCGGGAATGGCTTTGTTCATGGCGGGAATCCACGGCATGAGAACCGGAAACTATATCAGTGATCACGACATGAAAATCGCGCGCTGGATCGCTAATGTAATGTGCGGCGGCGATCTGACTTCGCCCCAGGAGGTAAGTGAACAGTATCTCCTTGACCTGGAACGCGAAGCTTTTGTTTCGCTGACGGGTGAAAAGAAAACACTGGAAAGAATTCAATCTATCCTTACGGGCGGAAGGCCCTTGAGAAACTAAACGAAACAAGACTATGAATGCATATATCGTAGCAGGATACAGATCCGCGGTAGGCAAGGCAAAAAAAGGAGGACTCAGATTTGTCCGTCCCGACGACCTTGCAGCAGATGTTATCCGGCATCTTGTAAAATCAGTTCCGGAAGTCGAAAACAAAATGATCGACGACCTCATCGTGGGAAATGCCGTTCAGGAAGCCGAACAGGGAATGCAAATGGGACGAATGATTTCGCTTCTGGCGCTGGGCATAGAAGTACCCGGAATGGTTATCAATCGCTATTGCGGATCAGGACTCGAAGCTATTCACATTGCCTGTGCACGTATTCACGCCGGGCAGGCCGACATCATCATTGCAGGCGGAACCGAATCGATGTCACTGGTTCCTGTTATGGGCTGGAAGACCGTTTTGAATTATACGATTGCCAAAGACAATCCTTCATATTATACAAGCATGGGGCTCACCGCCGAAAAGGTTGCCAAGAAATTTGGTGTTTCCAGAGAAGACCAGGACAAGTTTTCTTTCGAGTCCCATCGTAAGGCAGCTGCGGCGATACGCGAGGGAAAGTTCAAGGACGAAATCGTACCGATTCACGTCAAGGAAGTTTACGTTGATAAGGATAAGAAAAGAACACGTGAGTTTGTCGTGGATACCGATGAAGGCGTCAGGGCGGATACAACTATGGAAGCACTCGCAAAACTGAAGCCGGTGTTTGCACTTGGGGGAACCGTTACCGCGGGGAACTCTTCACAAACGTCAGACGGTGCAGCCTTTGTGATGGTGATGTCTGAAAAAATGGTGAAGCAGCTCAATGTAAAACCTGTGGCTAGAATGTTGGGCTATGCCGCCGCTGGTGTGGATCCGGAAATCATGGGAATCGGTCCGGTGGCAGCGGTGCCCAAGGCATTAAGGATTGCCGGGAAGTCTTTACAGGAGATCGATCTGGTCGAGTTGAATGAAGCGTTCGCCGCTCAGTCATTGGCTGTGATTCGAGAACTGGGGATTGATCCTTCACGCCTCAATCTAAACGGCGGGGCAATCGCAGTAGGACACCCGTTAGGGTCATCCGGCGCAAGGTTGTCGGTTCAACTCTTCAATGAACTCAGAAGGCAAAAGAAGAAACTCGGTCTGGTAACTGCTTGTGTTGGCGGCGGTCAGGGCGTTGCAGGCGTTTATGAATTATTGAACTAAAAGGATAAAATATGAGCAGTGTTCAAACCAAACAAGCCATCAAAGGCGGAGAGTTTCTGATCAGAGACACAGAAGCGAGGGAAATTTTTATTCCCGAAGAGTTCAACGAAGAACAAAGGATGATTGAACAGCAATGCAAGGACTTCCTGGCAAAAGAGGTATGGCCAAAGCTGGATGAAATAGATTCAATGAAGAGTCCGGAGCTAATGCCCTCGATTCTGGATAAGGCCGGAGAACTGGGCTTGCTGGGGACATCGGTACCAGCGGAGCTTGGCGGCTTCGGAATGGATTTCAATACGACCATGTTGGTAGCTGAGGTTATTGGCGCCGGACATAGTGTAGCCGTCGCGTTGTCGGCTCATACCGGAATTGGCACGCTTCCGATACTTTATTACGGAACAGAGGAACAGAAGAACAAGTATATTCCTAAACTGGCTACGGGTGAATATAAAGCTGCATACTGTCTGACGGAGCCGGACTCAGGATCTGATGCGAACAGTGGAAAAACAAAGGCCACACTTAGCGCGGATGGTAAACACTATATCATCAACGGCCAGAAGATGTGGATCACCAACGGTGGCTTCGCAGATGTGTTCGTTGTGTTTGCAAAAATCGACAACGACAAAAACCTTAGCGCATTCATTGTTGAAAAGTCTTTCGGCGGAATCACGATGAACGAAGAGGAGAAAAAGATGGGCATCAAAGGTTCATCAACCCGGCAGATTTTCTTCAACGACTGCAAGGTTCCCGTCGAAAATCTTCTCAGCGAAAGGGAGAACGGGTTCAAGATCGCCGTGAATATTCTCAATATTGGCCGTATAAAACTCGGTATAGCTGCATTGGGTGGTAGTAAAAAAACAATCTCGACGGCAACGCAGTACGCCAATGAGCGCAAACAGTTTGGTGTCACGATCGGAACATTCGGTGCGATCAAATATAAGCTGGCAGAAATGGTGACGCGCGTGTTCGCATCAGAGTCCGCTCACTATAGAGCTGGGCAGAATATTGACGATGCTTATAACGCGTTTGTCGAGGGAGGAATGGAACCCGGCAAAGCACGACTGAAGTCGCTGGAAGAATTCGCGATTGAATGCGCTATCCTCAAAGTACATGGCTCGGAGGTGTTGGACTATGTGGTGGATGAGGGCGTTCAGATCTATGGTGGCATGGGCTTCTCAGCCGAGGGTCCGATGGATCGTGCTTATCGCGATGCCCGGATCAACCGGATTTTTGAAGGAACCAATGAAATTAATCGCCTGCTGACCATTGATATGCTGCTGAAGCGCGCGATGAAAGGGTCGCTTGACCTGATGAGTCCGGCAATGGCGGTTCAAAAAGAACTGATGTCTATCCCTGACTTCGGCACCGGGGATGATGAGGGCGTATTCGTTAAAGAAAAAAAGGTGCTTGCCAATTTGAAGAAGGCCGGGCTGATGGTTGCTGGTGCCGCTGTACAAAAGTTTATGATGAAACTCTCCGACGAACAGGAGATTTTAATGAACCTCGCCGATATGCTCATTGAAGGTTACGTTGCTGAGTCAACAATCCTGCGCGTTGAGAAACTGATTGGAATGCGCGGAGAGGAGGCGTGTAAACTCGAGAAGGAAATGGCTGTTATTTATCTTCACCATGCCGTTAACAGGGCAGGGCTGGCAGGCCGGGAGGCGATTTCATCTTTTGCAGAAGGTGATGAGCAACGGTTGATGCTGATGGGATTAAAGCGGTTCACCAAACTTGAAACGCACAACCTCAAGGAAGCACGTCGCAGGATTGCAGGGTATGTCCTGGAAAAAGGCGAATACCCTTTTTGAAATAGAAAGTCTTTAACCTGAATTGAGACTGGGCCGGATTACCGGCCCTTTCTTTTTGTGTACGGTTCTGTAATACCCAAGTGTTCGAAACCTGACACTTTTCACCCCCACAGATATCGAGAACGCCATTTCTGACTCATTTTCGCGGTTTCCCGATTTATGCACAAAATTTGCGATTCAGCTGTTACACAAACCCATTTCTGAGATGCAGACCCGAAGCAATACATCCACGACTAATACACTTCTTATCGTCGTTCTGATTATCATAACGTTTCCACTCTGGATCGGCTTGATCGGAGGGGTATTCGGCCTGGTTGCCGGCGTATTCGGTGCGGTCTTTGGAATAATTGGAGCGGTGTTCGGTGCCGTATTCGGTGCAATAGGTTCAATATTCGGCGTTTTCTTCGGGGGTCACTGGGGCTGGCCGGGTTTTCACCTCGTTGGTGGCAACGTCCTTTTTGTCGGGCTAATAATTCTCTGTGTCGTTCTGCTCAACCGCAGAAGAAGATAGTCACGATACCGAATGCCTGTTGTAGAGGCTGGGGTTCAAAAAGTAGCGTGAGTATATGGGGTACTTTTTTACCTCGACAAGTTGCGGCCGCGATCTGACAAAAACCACCTTGTACTGCAACTCAAACCCTTTCTCGGCTTTGATTTCTTTTCTTACCGAGTGCCACTTCTTGTCATAGGGACTTAAAACTTTCACTTCAATGTGGAAAACTCCGGGCGTGGATCGCACGCGAACGAATTTCCCAGGCTGTTTATTGTAGAGTTTGCCGTTGACAAAGACCTGCATGGTTAACCCTTTGTCACTTGTCAAGGCGATTCCCGAGTCGTAGGCAAACGCAGTAAGAGTGGTTCCCAAAAGGAAAAGCAGGATAAGAGAGGAGGTCTTCATAATCGTCTTCACTTTCTTCAATACCAACACAAGTTATGCCATATTATTTCCGGAGAGTAGTTTAATAAGCGCAATGATCTTGCATTTGGGAATAAGCCTGCAGGCTATTTTTCGGACAGGCAAAACAAAATCATTACAACTGTCGTGAGACGGGATCGAGGCTGGAAACATTGAAGTGAGATTATTTTTGCCTTAATCGCTGGCGTATATACGATGCGTTGAGTGACACAGTTTCCGGAACCTTTTAAAAAACTTCCTTCTTCAAAAAAAACATACACACAAACGATGTATTTTTCGGCTCGAAGATTACATCGACTCGGAAAAAAAATTAACCTGCCGGCTTTTCGGCGAAACGCATAAATATGGCATGGGCTTACTTATTTCTGGCCGGATTGTTTGAAGTAGGATTTACAACCTGTCTTAAACTATCTGAAAACTTCACCAAAACAGGCTGGGCTATAGGTTTCTTCGTGAGCATTTCGCTCAGTTTCTGGCTTCTTAACAAGGCTATTCAAACCATTCCACTCGGAACAGCTTATGGTGTATGGACAGGCATAGGAGCTGTGGGAACAGTGATCGTCGGGATAGTGTTTTTTCGTGAACCACTTTTCTTTTGGAGGGTGTTCTTTCTGATGACGCTTATCATTTCGCTTATAGGTCTGAAGGCCGTATCATAAAAAAGCTCCAACAAGGAGCTTTTTTCGGTTACTAAAGTGGATACCTCACGTTGAGCGATACTTAATTCCGCAACCAATGGCTTTGGTTTTATTGTCCTGAACCGGTTTTCCCGCAATAAGCGCCTCGACGGCTTCTTCGACCCACTTCCTGGACGCAGCCTTCTCATCGCGGCTGTTGTCGTCAATCGCCCCGATATAGGCAACGGAAAATGAATTATTCTCATTTTTTAACACAAAAACGTGGGGTGTATTGGTCGCGCCAAATGCCCTGGCAACATCCTGCGTTTCGTCAACGAGATAAGGAAAGTCATAACCTTTTTTCTTTGCCTGGCTCACCATTGCATCGAACGAGTCCCCTGGCGACATCTTGGGATCATTCGCATTAATTGTCACTACAGGAAAACCGGCATCCTTATACTTCTTGTTTAACGCCATGATACGGCTGTTGTACATTTTTGAGTATGGGCAAGTGTTGCAATCAAAGATTACAATAAGCCCTTTCTCTCTGGAATAATCGGAGAGGCTCACCTTTTTTCCATCCGTGTTCTTTAATGTGAAATCTTTGACCTTGTCGCCTACCTGGTACCCGCCACCGGCAAACGCCATAAACAACAGGGTACACACCACCATTGAGGACGTCGCGATTAGTTTTTTCATAAGGATCTTTGTTTAGCTTCTGATAAATTCGTCAACGAGTGTTTTAAGTTCACCCTCTTTCAACTCCTTTTCAATAAATTTTCTTTTACCGGTTCGGGTATTCAATATGAGGGTTGCAGGGATGGCTCCCGACCAGGCAGGGTCAACCTTGTCAATCCATGAATTGCCGTTAATTTCATCAAGGAGAACCGTAGGTACGCTCATTTTCTTTCGTTGGATGAAGCGTTCGACCCGGTTCACCTGGTCGGCGAAATCGAGACTAACAAGCGTAACTTTCAAACCCGAGTCCCGTTCCAGGTGCAATGCCTCAAACTGCGGAAGTTCTTTGACGCAAGGGCCACACCAGGTGGCCCAGAAGTTAATCACATGTATCTCTGGCTGGGGCGACTTAATGATCGCAGCGAGGTCTGGGTATTTGATAACTTCTACCCGCTGTCCTACGGCCGTATAAAAACAAAACGTCAGTACGAAAAAAAAACAGCGAATCATTGTCTCGAATCTTACTTAAAAAAACAATCAAAACATAATCCAAAATCTACGATTTCGTCATCATAAAATTGCAAAAACCTTAGAATTCAAGTACTTATAAAGTCCTATAAAAAAGCCAAAAAAGATTTCCACAATTTCGCGCAATTATCCACACGATGATAGGAGTATCATTTAAGAGGCTGATAAACAACGTGTTAAGCGGCTATTTATAAATCCCCTCTTTGTGGACAACTTTGAAGCCGGTAAAAAACGACTTTCATCCGCGCAAAAAAAATCGCGAAGCGACCTTGATCTTTAAAGAACTGGAAATTAACTCGGTGTAAGTAAATTGTTACATGATCAGATCAAGAATCACGTCCCTTTTTGGTGTATCGTTACCCGTAATTCAGGCGGGAATGGTATGGTGCAGTGGGTGGAAGTTGGCATCAGCTGTAAGCAATGCAGGCGGTTTGGGAATTATCGGTGCGGGGTCCATGTATCCCGAAATACTTCGCGAGCACATTCAGAAGTGCCGCCGGGCGACGGATAAGCCCTTTGCTGTTAATGTTCCACTGCTTTATCCTGATATCGACAAGCATTTTGAAATTATTTCGCAGGAGCAAGTACCTATCGTTTTCACTTCCGCCGGCAATCCGGCTTCCTGGACATCACAACTGAAATCAAGAGGAATAATAGTGGTCCATGTGGTATCAAGTGTGAAGTTCGCGCGGAAGGCAGCCGAAGCGGGAGTAGATGCCGTAGTGGCTGAAGGTTTCGAGGCCGGAGGGCATAACGGCAGAGAGGAGACGACTACGTTTGTGCTCCTGCCCATGGTGAGGGATGCTATTGATATTCCGCTTATTGCGGCGGGGGGAATTAACGATGGGAGGACAATGGTTGCGGCAGAGGCACTCGGTGCAGAGGCTGTTCAAATCGGAAGCCGCTTTGCCATCAGTGCTGAGTCATCGGCCCATCCGGCTTTCAAGGATCGCGTAATCCGATGCGGAGAGGGCGAGACGGTTCTGACGTTGAAAAAGCTGACCCCTGTCCGACTGATACGGAATGCGTTTTATGATCAGGTCCACGCAGCTGAGGCAAACGGAGCCACCTCCGAGCAAATGCGATTACTTTTGGGCACACGTCGCGCCAAAAGAGGTATTTTCGAAGGAGATCTCGACGAAGGCGAACTGGAAATAGGTCAGATATCCGCCACATTGACCAAAGTGCAACCCGCCGCAGCTATTGTCAAAGAAATCTGGGAGGAGTATCGCGAAATTAAAACCCGTATGTGCAAATGAATTGTCTTAAAATCAAGGAAACGTGTCTTTATATCAAGGACCTGGAGCAGGCCAAAGGCTTTTACCATGGTGTGCTCGGTTTTCCTGTGATCAATTATTTGCCGGGGAAACACCTTTTTCTCAGGACAGGCGAATCTGTTTTGCTGTGTTTTAATCCCACAGATTCAAAAGCGAAGACAAGCCCACCGGCGCATTTTGCTGAAGGTCCGCAGCACCTCGCATTTGAGGTCCCTCTGGCAGAATATGAAGATCACAAAAAAGAACTCACAAAAAAGAAAGTCGAAATAATAGATGAAGTCACCTGGGAATCAGGCAGAAAGTCGTTTTATTTTCTGGATCCCGCTGGAAACGTGTTGGAGATCGTGCCAGACTCCGGGGTGTGGGACTAAATTTTTTCAAGCGAAATCTGGAATGCCGGCGCCTCCGTCTGCCGTTCACGCCTGACAGGGGCCTTCTCCATCGGGTAAGATTTTTCCAGCCAGTTCAAATAATCTTTGTACTGGATGCAGTTACTCACGATTGTTTTGTCGATCAGTATTTTAATCAGAAAATCTTCCGCGGTAAGTTCCCTTATCTTGTCCTGCTGGTCGACGGGCAAGTCGCTTAGTTCGACGTACTCGATGCCCTTGTAAACTCTCGAATTTACCTTCATAATTTCAAACCCGCATTTAATTCCTGTGGTTCAACACTGGTAACCGTTTGAAGGAATGCGACGACAAAAGTAATTCACAATTCTGTGATTAGTCCTTTCTGTTAATGATTATTTTTCGAGTTGGATCAAAATTTCTAAATGACGGCCTTTTTTGATACGCCAATAGAATTTCTGAAAGGAGTCGGACCGCAAAGGGCGGCGGTACTTAACAAGGAGCTGAGTATCTTCACCTTTGGTGATTTGATTCAGTACTACCCCTACCGTTATGAAGATCGCACAAAGTTTCATGTTACCAGCGACGTCGATGATTCAATGCCGTATGTGCAAATAAAGGGGGTCGTAAAAAAGAAAGAGGTTATCGGTATTGGACCCAAACGAAGGTTGGTATGCTCGTTCGAAGATCAAAGCGGATCCATCGAACTTGTCTGGTTTCGGGGCATAAGCTGGATTGACAGTAAGATTAAAACCGGCGTAGTCTATGTGGCATTCGGAAAACCAAATCGGTTCGGAAGCAAACTGAGTCTTGCTCATCCTGAAATAGAACCTTTGACCGAAAGGCATGAACAGGGACAATTCCTCCATCCTGTTTATTCACTCACTGAAAGCATGCGTTCGAAACATTTTGAAAGCAAGGCGCTGTCAAAGCTTATGGCTCAACTACTGGAATTGGCAAGAGAGCGAATTCGCGAGACATTACCGCAGGATATTTTGTCGGTGAACAGATTCATGTCGAAATCGGATGCTATAGTTTCGATTCACTTTCCATCCTCAACAGAATTGCTGAACCAGGCACAACGACGACTGAAGTTTGAAGAATTCTTCTTCATTCAGCTACGGATGTTGAAAATGAAACTGATTCGCCAAAACAAGTTCAGGGGCAGAATCTTTTCAGATACATCATTAGTCACTGAATTCTATAACCAACATTTACCGTTCGCGCTTACCGATGCCCAGAAGAGAGTTATAAAAGAAATCTATCAGGATCTAAAATCGGGGAAGCAGATGAACCGTCTGCTTCAGGGGGATGTGGGCAGCGGGAAAACGATCGTGGCATTCATCTGCATGTTGCTTGCGCTGCAGGGTGATGCCCAAAGCGCACTCATGGCTCCTACAGAAATCCTGGCTCAACAACACTATCAAAATCTCAAGATACACGCTGATAAAATGCGGATACCTATTGCGTTGCTCACGGGTTCCACCCGGAAAAGTGAACGCAAAATTATTCATAACGGACTTCAAAGCGGAGATCTGAAAATACTGATAGGAACGCATGCACTACTTGAGGAAGAAGTCAGGTTCAAACAACTCGGTCTGGCTGTGGTAGATGAACAGCACCGGTTTGGTGTGGCGCAGCGATCGAAGCTTTGGCAGAAAAATCACGATGTATTTCCTCACGTTCTGGTCATGACAGCTACGCCTATCCCGAGGACGCTGGCAATGACGCTGTACGGAGATCTTGATATCTCGGTGATTGATCAGCTTCCTGCAGGAAGAAAACCAATCAAAACTGTGCACAAGTATGACGCGCACAGGCTTCAGGTTAACGGATTCGTTCGGGATCAGATCGCCGCAGGAAGACAAATATACATGGTTTACCCGCTTATTGAAGAATCTGAAAAACTGGACCTCAAACATCTCATGGATGGATATGAAAGTGTTTGCCGCGCTTTTCCTGACGTGGCGGTCAGTATCGTCCATGGGAAAATGAAGCCGGATGCAAAGGAGTATGAGATGTTGCGGTTTAAGAAAGGCGAAACTAAAATCATGGTGGCAACTACCGTGATTGAAGTAGGTGTCGATGTGCCTAATGCATCCGTTATGATAATCGAGAACGCGGAAAGATTCGGGCTATCGCAACTGCATCAGCTTCGTGGACGCGTCGGAAGGGGAGCCGATCAGTCGTACTGCATTTTAATGACAGGCCCGCGACTCGGCCAGGATTCAAAGACGCGAATCGATACGATGGTGAGAACGAACAATGGATTTGAAATATCTGAAACCGATCTTCAGTTACGTGGCCCGGGTGATCTCATGGGCACACAGCAAAGTGGAGCATTAGATCTGCTGATAGCAAATCTTGGTACCGATAGCGAAATTCTTCAACACGCCAGAAACGAAGCACAACGTATCATCAACGATGATCCCGAGCTCGAAAAACCACAAAACCTGGCGATTAGGGTTCAAATCGACTCCATGCGAAAAAGCGTGGTTAACTGGAGTCGCATCAGTTAACATACATCGAAACCAATTTGAAGACGGAATTAATTATTTTTGGTCGTATTGACCTATGCGCTATTTTTTACTGGTCTTTTTTCTGGCTCACTCAGCAAGTTTCGCTCAGACAGGAAACTATTTTCTTTCTCATTATTCCCCCGGACAGGACCGGCATGACAACATTTGTTTTCAGATCGCCCAGCATCAAAACGGTGTAATATACTTTGCAACTCGGACAGGCATTTTGCAGTTTGATGGAAGAACCTGGAACGAAATCAACACGCAGGGGGCGGTATATACCTTACATATAACAGATGAGGGTGATATATTCTGGGGTGGTGTCAATGGCATTGGCCGCATTGTTTTTAATTCGCAGGGCATCCCATCGGCTAAGGCTTTGTCGTCTACAGCGAGAAATGTCTTCCAAAGTATTCGGGTGAAGGAAGACATCCGCTTCATAAACGAGGATACGATTTTCGTTTTAACAACAAAGGGCGACGTTTCCAGAACAATTCCTTACCACGCTAGTGACGGAGCGCTTTCCGGAATTCACGAAATCGCCGGCAATGCATACGTTACAACCATGGACGGAAAACTCCTTCGGGTTGAAGGTGAAGTCGCTACGCCAACCGGATTGGTGTCAGGCTCCTCCGGGCTGGTCTTCTCCGCGTCGCTTAATGATCGTTCTCTCCTAGGCTTTGCGAACAGCGAAATATTTGTGCAGGACGGCGGTAAGGCACCTCGAAAACTTATTCTCGAGGATCAGGAGTACCTCAACCGAAGTGTCGTGGTCCAGGGAACCTGGGTAAGCAATGAGTTGGTTGTCCTGGGAACACTACGCGGGGGGCTTGTTTTCATCAACATCGGTAATGGAAAAACCTATGAGATCGTCAACAGTACCAAAGGACTCCCCGACAACGAGATTTTCACCTTGTTCTCAGACCGGTCACAGGCTGTGTGGGTGGCCCATGAATTTGGTTTTACCCGTGTGGTTCCGTACCTGCCATTCCGATCGTTCCATCACTTCAGCGGACTTCAGGGGAGCCTGCTTTGTGCCACTTCTTTTAGAAATTCAATCTACGTAGGGACATCGCTCGGGCTTTTCAAACTTGAAAAAGAAGATGTTTTTGAAGAAGTTAAATATTATGTGGATGTGCCGTCAAAAGGAAAACCGAGATTGCGTGCTGGCAAGTCGACCGAAAAAGCGACGGGAGATCCAACATCAAAAGCAGAAGCGAAACGGGGAGGCTTTCTGGGATTGTTCAGGAAGAAGAAGCCCTCCAAAGATGATGAAAAGGAAGCCGCTCCTGAATCGTCATCCCGAAAAAAAGACGCTGCCGTTCCTGGGGAAAAAGTTCAGCGAACCGAAAGAATCTACCGGACCTCTAACTGGGTGTACAGGAAAGTTAATGGAATTGAAGCAAAGGTCACGCAGCTCTCGGAGATAGATGGAAGGCTGGTAGCCGCAGGGTTGGGAGGAACATTTGAAATAAATGGGCTATCCGCCAAACTCCTTCTTGATGAGCCCTCCCGTTACCTTTACGGAACACGCGATGGCCTTCTGTTCGTCTCGACGTATGCTGACAAAATCCGTGTGCTCAGATACGAAGAGAACCGCTGGCAGAGCCGCGAGTTTTTGGTAAATGTCAATGATCAGATCGATCATATTTTTGAATCTGATGACGGTGACCTGTGGCTTTGTTCACTCGACAAGTTCTATCATACTACAGTACATGACGGTGAGATCTCAGACATCCGGATTATTCCTATTGACAATCCTAACTATGATCAGCTGGTAGGCATTTCATTTCAGGGAAGTCTGGTATTCGCCAATTCCTCAGGGTTGTTCCGTTATGATGGAAACGAAAACACCTTTCACAAAATTGATACCCTTTCTCGAAATGAACTGACCAATTATTTTGCCAATGGCCGTAGTTTGTTGTATCGTGATGTACACGGTTGGAAATCCCTCAGTGAAGGATTCGATAACCGAAACCCGGGTCTGTTGAATCTATTCAGGAACATCCGGTTCTTGCATCCGGATAAAGCGTCTGGTGATCTCTGGATCATCACCGGAAACAACGAGTTGTTTAAGTTTTACAAGGATCAAATCACACCTTATTCGGCGGGATTCCCGCTGATCTTAAAACAGGTGCGGAACGGCGAATTAAAACAAGGCGGGAAGAGGCTTGACGTGCTCTCCGAACATACAAGCAACGGGGTGTCAATCGAGGTTGTTCAACCGGATTATCTTGGATCCATGGCCGTAGAATACCGATACCGGTTGAAGGGTCTCGACCCGAACTGGTCAGAATGGAGCCAGTCGAATAGTATTATCGAAATCCCGTATCTGCCTTCAGGCGATTATGTGCTACAGGTTCAATCGATGAATGCATTTGGTGAAGGTAGTTCGATGGAAGAGCTTGTTCTCAACATTATTCCGCCCTATTGGAAAAGGCCGTGGTTTTATGCTTTCGAGGTAATGCTGTTTTCGTTTTTGGTCGTGTTATCCTTCCGTCTTAGCGTGCGGTATCGGATCATCAGTCGCCTACTGATGCTGGTCACCATTGTTATACTTATCCAATTAGTGGAGACTTTGATCGGTGACACCCTTGAAACCAATACGAGTCCTGTTATCGACTTTATTGTTCAGGTTGCGATTGCGATGCTGATTCTACCGGTTGAAGGATTTTTGCGTGATCGGATGCTGCGGTCACTCGAAGTAAGTGATCGTTTTTCACGGTTTATCCTGCCTAAAGTCAAGGAGCTGGATGAGAACGCAGTCGACCATTAGATGTTCAGGAACCGCGTGTGACGGCATCGTAATTCGACGCGGAAAGGAAGGCGACACATAGAAAGATTTCGTATTTTATAAACAGTGACGGAACAATTCCGCGGAATGCACGTCGTGAGGACAGGCGGCTAAAAAACCCGGCAGAAGCGATTACTTTGTCAAACGAATATGGAGAAGGAACGCAGATAAAAATTATCTTGCCAGAAATTCAGGCGCAATGGAACAAGTATTTTCTACAGAGCAGGTTCCCTCGTTCTATCAGGGGTATGTGGCCCGGGTCAACCACTATGAGCTGATCCAGGCTCTCGAGGTTTCGTCCGAAGAAACAGCGCGTCTTCTTAGTCAGATTCCCGAATCACTTGGAACCTATTCCTACGCTTCCGGCAAATGGACGATCAAGGAACTATTGCAGCATATGATGGACGCGGAGCGGGTATTTGCGTTTCGCGCGCTGACCTTTGCCAGGAATGATAAAACACATCTTCCGCCATTTGATGAGAATGCCTATGTTCCTGAATCCAATGCGCAGGCCCTCACCATCACGGAGCTCGCCGGGTCCATGGAACGCCTAAGGGAATCTACGCTGGATTTATTTCGAAGCTTCACCCCGGAAATGCTTAAACGCAGAGGCGTAGCAAACAAGAACGAAATCAGTGTCGAGGGCATTGGATACATCATTGCCGGTCACGAATTACACCACACTACCATACTGGTAGAACGTTACCTTAATAAGTGGTGAGGCATACATTGCAGATTCTGTGTTTCGGCCTGCTTATATTGACAGGATGCTCGCCGCTGTCTACCAGGAAGCTCAATCAAACATTCCGCGAAACAGAGGGAAGATTCAATAATCATACAGGATTTATAGTTTATGATCCTGGTAAGGGGAAAGTAGTTTACGAATACCAATCGGATCGGTATTTTACTCCTGCCTCCAACACCAAAATCCTCACCTTGTATACAGCGTTGACGTTACTGGGGGATTCGCTCCCGGGTATTGAGTACGTTGAAAAACAGGATTCGCTTATCTTCTGGGGAACCGGTGACCCATCGTTCCTCAATAACGTTACGTATTCAGATTCCCGCGTTTTCGATTTTCTTTCCGGCGCAAGGACGCCTTTGTATTATTCCTCTGACAATTTTCACACCCAAAGTCTGGGGCCGGGCTGGGCATGGGACGACTACAATGACAATTACTCACAGGAACGTTCATCTTTGCCTGTTTACGGAAACAGCTTTTCATGTTACCCGCTTCCGGATCAGTTCGTGGTCGTGCCAACCTTTTTTAAGCAATTTTATTCGCAGGGGCCGTCGCGTGAACGGGTTCAGATAGTGCGTGAAATAGCATCAAACCGCTTCGTTCACTTCCCGGGAACCCGAACCTCGTTTCGTGAATTTTTGATTCCATTCAGAACAGAACCAGCCCTGGTAGCGAATTTGCTTAGTGATACCCTGCATCGAAAAGTGACGCTGATTAACAGGAAGCCGGATCCTTTTGCGCGTACGCTTTTTAGTGTTCCGGCGGACAGCGTTTACAAAGTGATGATGCAGGACAGCGATAACCATATCGCAGAACAACTATTGCTAATGTGCGCAGGCGTGTTATCAGATTCGTTGAAACCCGAAATAGCGATCCGATATATGACGGAAAATTATTTTAAGTCATTCACCGATCCGCCAGTCTGGCGCGATGGCTCGGGTCTTTCGCGATATAATCTGTTCACGCCGCGTTTCATCGTGAACGTTTGGCAAAAGATTTATGAAAAGGTGCCGCAGGAGCGATTGTTTCCCCTGCTGGCCACTGGCGGGAAGGCAGGAACAATCAAGAACTGGTATAAGGCCGAAACGCCGTTTATCTTTGGCAAGACAGGAACGCTTAGCAACAACCACAGCCTGAGTGGCTACTTGATTACACGAAGTGGTAAAATGCTGATTTTCTCTTTCATGAGCGGTAATTACACGGTATCCACAAATGACATTCGGACAAACATGCAGCGTGTTTTATTTGATTTTTATGAAAACTACTAACGTGAAGAAACAAGAACAATTAAGGAACATTCTGATTTTTTCAATGGCCATCATGGCTACCTTGGCATCGCATGTTACAATGGGTCAACAGCGCGACAGTCTCGACATAAAAATCGGGCAGATGATTCTTATCGGTTTTCCAAAGGCAGCCGTCGATCAGCAGGTATTGCGTGAAGTACGTGAAGGGAAAGTTGGAAGCATCATAATTTTCGAGAAGAACATTCCTGCAAAGAATTCCTTCGCAGAACTCAAGAAGATCGTTTGGACATACCAACAGGCCGCGCCCATTCCATTATTGGTGAGCATTGACCAGGAGGGGGGAAGAGTAAACCGGCTGAAAGACAAATATGGATTTCCAAGGTCAATTACCGCAGAAGCGATGGGCAAGGCCAATTCACTGGATTCCGTACGGTTTTATGCGGAAGCCACAGCGTCGACACTCGCAGGCCTCGGCATTAATGTAAACTTTGCACCGGTGGTAGACCTCGCGGCCAACCCATCTAACCCTGTCATCGTTCGGACTGGTCGGGCATTTTCAAACAACCAGGATTCCGTAGCGATACTGGCGAAGGAATTCATAATCCAGCATCGGAAGTATGGCGTTCTCACCGCGTTGAAACATTTCCCGGGCCACGGAAGCTCCATCGCTGATACGCACCTTGGCATGGCGGATGTAACTCAAACATGGAATGAACGCGAACTTCATCCCTACGAAAAATTGATATCGGAAGGATACGCGGATGCGGTTATGTCGGCACATATTGTTAATCGTAACCTCGATAAGGCGGGAAGACCCGGAACGTTGTCATCGGATATCCTCAATGGAATTCTTCGCGAACGCCTCAACTTTCATGGACTTGTCTTCAGTGATGATATGCAGATGCATGCCATTACCAAACACTATGGTCTCGAGGAAGCCATCAAACTTGCCATCAATGCAGGGATCGATATAATGACATTCTCCAACAATATCTCGGGAAGTGAAGAACGGACCGTAGACAAGGTTCACGGGATCATTAAAAAACTTGTGGCCTCAGGTGCTGTTCCGAAGGAACGTATAGACGAAAGCTTCGGGCGCATCATGCGTGTGAAGAATCAGTTAACCGCAGAGGAATCCAATGATGATTTGCAACGTGATCTCGACCGTTTACAGCAGCGTACGCGAACTCTTGAAGATGAGATTGCCGGATTAAGACAGGAGCTCAAGGTACTCGCTGAAAAGGAGGCAGTAGCTGAACAATCCGAAGGACCCACAGAGAAAAAGAAGAAAAGCCGCAAGAAAAAGAAAAACCGCTGATCCAAAAGGAATCAAGTGCATGGAACCTTTCAAGATCACATACGAGCGCACGAATCAGGTGCCGATCATCATTAGTGTACCCCACTGTGGAACAGACTTTCCTGACGACATTCGGGGTGAGTACCGGGAAAACCTGATCGATCGCCCGGATGATACGGACTGGTACGTAGATCAATTATATGACTTCGCACCTGACATGGGGATGAGGATGATCTCTGCCACCTTAAGCCGGTGGGTGATTGATCTGAATCGCTATCCGGAAAGTAAACCACTTTACACCGACGGAAGATTAATAACCGGTCTTTGTCCGGTGACCTCGTTCAAAGGGGAACATCTTTACATAGATGAACGCGAATCGGTTCATCCCGACGAAGTCCAGCGGCGGGTGGAGGCGTTTTACAATCCCTATCATACGGCTCTTCAAACATTGTTAGACGAATGTCTCAAAAAATTCGGCAAGGTTCTGCTGTGGGATTGTCACAGTATCCGCCGCCGGGTTCCGTCGATTCATCCAGAGCCGTTTCCTGATCTTATTCTTGGAGATAATAACGGATCTTCAGCCGGAGAATTTCTCACAGAGATAGTATCTAAAAACCTTGTCAAATCAGGTTATTCTTTCGAAAACAATTTCCTGTTTAAAGGCGGATACATCACCCGGAAGTATGGAGTTCCGGCCGAGCATCGGCACGCGCTGCAACTTGAGATGGTGAAGGCAAATTATATGGATGATACCGAGACCGCGTACGATAAAGTACGTGCGGAAAAAATCCGTGAGCATTTAAAGCATGGTTTTGAAAAGCTTATAACGGTTATCTCACTGTAAGAAAAATATGGAGCTGGCAGAGCTTAAATACTATTGCTTTGAAGCGCTGCTCCTGCAACAGGGCTGGATGAAACCGGCATATGTTGGAATTAACCAAGAAGGCGACATTAAGTACCTGTCTGATATCGCACCGGCCTTCAGCATTGCAATTGAAGCGGTTAAAGGTTTCGCAGTTCCCGGCTTTCCAAATGCACATTCCCACGCGTTTCAGTTTGCCATGGCGGGACTGGCCGAAAAACATCTACCAGGTTCATCGGATGATTTCTGGACATGGAGGGAAGCCATGTACGAATGTGCATTGACAATGGACCCGGACCACATGGAGGCTGTTGCCGCGATGCTATACAGCCAGATGGTAAGGAAGGGATATACGCATGTGGCTGAATTCCATTATCTCCATCATGATAAAAAAGGTAATTCTTACGCGAATCAGGCGGAGATGGGTGAACGATTACTGGCTGCCGCCCAAACGGCTGGAATCAGGATAACCATCATTCCGGTGTTTTATCAGAAAGGCGGGTTCGGAGAGGAGCCGAGGCCCCGGCAGCGGCGGTTCATCAGCCGAACCGTTGATGAATATCTCACGCTGTTAAAACACTCCGAGTCGGCGGTTAAGAATTACTCGCTGGCATCTCTGGGATTTGGGGTACACTCGTTAAGGGCGGTATCCCCAGCCGATGTGAAACGAACGTTTGAACTCGGCCCGCGTGAGCTTCCCTTTCATTTACATGCAGCGGAACAACTTCAGGAAGTGCGCGACGCTGAAGGGTTTCTGAAGCAGCGACCGGTGTCCTGGTTGCTGGACAACCTTCCGCTAAATAGCAGGTTTCACCTTGTGCATTGTACACACCTGAACGACGATGAGGTGAGGCGGCTTGCGCAAAGCGAAGCCAATGTCGTTTTGTGTCCGGGAACCGAAGCAAATCTCGGCGATGGAATTTTCCGGCTTGTCGACTTCGCTGATTATTATGGCAACTGGTGCATCGGTACCGATAGCCACATCAGCCTTGATCCGTTGGAAGATCTGCGCTGGCTGGACTATGCCCAGCGGCTGACGTCGCACAAGCGGAACACTTTTGATGATGCGGCGACCATTCAGTTGAATAAGTGTATTCCATGTGGCCGTAAAGCCATGGGCCTTCCCTCCGGAAACTTCTTCGAAATTGACAAGCCCCTCGACGCGGTGGTTTACAATGCAGACGAACCACTCCTCATCCAGGCCGGCGTCGAAAATTTACTTCCGGCACTGGTGTATACATCGGCTGCTTCAGCTGTGCTGGGCACTCTGATTGCTGGAAAGTGGGTCTACAGGAACGGCGAAAGTCTGAACGGAAACGCCATCCGCCTTCGCTTCAAAGAAGCAATAACTGAACTTAATCGATAGCCAATGCGAGTGCAGATAAGAAAGATTACGCAAAGAGATAATCCTGTAATGGAAAGGATCATTAAAGAGGTTATGCCTGAATTCGGGGCAACCTCTCCTGGATTTGCGATCCATGATCCGGACGTATTGGATATGTATGCAGCATACGATGCCCCGCGATCGGTTTATTTCGTATGTGATATCAATGGCCAGATTGTTGGCGGCGGTGGCATTGCTCCACTGAAGGGTGGCGACGATACGATTTGTGAGTTGCAAAAAATGTATTTCCTGCGTAGCAGTCGGAGGAAGGGGTATGGCAACATGTTGCTTCAGGCCTGCCTTCGTGCGGCGAAAGATCTTGGCTACACGAAATGCTATATAGAAACATTTCACACCATGTCAACGGCGATTTCCGCCTACGAAAAAAGTGGATTCAAACGCATTCCCGCGGCACTTGGAAACACCGGTCATTTCGCTTGCGACATGTTCTTTTTGCTGGATCTTGACGCGATGCCTTAACGCTTAAGAAACATATATTCCAACGTAATATTCAAAAGTCCTTTCAGGCCGGTAAGCATTCCCTTTTCGTCCATCATGAAATCGGGGGTATGATGTGAGGGCGCTGATGCCGGGTCAACGTCCGGGGGGCAAACACCAACGAAAAAGAAAAACCCTGGAACCTCTAGCTGGTAGAATGCAAAGTCTTCCGCGCCGGTATCGGCTGGTATTCGTACCACATTACCTTCTCCCGCGGCACGATTTAACGCGCCAACCAGTTTTTCCGTAATCTCCGGATCATTATACGTTACGGGCGTTTTCCCATCGAAATTCACCTCAGCTTTGGCACCCGCGCTTTCTGCGATGTTCGTGGCAGTAAGAACAATCTTCTCATGTATGGCTTTCTGCATCCCGCGGTCGAAAGTGCGAATGGTTCCACTTAACTCGACCGTTTCCGGGATGATATTTTCCCGGATGCCTCCCTGAATCCGGCCTATGCTAATCACTGCAGGCTCTTTGGTTAAATCTATCTGCCGGCTGACGATGGTTTGCAAACCAAGCACGATCTGCGACGCGACGACGATCGGATCCACGCCTTTCCAGGGAGCCGCGCCGTGGCTTTGCCGACCCTGGACCTTGATTGAAAACCAATCGGAAGCCGCCATCATTCCCGCAGGCTTATATCCGATTTGACCGAGCTTGCGAATGGACTGAACGTGCAAGCCGAAAACCGCATCCACCTTCGGATTCTGGAGGACTCCTTCTTTTACCATTAATTCCGCCCCGCCTTCTTCCCCGGCTGGCGGACCTTCTTCGGCGGGCTGAAAAATAAACTTGATCGTTCCCTTGAGATCTTTCTTATGGTTTACAAGGATTTCGGCAACGCCCATTAGGATGGCGACATGGGCATCATGGCCGCAGGCATGCATAACGCCGGTTTCCACATCGTTATATACTGCCTTTTCCCGCGAAGCGAAAGGAAGGTCGTTCCGCTCGGTCACCGGTAGTGCATCCATATCCGCCCGCAAACCAATCACGGGTCCGGGTTTGCCTGTTTTCAGCAGCGCCACGACGCCGGTATGTGCAACACCGGTCGTTACCTCCAGTCCAAGGCTTTTAAGGTGCTCAGCTACATAGGCGGCTGTTTTCGTTTCTCTGTTACTCAGCTCGGGATATTGGTGTATATGCCGGCGCCATTTGATCACCTTTTCCTCAAGAGAGGAAGCGGCATCATCAATCTTTCGTTGTAAGCTGGTGTTTACCTGAGAAAATCCAAGGTTCGAGATAAGAAGGCAAAAAAGAAGGGTCCGTATCATGATTAGTTTTTCGTGACACCTAATTTTATCATTTATATTGAAAACGAAAAGAATCGCTTCGAGTGAGACCAGCATGGAATGGATAAAGATATTTGGATCATACGAAGAAGCGCGGAGCAGAATTCCCGAAGATTCGACTCAGCTGGTGATTGTCAGGGGTAAACGTATCTGCCTTGCGCGCCACGCTGGCGTGTTTTTCGCGGTCCAGGACCGATGCACGCATAATGGTGAGTCTCTTTCAACGGGAAAAGTAAACTTTGCGGGGGAAATAATCTGCCCGTGGCATAGTTATCGGTTCGACCTGAGGAGTGGCAAGGCATGCGATTCCGACGCCCGGGACCTGGAGACCTACCCGGTTAAGTCAGATAACACCGGCTTTTTTATTGGTTTTTAAAATAGATTAACCTTTCTTTTCGTTCGGTATACGGGCTTACATGCACCGCTGAAACTTTTCGGGTATGAGACACTTAATTTTATCGGTTCTGCTAATCATCGCGGGAAGTAGCCTGAATGCGCAATACCCTCTTTCTGAGAAACAATTCGTGGAGCAGGTGAACCTTGCTGGCAATTTTCCGGACAAACTGCTTAGTACCCGTTCCGCAGTCTTTTTTTCTTTCGGGTTTTCCGAAAAGGAACTCAACCAGATGCAGGATTATTTTCAGCGGACCGGCATAGATGCTGTCAGTTACTTTGCGCTTGATGTGTTAACTGCCGGGAAAGATGCCACTCGCGGCTTCTACACATTTCTACGCCAACGGGAAATAGCAAACTTGGTTTTTGCTGAAAAATTCTCCGATGGCTACCGAATATCGATCACGCCGTTTAATGGTAAGGAGGAAATTCTTACCGCTGGCCAACCGGCCTGGTCGTACTCACACCGGCTGCTGCTTGAAGCTTTGAAGACCCTTAACCGGGACGCGCTCGCGACATTGAAAAAAGAGAATCTTTTGATCAATGAGTTTCCGGAGACCGATCAAACCATTAACCCGATTACGGGTAAGCGAAATGAATTCTATGCCGTCGATATGAAAGTTGATTTGGTTGCTGTACCCAAATTCGGTATCGATAGTCTCGATCAAGAACTCGCCAGCATTTTCGAACAACACTTCCCGTTTGAGTACAAACTCGTGGATCCCGGCGTGAGCGAAAAGGAACTTCGAAAGCAAGGAATGTTTTATATTTTTTGTTTCCTGCATACCAGGGCAATCGTTGCACGTCAGCTACTACAATACCCGACTTCACCCGCCGAGACAGCTTACGTGAGCATTACGTTTCCCGGCGACACTCCTCAGGCAAAGAACATTGGATTAAATACGTCCATCTTCAAAGTATATTTCAGGCACATTGACTCGGGCAACGTCTTTTTGGGCAATAAATGGGATGCCGACACCTCCTGGCAGCAGGCTCTGATCAATAATATCAAGGCAATGAAAGCCGAACTCCGTCTGAATTGATTTAACCTACTGACATAGGATTGTCAGAAGCCCGACCGAAGTTTGAAAAAAACTTCCTTATGGCCGAATTGCTTAAGCACATGTACAATCCTGTTTTCTTTGAAAGGATTCTTCCTGTAATGAGTGAGAGCTTACCGCGTTTTAACGAACGCGAATTCATTTATAAAGTTTTTGATGAGCAATGGCCGGATCTGGAGCTAAAGCAACGGGTGAAAAGGATCGCGACCTCTCTGAAAACCGTGTTACCTGATGAATTCTCGACGGCGGCTTTGCTTCTAGCCGAATTGTCGCGGCGCTTCCGGCAGGAACGTATTTGCGTACAGGGCTTCGAATTGATCTTTATTCCGGAGTTCGTTGGATTGTTCGGCACCCGGCATGTTGACGAATCATTATACGCTCTACGTGAAATTACGCGTCTCGCCAGTGGAGAATTTGCCATACGTTCTTTTTTGAATCTTGACCCTGAAAGAACCATTGCGGAACTGGAGACCTGGGCTATTGATCCAGATGAAAATGTACGACGGCTGGCGAGTGAGGGGTGCAGGCCGCGGTTGCCCTGGGGTGCAGGAGTCCCCTGGCTAAAGAAAAACCCAACGCGTATTATTCCAATACTGGAAACGCTTAAAACGGATCCGTCACCCTATGTCAGAAGAAGTGTAGCCAACAACTTAAACGACATCGCTAAAGACCACCCGGACCTTGTTCGCGAATTAGTAAGAAGGTGGAAAGGAATTAGTCCGCTGACGGATGAAATAATTCGCCATGGGTGTCGAACCCTTTTCAAAAAGGGGCACCCGGAAAGTCTGATGCTTCATGGCATTAATCCAAATATCAAAATGGAGTTGACGGCCTTTCGGTTATCCGATAGAAACATCGGTATAGGCGGGGAGTTACGGTTTGATTTGCGTTTAAGAAACCGCGAAAAAAAACCAGCGCGTTTTCGGCTCGATTATGCGATCGATTATTGTACGGCTTCAGGGCGAACTTCAACCCGCATTTTTCGACTGAATGAAAAATCCGTCGAATCGAATGAGGAGATCTCAATCTCCAGGAAGCAATCCTTCCGGAACCTCACAACGCGTAAACACTTTGAAGGCAAACATACAATTCACATTATCGTAAACGGCATACGAAAAACAAGCAGGGATTTTTTCGTGGTTTAGCTTTGCAACGCCAGGGGTATCCGAAATTTTTCTACCTTGACAACACTTATGGCGCGCGCAAATTACGCTGATTTACCGCTGCACTATGGACACGTACCAAAGTGGCTGGCCGAGCGGATGACTTCGCTTGGAGGTGCCATAATTGAGGGGATCGTGCAAACATATGGCACATCCGAAGTGTTGCGTCGCATGAGTGATCCGCTTTGGTTTCAGGCATTCGGATGCGTCCTGGGAATGGACTGGCACTCGTCCGGGATTACCACATCGGTGATGGGGGCGCTCAAACGTGCCATCAACCCCCTGTCCGGTGAATTGGGGATTTATATCTGTGGTGGCCGCGGAAAACATTCCCGCAAAACGCCGGATGAGCTTCTCATAGTCGCCGAAAAAACCGGCCTGAATGGAAACGAGCTGGTGCGATCAAGTAAGCTTGTCGCAAAGGTTGACAATACAGCACTGCAGGATGGGTTCCAGTTGTACCTGCATAATTTCGTTGTAACCCGCGACGGTGAGTGGGCAGTAATCCAGCAGGGTCTCAATGACCATTCCGGCATGGCGCGAAGGTATCATTGGCATTCGGAAGCCTTTAAATCGTATATCTGTCAACCTCATTCCGGAGTAACAGGAGAAAATCAGGGACTGATCCTTAATCTCACACATGAGGACGCGTCAGTTACCCGTGACACAGTTCTGCAGATCGCTTGTGAGGATCCATCGCGGATTCTGCCCGAGATAAGAAAAATCGTCATGCCGCGGCACCATGAAGTAACCTCGCGCGATGTCGATTTGAAACGCCTTGGTGCAGTGATCACGCTGGCAGCAGAACTGGAAGTCGCGAATTTTGAATCGCTTCTCTTACTGAATGGTCTGGGCCCGAGAACTCTTCAGTCGCTTACCCTTGTAAGTGAAGTTATTCATGGTACACCATCTCGTTTCAGTGATCCCGCCAGGTTTTCCTTTGCTCATGGCGGAAAAGATGGCCATCCGTTTCCTGTCCCTTTGAAAATCTACGACGAGACGATTTCAACGCTGAAGACCGCTGTTGAAAATGCACGCCTCGGCATCACGGAAAAATCCAGGGCAATTGAAAAGCTTTCGAAGATGGCACTTGACGTGGAGAAAAGTTTTGTCCCGAACTACTCGTTGGATCAAATCATACAAAAAGAAAGGCACGACGCCAGCGCGCTGGGCGGACGAACGGTTTTCGATGGGGCACGGCGTCGTCCACCTCGAAAAAACTCACAACTGCGGCTTTTCTAATTCGAAGCGGCGACCCTCTTCAAGTGCGATAAACGATCCCTTTATATTCATTTTGGTTAGTGCCATCGAAAGGTCTTCCACCGGATCTACCTGCGAATCGTCGGCAAGGGGAAAGCTGCCGAAATGCGAAGCAATGCTTGTCCGCGACTTTACATCACAATGATTTTGAACCGCCTCATCTGGAGAACAATGAATGGGTGACATGAACCATTCAGGTTTGTATGCGCCAATGGGAATCAAAGAAACATCAATGGGGGAGCAACGTTCACCAATAGTCTTAAACAAGGTTGAATTGTAACCTGTGTCGCCTGCGAAATAGATGTTGCCAAATTTCGTCCTGAGAAAGAACCCAGCCCACAAGGTCCGATCCCGATCGAACATACCTCTTCCGGAAAAGTGCAGAGCAGGAAGGCACGTTATGTTGACGTCGGCGAAAACCTCTTTTCCCTCCCACCAGTCAAACTCAATACAATCTGAAACCTGAAGCTGACTCAGGAACGCCTTCACGCCCAAAGGAGCGACAAATAGTGGCTTATGCTGTTGATTAAGCCTCCGTATTGTACCAATATCCAAATGATCATAATGGTTATGACTCAGTAAAACCAGATGGATCGGCGGAAGGTCTTCCCACATTATGCCTGGAGGGCGCATTCGCGCCGGTCCGATCCACGAGAACGGACTTACGCGTTCTGACCAAACAGGATCGGTCAGCACATTTATCCCGCCAAATTGAATTAGAAAAGTGGAATGATTAACGAAGGTGATACGCAAATGGTCGGTTATTCGCGACGGCGGAGAACTGGCTGTAAATCTGTGTTCTGTTTTGCTCCACGGTCCCTGCTTTCGTGTGGCGAACCATTTCAGCAGGGAAGAGAAGCCTTTGGCAGACTGATGGTCCGGATTAAAAAAAAATTTCCCATTGAAGTGGTCGGTTACAGGTCCCCGATAAACCGGTGCGGATAAGAACCATCCAGTCAGACCAACAGCGACCACTACGGCAACGAAGATAAACACGAATGTCATGACCCTACTGCATAAAAAAAGGAGCCTGCGGGCTCCTTGTGTGACGATATCAACGGTTCTGTTATTGAACAAGCTTTGCGATCTGGCTCATGGGCAGGCTGTTTGCCCAGCGCGTAATCTCAGCCTCGCTGCAGTTCTCGCCATTAATCGTGATCAACGTTGAGTTGAGCGGAATCTGAAGGGAGTAGCTCGTTTTGTTCGTTTCGCTATCCAGCGTACGTTGAAGAACCGACTTGTATCCCTGAATTTTAATTACTTTTTGTGATCCGTCTCCGGAGTTGCCGATAAAGGGGATTGAGAGAATTGCGTTGATAGACGAAATCAGGGGAGAATTGCTCATAACATCGAGCGTAGCAGTTTTGTCGCCAGTGCCGTAATCGCGATGAACCAGCACACCCGCTAAACCAGTATTTGCGGTAACATCATCATTCGCGGTATTCGCTGCCAGAGCATCAAATTTCGCCGGCAATGTCTTGATAAGTTCTTTACCCACCAGAACGTCGATGTCGTTCAGCATTTGCTGCATGGCGAAACGCGCGTCTTCGAGATTGCCACTTCCGTAAGAGGAGCGTGCCGTGGAAAGATTTGCCTGAAAATCCTGAGCGTTTGTAACGCCAAGCGAACAAAGAACGACGGCTGCAAATAGTATATTTTTCATAATTGAATTCTTCATTTTACAGATTGATTATTGTTCGCCCAACATTTTCTTAATTCCATCAATATCAAAGGCATTGGCCGCGGCCAGCATTTCCTGTTCGTTCGTATAATTAATTCCTTCCCAGACGATCAACGAAGATTGGCCCATTGGCAGGCTCAGTTTGTATCCGGAGGAATCATCGTATTCGATTATTGCGCGCTGGCCTTTGACCTTCACCTGTTTCCAATTCTGTTCCCCGCCAGTTTGTTGAGCATAGCCGCCACTGGCCATATACATATTCACAGCTGACATCCAGGCCGAGTTATTGGCGATGGTGGCCTTCAGTTCCTTGTCATCTTTGTAATATACACGCTGGATTGTAAGGCCGGCCCAGCCCCATCCTGTTGAGGTCACCTGATCTTGCGCTGCGTCCTTTGGAAGTCCGGAGACACTTTCGGGCAGCGATGCCAATACTTTATTTCCGATTTCTAATTCAACGCCCAACATGGCTTGCTGAACGGCATAACGCGCTTCACCATAATTTGACGCTTTAAACGCCGCATCAGCATCACTAAGATTTTGCTTCACATCGGGCGGGGTCGTGATCAATCCACCACCACCTTTGTTCACGGGCCGCCCCGCGCTGTTTCCGGAATTATTGCCATTATTTCCCTGGTCATCTTCGCTGATACCAGCCTCCTCTTTGGCTTTCTTTTCCAGTGCTCTCTCCGCAGCTTGCTCAGCCTTCTGCCTTAATTTTCCGCCCAGACCCTGACTGTAACCTGCCATGGTTAACCCGAGCAGGGCGAAGGTGATCATCATATAAGTACGTTTCATAGATTAGGAGTTATTGTGCGTAAAATACGTGTATTATGTTCGTTCGGTTGCAAAAAACGTGCTGGTTTGCCAGCCTGTGATTGAAAATTCGCCTATCGTGTCCGTTGGATTCTGTTAGAAGTTAAACCCAATTCTTATAGAGGGAAAGTTACTAAATCATTCAACACCAAACGATTCCGGGCCATCAAAAAATTTCCTCAGTTACCTGTTTTTCGCCATACAAATTTTTTCAAACAAATCTGCTGGCATGTTTTGCTATCTTTCACGAAAGTCACTCAAAAAAACAGGTTATGCTAAACAGGAGGAAATTCATGGCTCAGTCTCTGACGGGTATTTCGGGGCTGGCATTATCCACGAGCCTGGCCGGGGCAACGCTTTTTCAAAAGAAGAAAATCGGGGTTGCGCTTGTTGGATTAGGTTACTACAGCACCGATATTCTCGCGCCCGCACTACAGCAAACCGAACATTGCTACCTCGCGGGGATCGTAACTGGCACCCCATCAAAGGCAGAACAATGGCAAAAGCAATACAACCTGCCAGAGAAGAATATTTACAACTACAACAATATCGGCGAAGTGGCGAATAACGCAGACATTGATGTGATCTACATTGTTCTGCCGCCATCTATGCATGCTGAATACACAATTAAAGCCGCAAATGCCGGAAAGCATGTCTGGTGCGAAAAGCCAATGGCCATGACGGTTCGCGAATGCCAGGACATGATCGACGCATGCAACAAAAATAAGGTGAAACTTTCCATCGGGTACCGGATGCAGCACGAACCGAATACGCAAAAGATCATGGGTTTTGCCAAAGAGTTGCCATATGGCAAAATCGAAAAGGTAACGGCAGAAGCCGGATACTTCGACCCAAGAAAAGATCATTGGAAACAAAGGAAAGAAATGGGAGGCGGCGCAATGTATGATATGGGTGTCTACCCTTTGAACGCAACGCGATACAGCACGGGTTTGGAACCTATCGCGGTCACTGCCAAGGCCTCTACAACGCGTCCTGATATCTATACAGAGGTTGAAGAAACCATGGAGTTCACACTGGAGTTTCCGCAGGGAATCATTGCGTCATGTGTAACAAGTTTTGGAAAAGGAATGAACAAACTGCAGGTGGATTGTAGCAAGGGCTGGTACAAACTAGAGCCGTTCCAGGCCTATAGCGGAATAAAAGGTGTTACCAGTGACGGCATGCAGTTGAGTGCGACGGTACCCAACCAACAGGCAAAGCAAATGGATAACGATGCGCTAGCCATCATCAACAAGAAGGTGATGCTGGTACCTGGTGAGGAAGGATTAAAAGACATCAGGGTAGTGGAGGCTGTTTATCGTTCGGTTGAGCAGAATGCACAGGTGAAAATAAGCCAGGGCTAGTGAGCTACGGCAGGGTTCGCGGCGGTTCCGGCCTGGTTCATTTGTTGGAAAGCAATCAGAAGGAGAAAAACGAAGTTTTCATCCGGATGAATATATGGAAACCGGGCGTACCGACAAGAAAAATCAGCCGCTTACGCTAAAAACTACGCTAATTCTGGAATAATAAACATTGTTCGTCCCCTCGTACATTGAGTCAGTACCGACAACGAGCCAGAGTTCTCCTCTGCTGTTGGTTGACACTACCATCGGCGCATAAGAGTACGCGTTGCTTTTGGATACCTGGTTAAACTCGGCAGGAGACGCTGACCCGCCGCCGATGTCGCCAAAATTGAAGAGTGTTTCGCCCGGGTCGAGATTATCTCCCTTGTCAATGTTCAGGGTATAGAAATTATCCTCGATTACTTTTTTGGGTTCTAATCCTGATCCGCCGGCTTTTAAAACCAGGGCCTGTCCCGGAGTTGCATTGGTTGCCATGGAAATATCAAAAACCAGGGCGTAATTCGTGTTTGGCCGCAGGTTTTCAACCTTCTTTTTCAAAAACATGAACACGTCACCGTTGACATTTTCACAACTTAGCAAAAGGGAATTTTGGCTTTGCAAAGACCCCGGACCGGGTACCAGTTCGACATTCCAGCGGTAAATTGTATCCGCCTTTTCGGTTTCGCCTACGGGGTAATCGGTGAACTCAGCTGTCCATCCGTCGAAGCCGTGGCTGAAGTTAAAGTCATGGGTGAAAATCTGTAAAGATTCGTCAGAATCGGCAGCACATCCCCAACCCAGTAACCCTATTATTCCAACGACACATAAACGCTTCAGGAAATTCATATCATTCAATCTAGCTCATAGACACGAGGTTTGCACATTAGGTTGTAAGCAGGGTGTCTGCAGAATAAATCAGCATTTCAGACTAAAATGTAAACACTTCCGTCTTTTTTGTAAAACCAAGGCGTGGAAGTCTCGTACGTGTAACTACAATCCCGGAACGCTATGCATGATTCTACCGAAAAATTTCCCTTTGATTCAAAACTGAGCCTTCGGCTGTTAATTGAATACTGGGAGAAACATATTCAGCAGAGCAAATTACCGGGTTTTACCCTGGGAGTTCTGGAATATATCAAAAGTGCACCGGAATTAAAAGAACCCATCGAGGATGAGCGGATTCTTGAAAAACACCGCCCGTTCATCAATTACCTCATGTCAGCCGTGGTACCTACCGCAAGTGAGTCTAAAGATCTGGTCGCCGCGATTTACCCGTTCACCTTTAAGCCCCTTTTCATCACCAGTGCTTTCGAAAGAGAAGTTGACCTTTCCAGCCTGGAAGCGAATGCTAAAGCGAACCTCCCCGGCGAGAGTATTGCCGTCGGAAAAGTGATCAAAGGTTGTTTAATGATCCTTGAAAGGTTCTACCAGGTAGGGACTTCTTCTGATCGCCCTGTACTCTTTTCGCTCAGGAATCCCAGGACCGGCCTGGACAAAGTCTACAAGGTTGAAATCAACCATCAGTTTTGCGAGATCATTCCAAAAGGGAAAATTCCGAATATCGACAAGCAGGTTATCAAATTCCTGATGGAAAAGACGTATGACCTTGACTTGTGGTTTCAATACATCCGTCCTGAGGATTTCGAGTTTCAGGGATTTATTGTTTTGCGACTCGTCGACGTCACGGAACAGGAAATGTTATCGTCGATCAAATATGATTTGTTGGAGAAGAACGCAGTGATACGAAAGGAAACGTTTTCAGCAATTCAGCATAAACTGCGATCCCTTTTTGGAATAACGGACATTCAGCTGGGGATAGCTTATTTTGACCCGAACAATAATCTGATCCTCAACAGTGAGTCATCCGACTGCTGGAAGAGTCTGGCAAATAGTCCGTTGCCCGAACGAAACTGTGGCGACTACACAGGTTCAGTTTATGAGAGAAGCTGGATGGAGAAGCGATATGTTACTATTGAAAACCTCAAGGAATACCCATTTAAGTCGCCGGTAGAAGAAGCCTTGATCGCAAATGGCGTCAATAACATTTTACTCGCACCATTGCTTGATGGAGACGAAACTATCGGGATGTTGGAACTTGCTACGCCGGTAGCAGGAAAATTAAACAGTGTAAGTGCGCACAAGGTTGAAAATGTATTGCCAATGTTTACCGCAGCGGTTAAGCGGGTGAAAGAGGAAATGGCGACCGAGGTCAGGGCCATAATACAGGAGGAATGCACGGCAATCCATCCAACTGTGCAATGGAAGTTTTTTGAGGCCGGTGTAAATCTGATGAACAAACGAAGGAAGGGCGAGGATGCTTCTTTCGAAGAAATTGTTTTTAAAGACGTGTATCCGTTGTATGGAATGGCTGACGTACGGAACTCATCCGTTGAGCGAAACAACGCGATACAGAATGATCTCCAACAGAATCTGGAGCTCGTGAAGGGTCTTTTGATGCGCATTAACGAACAACGTGCACTTCCCCTTCTTGAAGAAGTTATCTTTAAAACAGAAGGACAATTAAAGCGTCTTAAGCGAGGACTGGCGTCAGGCGATGAAAGCAACGTGCTTGATTTTCTCAAGATGGAAATCGAACCGCTTGTAAGCCATTTTGCCAAGGACGCTGACCTATCACTCGTAGTGCAGGAATACCAAAGTAAGCTGGATCCGAATACCGGAGTTGTTTATAAAAGAAGGAAATCTTTTGAAGAAAGCCTTGAGCGGATAAATCAGACAATCACCGCCTGCCTCGACGAGGCCGAAAAGAGTGCCCAGAAAATGTTTCCGCATTATTTTGAAAAGTATAAGACCGACGGTGTAGAGTATAGCCTATACGTGGGCAGCGAACTTGTCAAGGACCGGAATTTTGATCCTTTTTACCTGAAGAACTTCCACCTTTGGCAGTTGCTCACGATGGTGGAGGTTCATGAAAAGGTGGAGGCACTCAAACCTGAATTGAAAACGAAACTCGACATTACCCAACTGATCCTTGTTCATGATCAGCCCATATCCATCCGGTTCCGATCGGATGAAAAACAATTTGATGTTGATGGAGCGTATGACATTCGCTATGAGATTATAAAAAAACGGATAGATAAAGCGTTCATAAGGAATTCAAATGAGCGACTTACACAACCGGGTAAAATTGCCATTGTGTACAACCAGGCAAAGGTGGAAGAAGAGTTTCGGCGATTTTTCCATTACCTGAAGTCCCGCAATCTCGTCCGTGGTGTTGTCGAGGACCTTGAGCTCGAAGAGCTACCCGGCGCCACAGGACTCAGGGCGCTTCGGTTTGAATTGGGCGGAGATCATACCGTGAGGGAGATTATCCCAAATGACGATATCGTCAGGCGAATTGAAGAAGGATTGGCTATCAATTAGGTTGTCGACTCAGAAATCAGAAGAGACTTTCGTTTTCGGTATGTGAGTTTCCCGTAAATGGTCATAACGATCGGATACAGGAAGTAAGAAAAGCCTGAATACGTACCCACCCATTTATTGTCGTAGAGGAGTATTGCGAAAGCAGCCGAGATCAATGGAACCGAAGCAAGAAGGAGATTGGCTATCATACTCGTGCTCGAATCAAATCGCTCAATAGCATTGAGTTCCAACTCCTCCGATCGTTTCCAGGCATACCAATACATGATTGCAAGGACAATAAATACGGAGGAGGCGCCGAATCCATAAATGATCATCAAATCAGCGACATTCCCGCCGCGATATAGATCAAGCATTTGTTCCAGCAATATCGATTGATCAAACACGTATGCGATAGGAATAAGGATCCCTCTTGCAAGATATTTTAGCGGATAAACGTAAAACAGAACGATCACCAAAAAGATCGTGTTGAGCACCAGCACTGTCGGATTCCTGACGCCATACCGATAAAAAAAGACAAAGTGTTGGTACCAGATCAGCATGATAATGGTAATGCAGATCGAAAATGGAATCAGCTCCCAGACGAATCGCTTGATTTCATCAAAGTTACTTGGGGGGGATGTGGAAATAAGGAGTAGGGTGATGGCAAGTGCGAAGACGGCATCGCTGAAATTCTCTACGCGCCCGGGTTCTACGCCCCGGCAACGAAATCCTTCCGAATTGTTTCTGTCAAGGCTTTTGAAAACGTCACGCATAGCAGGCTGGATTCCACTAAGCTACTACTTGGTTTTATGAAAATCAAACGCTTATTGATTAGATTCGTCCCTGCGGAAAGGCGATGATTGCTGATGGATGCGTATAGCCTTACGAGACAAAATAACGCCAATCCCCATTGCTATCAACGAACCTGTCCAGATGCCGGCATAAACACCCTTGATTTCCGCAATGAAAAGGAAGTAGTCATACGCGCCGTGGAATAACGCCGGGGCAATCAGGCCAAGAATGGAGTACATGAGGCCATTGATGAGTGAGAATTTCGCCTTGCCGACATAATATCCCATGATGATACCAAAAACCGCGTGAGCAGGCACGGCGGTAAACATTCGAAGGACACCAGTCATGAACCCAAATTCATACACATAGACAACGTTTTCAAGCGTAGCGAATCCCATGCTCACCATTACTGCGTACACAATTCCATCGAAAGGTTCGTTGAAGTGAATGCTTCTGAAAAGCACGAACCGGACAAAAATGAACTTACTGAATTCTTCGACGAGGGCCACTTTAAAGAACGCGTTTACAAATTGGTCGATTACACTATCCGGCGCGGTTAGAATCAGAAAGTTTACCGGCACACTAATGAGAAGCGTTACTGCTGTGCTCAGGCATCCGTAGAGAAAACAGAGTATAAGAAGATGCAGAGGCTCACGTTCGTGATGATCCTTCAGGTAGATGTACAACGCAATAGCTGTACCGGGGGCTAATGCCAGAGAGAGAAGTGTAAGCACAAAAAAAATTGACGACTCAAGTTACTTAAATCGTCAATTTCTACAGCAAAGTAAATAACTTATTCGATGACTTCCTCCACGGCGTCCATCTTGGCTGCCGTGTACTTGCCGGACGTGGCATGGATAATCTTGCCATCGGGGTCAAGCACGAAGAAGTATGGAATATCTTTCTTTTCGAAATCGAGCGCCTGCTTATAGGTTTTTAATTCGCCTCTGTAAAACAGCACATAGGGAAGTAGTTGCGGATCGATATTCTTCATGGCCTTCCTCTTGGCCGTACCGGTTGCAGCTGCATTTACGCCGGTGAACATAGGAACAAAAAATACATTTACGTCGTACGAGAAGCTGGACAATATGCCACCGGTTTTCTGGATGAATTTTTCAAAAACAGGTTGGAACCAGGAGTTTAATTCGTCTTCCGATTTTTTCGAGTATGCGAGCCCGATAAGCGTATACTTCCCCTTCACATCATCGGGTAATTTTACTTTTTTATCTTCTACGGTTTCTGCCTCCATATCAGGAAAAGCTTTCCCGACCTGGGCATAGGCCGAAACGACCAAACCAACACAAAACAATGTTAAAACCAGATACTTCATAACTTTTGATTTGCAGAAAAGGTACGAATTCCATACCAGTATCGTCGGGGGGTGTAACGTTTTCAGATTTTTTCAATCCTCCCGCCGGTTAATCCACCAAAAAACGCACAAAGGCGTATATGCCGAGCATGAGCAGTACTAAACCGGGAAGCCTTCGTATCCCCGGAAATTTGGTGAAGGCTACCATAGCCTGTTTACTGACATACCCAAGAATCAACAGGAGAAGAAATGCGCCGGCGAATACTCCCAATAGATACGCATGCAGCGACGTCATCGAATTGAGTTCGATCCAACCCTGACTCCGCAGATAGGCGGTCATGGCAATCCAAAAGGGAATCGCCAGAGGGTTGAGAACACCAAGGAGAATACCACGTCGAAATCCGCTTTGATCAAACCGCGTTCGCATCCGCGAAGGATGTTCTGATTTCGGCCATAAATTAATTATACCAAAAACAGTCATTACGATAGCTGCGGTCAGTTCGAGATTATCAGTAATGACCGGCGAATTGGTAATAAGCCTTTCAAATTTTACGGCGATCCAGGCATAGGGATATTCAATCAGCGCTGCGGCAAAAGCAAACCTCATGGCAATGTGCATTTGGTTATTTAATCCCAGCTGAACAATGGTAAGGTTCAACGTTCCCGGAGGGATCGACCCCAGAAAAGAGAATGCGAAAGCAATAAGGAAGTTTGTCATTTGCCGGATGCCATACGGCCACTAACGGATTTTTGACTTGAAGATATGATAATAAGCGATTGCATTTTTCAACGGAAGAAATCTGTAACCAAGGACCTGATTTTGTCGGGCTATAACGAAGATCGTTTTCCAATGGTCAATTAGTGTCGTCACTGCTTTGATTAAGGGAAAATCCGGATCGTAAATGTGAGCAGGTTCTGCACCACAACCATTTAACTCGAGAACCAGAAAGTCACCGTTGCGCAGGTGGTCGATACTCTTGCAACGAAGGTCATACCTGCCAAAGAAAAATCCATCGATCTTCTTACTGAGCGAATCGAAAACGTTGTTGAGTTCCGGTGTGATGAGTGCGTTTCCATTGAGAAACTTGGTTCCCAGGCAATGATTTCCGATGGAAACGATCTCACATCGTTCGCCTTTGGCCAGGACATCACTTAATTTTTGCCGATACGTTTCTCTCAGCACGGGCCACTGCAGTTTCGCACGCTCACTTTGCAAAATTAGGTCTGCCAGCGACGAATGGCCGTCACCTGTCACCGCCAGCATCTCCTTCATTACAACTGAGGTAACTTCTCCGTTTTCCTCCTGCGGGAGCCGCTTATAGAAAACGCCCAACTCAACCGGATAGTCAACCAATTCCTGGATCAGAAAATCGTGTTTCATTCCAATCATGTAATTAACGATTTCAGCAGGTGATGAGATTCGTTTGACCATAAATCCTCTCTCCCCTATGTCGGGTTTAAAAATCACCGGATAGGAAAGCGCATTTTCATTAATCATTCGCGCCACGTCTTCCTGTGTTGCAGGTTGCCGGACAAGAACTGTTTTCGGAATCCACCTTGCCGGAATCTTTTGAAGCACATCAAACTTTGATTCGCCGAACATCCCACCCATTGTAATACCCGGATTTGATCCTGTAAAAAAAGTTAGTGAACCAGCCCTTAATGCAAGCCAGGGATAATAAAAGAAAAGCGGGAACTGGATAATTCCGAATGGCCAGAATTCCCAATGGGTGAGCTTGATTACAAAGTTACTTTTTTTTAGCCGGCGCCAGATTGAAAGCATCACGATTGTTAAGCAGATGCTACCGACCCGTTCTCCCTGTGACGAATAGTTGATGCGGCAATTCCGAAATGCGTGTCAAGGTCAATATAAGGCGCGACTTCCCGGACACCGATTTTAATCAGCGCCATATGATGGACGGCATGTTCAATGTTGTATACCAGTTCCCGGGCAGACGTAGTTTCCAATACAACATGGTCTTCACGATCCATATAATAGTTCACTTCAAGTTTGAGCGGAAGATCAAGATCTAAACGATCAACAAAATCACTTATTCTCCGAATGGTGACTGTGGCAACAGACAGGTCCGTTTCAATGATCCTGTCATGACTCCGCTTATCATAATTAACGCAGCCTGATTGAACGCCGGATTCGAGGCAAAGGAAGAACTCAAGAGTATGACGCATGTGTTGACCGACGGTTGATCCGCTGAGTGCAACCGACGGCTTCCGAAAATCGGCTTCGTTTATGACGTCGGTCAAAGTAGCCAGCTGACCAAGGATGTCCCTGCAGACACTAATCAAATTCATAAGTGCGTAAAAAACCAAATATAGTCAAAAACGAAACCGCTGTTTTAGGGCTCCCTTGAAACATGTTAAAAAATTCGACTCCCGTTGGCTGATGCTGGTTTAAGGTCGTTTTTCTTCGTTCCATTGTAGTAAAGAACCGGTAATGACCATTAGTAAATATGCTTCCGGGGGTGTAATTTGTTAGATCGATGAAAAAACTCCTTTCACTTGGGTTCTTAATGCTCGTCTGTTTAACCACCGTCGCGCAGCCGAATGCGAGAGTCGCCGACGTACTCAAAATTAATCAACGTATTGACCAGGGCGTTGTCGAGAAGAATCTCGGCGCACTTGAAAAACTGTACGCTTCGGACTTTGTGTTCACCCATGGGACGGGAACCGTCGATGATAAAGAAAGCTGGCTTCGGAGTGTGGGTCGGCCGGAACAAAAATTTGTCAGCAGGGTCCACGATTCCACTGAGGTGGAACTCCATGACGACATTGCCTTAGTTTCCGGTACCTTAACAATCACCCGCATGGATGGTCGGAAGGAAGCCCGCTACAAAATCTGGTACATTCGGATTTTCAGGCATCGCGAAAACCGATGGCAGCTGATTTCCCACCGCACTACCAGAGAAATTCATATGTGAACCTATTCGACGTAAAGAACTAATCCTTTCAGATATTCGCCCTCAGGATGAAAAATAGATACCGGATGGTCGGCGGGCTGAGACAAATGATGAAGTACTTTGATCTGGCGCCCTGACTGAATAGCCGAAGATACTATTGTGTCATAAAAGAGCTGGCGATCCACTACCTGTGAGCAGGAAAATGTAAACAGAATTCCGCCACTCTTGATGACTCTCAAAGCTTCTGTATTAAGTCGCTGGTATCCACGAACCGCCTGATGTCGTGCATCGCGATGTTTGGCAAACGCCGGGGGATCAAGTACAATGACGTCATATGTTCCCTCCTTTCCCTTCAGGTACTCAAACGTATCGGCCACGGAACACAGATTTGACCCGGTCTCGAAACCGTTTAACTGAAGATTTTTTTCAGTCATGCGGATTGCTTTCTCAGAGGCATCGACTGAATGTACCGTATGGGCGCCGCCCTTTAGAGCCGTGACTGAAAAACCACCGGTATAACAAAACGTGTTGAGGACGGTCTTGTTTCGACTAAAAGACTTCAACAGTTCTCTGCTCTCGCGCTGATCCAGAAAAAATCCGGTCTTTTGCCCTTCTTCCCAATTCACGTAAAACTGGCTTCCGTGCTCCTTGATGGTTTCGGGCATCACTGCATCTCCAAATAAATATTCGGCAGGCTGAACCAACTGCTGTTTACCCGAAGACGAAATCTGACTTCGGTAGTAGATCGCCCTGCATTTCTCCCCGAGAACATCGCGAATCGCCGTGGCAATCACGAAGCGATCAGAATGCATTCCGGAAGAATGGGATTGAACGACAGCGCAGTCGTTATAATAGTCGATGATTAATCCCGGCAAACCATCTCCCTCGCCGTGAATGAGTCGGAAGGCATTGGTTTCGGCGCTGGGTAATCCGGCACAGGCACGCAGATGCAGGGCATCTTCAAACCGTTTCCGATAAAAATCCTCTCCCGGACGCGAAGGTCCAAAGGAAAGTACACGAACCGTGATGTTCCCTTCCTGAAAATGTCCGAAGCCAAGCGTGTGTGCTTTTGCATCCTGGATCTCCACCCATTCGCCGTCGACCGGCGGACCTTTTCTCGAATGAATGGCGCCGGAGAAAATCCATGGGTGAAAACGCTCTATAGAATGTTCCTTCCCTTTCTTCAACACAAGGCTTCCTGATATTTCCATTTTTCTGAATTTGAGGAACGCAAAAGTAACAATTCAACACCTGCAGGACACAATTGAGGATAGCAGACATCAAATATGTTCGAGTTTAAACTGAGAAGGCTGGCATCAAATTCCATTAAGCCCCAACACAAATGTTTTAGAGATGGCAAAGGACCAGAACTTATATCCGAAACTTTTCGTAATAAATCCGAGCAATATGACAGATTTGGCTGAATGCAGGTTAAAGAACTGACAAAATTTCGCCATTGTTCATATCTGCGCAATTTTTGCTTCGTTTAAGAAAAAAAAACAGGAGAAATTATGAAGAGATTTGTGTCCTTATTTTTTGCAGCGATTCTGGGAAGTGCCAGTACGATCACAGCGGTAAAGTATTTTGACGAGGATGAACCGCCCGTAAAGTTGGAATACCTTTCGGGAGTTCCGACAGCGAAGGTAGCCTATAAGGTGGATGAGAAGGGAAATGTGGTTCCTCTCGATTTTACAGGGGCTGCCGAGAAGGTAATGCCGGCAGTCGTTCACATTCGTTCGACTCAGGCCGCTCAGAGGGAGCAGACGCCGTATTCGCAATCTGATCCGTTCCGGGATTTTTTTGGTCCGCGCTTCCAGCCAGGACCGGCTCAAAGTTCGGGTTCCGGAGTCATTATCAACGAGAACGGATACATTGTAACGAATACGCACGTTGTCCAGGGTGCTGATATTGTTGAAGTTACGCTTTACGACAATCGGAGTTACAAAGCTGAGGTAATTGGTACAGATCCGGACACGGATATCGCGTTAGTCAAAATCGAGGAAAAGGGACTGCCTTTCCTTTCGTTCATAAATTCTGATGAGGCGAAGGTCGGAGAATGGGTCCTGGCGGTGGGAAATCCGTTTAACCTCAACTCGACGGTAACAGCCGGAATTATCAGTGCAAAGGGCCGGAACATCAACATCCTCGGCAGAAATACGGAGGGTGACCGGACGGCAATAGAGTCGTTTATTCAGACGGATGCGGCGATAAATCCTGGTAACAGTGGTGGTGCTCTGGTTGCACTCAATGGCGGACTTTTGGGAATTAACACGGCCATCGCCAGTCCTACGGGATCTTACTCAGGATATGGATTCGCAGTGCCGGCCAACATCGTGAGTAAAATAGTTGAAGACCTGATCAGTTTTGGTGCCGTTCAGAGAGGATGGCTCGGCGTAAGTATTGGAACGGTGAACAATGAAGTTGCGCGCGAGTTTGATTTGAGTGTAAAGAGCGGAGCTTACATTTCCGGTTTTGCCGATAATAGCGCGGCTAAGACCGCCGGTATCCAGGAAGGAGACGTGGTCGTAAAAATCGATGATACACCAATCAAGTCGAGTACGGCGCTCACCGAGTACATTGGTCTCCGCCGTCCCGGTGACAAGGTGAAAGTTATCGTAAACCGCAAAGGCAAGGAGGTCACAATCCCCGTGGTACTGACTGGACGAGATGGAAAGCAAGGCGTAATAAAACCTGAAGAAAAGGCAGGGTTTGCAGCGCTGGGATTCGATCTCGAAGAGGTTGATAGCAAGGTTTTGAAGAAGCTTGACTTGAACAATGGTGTTCGTGTAAAGACCCTGGGCAATGGCCGGGTAGCACGTTTTACTGAAATGCGCGAGGGTTTTATCATCACTAAAGTTGATGACATCCCCGTCAAATCCGTTAAAGAAGTAAACGAGATCATAAAGAAAAAGAAATCAGGTGAATTGCTTACACTATCGGGAACCTATGAAGATTTCCCGCGTGAATTCAATTATGCACTAAGGATATAAACTGTTAATGTTATATGAGGAGACTTTTTAGAAAAGGCGAACGCGTTCGCAGTAAGATCGACGGAAAAGTAATGGAAGTGTTGAAGTACATCAAAAACAATTTTGTCGAAGTAAAATGGTTTGACCTCGAGAAGAAAGAGGTGAGAATCAACCAAATTAAAGAGGACGAGCTATCAAAGGCTGCTTAACGTGACCTCAAGAAAGGTAAATGCCCGTAAAGGCGTTTACCTTTCACTTTAGAACAACTTTTAGACTAATTTTGGGGTTAGTGTAAAAAAATACTGTTATCAAAAAATTTGTAATCCCACCATACTACCGGTCGTCGATAACCGGTCGCGTAAAAGAAGTGCGCCGTACTCGCGACCTTCGAAAACAGGACTTTTCACCGGCTCTGCTCGACTTTGGGCCTGTCCAGTTCTTTCTCGCCCGGCATTTTGGTTTTTGCTACGGAGTTGAAAATGCCATCGAAATCAGCTATCGGGCGCTCGAAGAAAATACGGATCGTCGCGTCCTCTTACTAAGTCAGATGATTCACAATCAGGAAGTCAACGCCGACCTTCTAAGTCGGGGTGTTTCTTTCATTATGGATACCGACGGAAGCCAGCTCATCCCCTGGGAGGCGCTCTCCTCGGAGGATGTTGTTATCATTCCGGCGTTTGGGACTACCCTGGAAATTGAAAACATCCTCCTGGATAAGGGTGTGGAAATCCAGAAATACAACACCACCTGCCCCTTCGTTGAAAAGGTTTGGAACCGGTCGGAAAAGCTGGGAAACGACGATTACACTGTGGTTATACATGGGAAACCGAAACATGAAGAAACACGGGCTACCTTTTCACACGCCGCAGCAAATGCCGCCTCGGTTATCGTAAGAGATCTAGACGATGCCAGACTGTTGGCGGAGTACATAAAAGGAATTAGGCCGGCCGACAGGTTTTTCGTCGACTTTGAACAAAAGTTCTCCCGCGGCTTTAATCCGGAAACTCATTTACGCCGCATTGGCGTGGTAAATCAGACAACCATGCTGGCGAGTGAAACGCAAGCAATTTCAGATTATTTGCGAACTGTAATGGTTGAAACGTATGGCGATAGCAGAATCAAAGAACATTTCGCCGATACCCGCGATACGTTATGTTATGCGACCAATGACAACCAGGATGCTACATACGAGTTGCTCGAAACGGATGCGGATTTTGCCATCGTTGTCGGAGGATACAACAGCTCAAACACCTCGCATATCGTTGAACTTTGTGAGCGGAAGTTTCCGACCTGTTTCATCAATTCCGAGCGCGAGATCAAATCAATGGATGAGATCCATCATTTTGACTATCCGACGAAACAGAAGCGTGTGAAAACCTCGTTTATTCCTGAGCACCGGCCAGTAAAAATCGTTCTTACCAGCGGCGCATCATGTCCGGATACTCTGGTAGATCGTGTTATGATGCGAATTGTTGAGTTTTTTCCCGAAGCCCGGAAACTCGAGGATGTTATGGCTGAAATAACCGCTTGAAAACAGAAAAAGCCGGTGATTCCGGCTTTTTGATCTGAATATTGAGACAGATCAAGCTTTTTCTTTTTTGGGTTTAGCTTCCTCCACCACTTTCTTTCCATTGCGGTGTTCGCCCAAAATAATTACGTCTTTTGTATTCTGATACTGTTTAGCAGCCTGCATCATCGCTTCGTGGGTGTCACGGATCAGGATCATGCCAGTCTTTGCGCCTTTGTTGCGCACTTCCAGCCAGAAACCATCTTTTTTCTTCTTTGGCAGTACAGGAGGTCGTCCCATTGTAGTTAGTTTTATGTTACTTGATCGCTAGTTTTTAGCTTCTGATTACATAACCTTGAAATATTCGGTTAAGTTCAAGCAGACAAGATGCGAAAAATAACCGAGATGCCTTGAATAAAAAACGTTAAAACACCTGAGCAGCAGTCTAATACTTCCATAATGGGCCGGACGTTAAAATTTATCAGGATTTTTGGGATCGTTTTTCTCGTCATTCCCGGGGCTTTGACAGCGCAGGACAGTACCCGTGTGCTGGAGGAAGTGCAGATTGAAGCTTATCGATACAGCCGTTCCTTGCAGTTGGTACCAGTCTCTGCAGGCGTACTCACCACAGCCGAACTATCCAGATTTAATGACGCGTCGATGCTTCCGGCAGTAAACACGATCCCCGGTGTCCGGATGGAAGAAAGGTCCCCTGGAAGTTATCGATTTTCTGTAAGAGGAAGCCTGGTTCGGTCTCCTTTTGGCGTCAGGAATGTCAAGGTTTATTGGAATAACCTGCCGTTCACTGACGGGTCAGGAAACACTTATCTTAATCTGATCGATCTGTCGACGTTAGGAGGGCTGGAAATTATAAAAGGCCCCGGAGGCAGTCTGTACGGCGCCGGTACGGGTGGCGTTCTGCTGTTGAAAAGTCGGACCCCGTCGCAGTCAGCGCTACAACTTTCGACGATGTTCGGGAGCTACGGGTTGCAACGCCATCAGGTTCGCGGAGATTTTGCCGGAAATCGTAACCGCGGATCATTAACGTATGTTCACCAGCGATCCGACGGTTATCGCGAGCAAACGTCCATGAAGCGGGATGCTATTAACGGAGAGTGGATATTCCACCTCGCCAGCCGAACATTTATTTCAACAACGGTGCTCTTTACCGATGTTTATTATCAAACACCTGGAGGGCTTACTTCACTGGAATTTGACGATGATCCGCGGCGGGCGCGACCCCCGGCGGGACCCAACAGGGGCGCTGTGGAACAGGAGGCCGCGGTGAGGAATAAAGGCGTTTTCGGAGGTGTTACGTTAGACCATGATTGGTCGGATAATCTTTCTTCAAGGCTCGGCGTTTTCACATCCTACAACGACTTCGAAAATTATTCCATTCGCAATGTTGAAAACCGGTATGAAACGAATTTCGGAGCGCGATTGGAGAACCAGTATAATTTTGGAGCTCCGGAGCTTGGCGGCAAAGTAATTCTGGGTGCGGAGGTTCAGGGCTTTGTGTCACCGTTTCACGTATCAGAAAACAATACGGGCATACGCGGCGAGCGCACCTTCACTGATGATTTAGAGTCTTTTCAAAGCGTGATCTTTGCGCAAACAGAATTCTATCTTCCGTATTCATTTTCGATAACAGCCGGAGCAAGTATCAATTACCTTAAATACAGCTTCGAACGCAGCTATCCTGAAAATGATTTGCGCAAGCAACGATTTGCAGCCGTCGTGTCACCCCGTATAGCTTTGCTAAAGAAAATTAATAACCAGCTTTCTGCGTTCGGAAGTATAAGTAAAGGTTTTTCACCACCATCACTGGCCGAGGTGCGACCTTCAACGGAGGTTTTCAATGGAGATCTTGAAGCCGAAGACGGAATCAATTACGAAGTCGGTGTTCGGGGCTCGGGGAAAAATATACGCTTCGATGTTACAGTATATGATTTCAACCTGAAGAATACGATTGTTCTTCAGCGTGTGGCAGATGGAGCCGAATATTTTATTAATGCGGGAAGCACCGATCAAAAAGGTATCGAGGTCACTTTCTCGATCAAACCCCTGCCAAATCTCAAAGTCTGGTCGTCGGTTAACTATAATCATTATCGGTTCGAAAACTATGTAAAGGACAACGTTGATTACAGCGGTAACAAGTTGACCGGGGTTCCGCCTTCTATTGCTAACATTGGAACAGATATTGATTTTCGTAAGGGGTGGTATGTTTATCTGACCGGAACCTACACTGATCACATACCCCTTAACGATGCCAACTCTGAGTTCGCAGACGACTATATTCAGGTCAACGTCCGGGCTGGGCGGCGTTTCAATCTTACTGAACGAATGGAGCTGGAAGTCTTTGGAGGCGTGAATAATATCTTCGATCAACGATACAGTCTCGGAAACGACCTGAATGCCTTCGGTGGCCGGTATTACAACGCCGCACCTGGAATAAATTTCTTTGGCGGAATCAAATTGGATAATGTCTTTTCAAAACCTGAATGACATTGCAAATCCCCTCTGACATCCTTTCAGCACTCGCCGAAAAACTCCGGACGTCCGTCGGAAATAGGATTGAAATCAAATCCTTTTCGCCTACCGGAGGTGGATGCATCAACGAAACCGGCTCACTTGATACTTCCGAGGGCGATTTCTTCGTGAAATGGAATGATCGTTCGCGCTATCCTAAGATGTTCGAATGCGAGGCATCCGGGCTCCAGCTTTTGAAAAGCAACACACCGCTGCGCGTGCCCGGTGTCGTTTCGGCCGGTACAACAGAAAAGTACCAGTTTTTGATCCTCGAAAACATTGCATCGGGTCAGCGAAGTGCTTCACACTGGGAGGACCTCGGACGAGGCCTTGCCTCTTTGCATAAAACCTCAGCCTCCCGATTCGGACTTGACCATGACAACTACATCGGATCCTTGCGGCAAAATAATAATTCGTCAGATGTTTGGGTGTCGTTTTTCATTGAACAACGCCTTGAAAAGCAACTGGCGCTGATGAAAGACAACCATGTTGCTGAGCCACGCCTCGAAGCTGACTTTCAGGCATTGTATAAGAAGCTGCCAGATCTTTTACCTGCGGAATCGCCTGCCTTATTGCATGGCGATCTTTGGTCGGGAAACCTTATGGTGGACGAAAAGGGAAATCCGTGTCTTATTGATCCTGCGATATACTATGGTCACAGGGAAGCAGATCTTGCCATGACCCGATTGTTTGGCGGCTTCGATCAGGAGTTCTATGATGCGTACCAGGAGGCTTGGGATCTGGAAAGCGGATTTAAAGATCGCTTCGATATCTATAACCTATATCCCCTGTTGGTTCACGTAAATTTATTTGGAGGCTCGTATCTGAACCAGGTTCGTTCGATTTTGCGCCGTTTTGCTTAGCGCTATTTTCCGACTGACCGTTTTGACATTACGTCGGCTATGATCATTTCGGCGTGGACTCTGGAGTTTTCGATGAACCACTTATTTGTCTTGAGCCCACCACAGACCACGCCGGCGAGATATAAGTTCGGAACATTCGTTTCCATTGTAGTCTCATTATACAGTGGTGTGTGATAAGGATCATCGGAAAATGAAATACCACATCGTTTCATAAAGTCAAAAGGGGGCTGGTACCCCGTCATCGCAAGCACGAAGTCGTTTCCAATGGTCACTGGCCCTGATGGCGTAGCAATTTCAACGTCCAGTTCGCTGATCCGCGTCACGGTTGAATTGAAGTAAGCTTTGATAGACCCTTCCTTAATTCTGTTCTCGATATCGGGTTTAACCCAATACTTGACGCTTTCGCGAAGTTCGCTTTCGCGGATTACCATAGTTACCTCCGCGCCCTTTCGCCAGGTTTCGAGAGCCACATCAACCGCCGAATTCGCGGCTCCGATCACAACAAGACGCTGCGCGAAAAAAGGGTGAGGCTCCTTGTAATAGTGCATAACCTTGGGTAGGTCTTCGCCCTCCACGTTGAGCAGGTACGGCAAATCGTAAAATCCCAGCGCAAGAATGACTATACTTGCGCGGTACTGTTGCTTTGTCGTAGAAATAAGAAAACCCGTTCCATCCTTCGCGATTTGCTCGACACCTTCGTAAAGACTTACATTCAGCGACCACGACATAGCAACGCGGCGATAGTATTCAAGGGCTTCAAATCGGTTCGGCTTTGGCTGATGTGATATAAAGGGCACTCCTCCGATTTCCAGACGTTCGGACGTAGAGAAGAAGGTCATGTTGAACGGATAATTGTAAAGCGAGTTTACCAGACATCCTTTATCAATTATCCGATACTCAAGGCCGGCCTTCTTTGCCTCGATCCCGCACGCCAGACCTATCGGCCCTGCGCCCACAATTAAAATATCCACGTTGTCCATAATGTGTCCTCTTACCTTAATAATCCGGGTTCTCTGATTGTGATCATTTTCCGATAATTGCCCCGCCAATGGCAGTTGCCAGGCAAAGTTACCTGCTAAAAGACCCGATTATGCGTTCGAACCCGTATACCAACAAAAAACCACGTGAAAATAGCAGGGTGAGGCTGTATATATACACGTTCTCAGGCATTAGTTTCATATTGGGGTTTCTTGAAGGAATTCAAAAGGCAACGGCTGCCACCCTTATCGTGCATATGTCACTTGGTTTGCTGTTTTTATTTCTCGTGCCCTTTTCTTATAAGCAGCCCGTTAAAGCGGTGCTTTGCTGTGCACTAATCCAAGCCTTGGTTTGGTCAGCTTTTCTGGTTGCAGACCCCGAATACATGAAATGGCTCGGAATAAAGATTCCAGCGATGGTGCTTTGGATTGTGGCGCTACGAATCGCAATTGCTGATAAGGAAATGACAAAAATGACGGAGAGCCAATAAAAACCATTTTTCTTCGACTGGCAAGCCCCCATTACCGTTTCTAAAACTGGCTTTGCGCGAAAAGCAATTCCTCCTTATCATGCGCTCTTTCAAACGCATCAGGCATGACAGGAACTGAACTAAGAGGATTTGTTTTTATTGCACTTCTAACGGCGACGTCGATCGTCAGCGCGCAGAAAGCAATCTCCGTCGACGATTTTACATTGAGGAACACCTTCAAAGTTGAAAGTGTGTCCGGAATAAATTGGGCGAAAGATGGGAAATACTATACAGCTCAGGAGCGAAACGCGATACGCCGGTTTGATATCGCTTCCGGTAACAGCGTTGAAACCGTTGTTGAGAATGTTTTGCCCGACGGGGTATCACTCGAAGGCTATTCCTTTTCAAGTGATGAAAAGAAAGTCCTTCTGGTCACAAACAAATCTTCAGTGTACCGACATTCATTCGTTGCCGATTATTATGTTTATGACCTTGCGAGCCGGCAATTGGACAAACTGTCGCAGGGCGGAAGGCAATCATATGCGTCTTTTTCCCCTGATGGATCAAAAGTTGCATTTGTAAGAGAAAACAACCTTTTCTATGTCAGCCTCAATGACATGTCCGAAGTCCAGGTTACCGACGATGGAAAGTTTAATCACATCATAAACGGAACAACGGACTGGGTATACGAAGAAGAACTGAGCTTTGTCGTGGGTTTCTTCTGGTCACCGGACTCAAAACGCATTGCATATTACCGTTTCGATGAATCCGCGGTGAAGGAATACAATATGCAGATTTGGGGTGACAAATTATATCCTGTTGATTACCGATTCAAATATCCTAAAGCCGGCGAGGAGAACTCAAAAGTTGAGATCCGGATATACGATCTGCAAAACAAATCCAGCGTCAAAGCGAATGTAGAAGTTGGCGATGGATACATTCCCCGGGTGAAGTGGACCGATGACGCAAATACTCTGGCGATTCGAGTGCTCAACCGCCTTCAAAACGAACTTCAACTTTTCCATGTTAATGCGTCTGACGGGTCATCGGCGCCAATTTTAAATGAAAAGAGTAACACGTACATCGACCTTCGTTTTGTCGAAGACCTGGTCTACCTGAAAAATGGGAAAGGGTTCATCTCAGAAAGCGAACGGAGTGGATTCAAACACCTTTATTTTTACGACAATCAGGGGAAGTTAATAAACCAGATAACATCGGGGGACTTCGAAGTTTCCGACTTTATCGGAGTGGATGAGAAGTCCAGATATGTCTACTTTACATCCACCGAGGCATCGCCTCTTGAACGGCATTTTTACCGTATCTCGATTGACGGGAAAAAGAAAGAAAGACTTACCACGCAAAAGGGCCAGCATCACATTAACATGAGCCCTGACTTCGCTTATTATATCGATTATTATAAGTCCGCGGGCACACCTCCCGTTGTGTCCCTGTACCAAACCCGTGGGAACAAGCTGGTGAAAGTGCTACAAGACAACAGGAAGTTGCGAAAAACGCTTGACGAGTATGGAGTTGCCGGAAAGGAGTTCTTCGAGTATAAGGGAGCCGACGGCACGCCGCTCAATGGGTATTATCTCAAACCCATAGATTTCGTTGCTGGAAAAAAGTACCCGGTTCTGCTCTATCAATATAGCGGTCCGGGGTCTCAGAATGCAGGCGATACCTGGGCCGGGAGCCACTTCTTTTTCCATCAGTTGATGGCGCAAAAAGGTTACATCGTTGCGGTGGTGGATACACGGGGGACTGGCGCCAGGGGCGAGAAGTTCAAAAAAATGACATATAAGCAGCTCGGAAAATATGAATTGGAAGATTTGTTGGCGGCAGGAAAGTTCTTTGCGAGTCAATCGTTCATTGATCCTGATAGAATGGGAATCTGGGGTTGGAGCTACGGCGGTTATATGACGGCTCTGGCGATGACAAAAGGGGGCGGATTATTTAAAACAGGGGTTGCTGTCGCTCCCGTAACAAACTGGCGCTTTTACGATACGATCTATACAGAACGGTTCCTTCAGACACCGCAGCTGAATCCATCCGGTTACGACGACAATTCCCCGCTTTCCTATGCCGATAGACTCAAAGGAAATTTCCTGCTTATTCACGGTACCGGTGATGACAATGTCCACTACCAGAATTCTGTAAGGCTTGAAGCCGCATTGATTGAGGCCGGAAAACAATTCCGATCCTTTTATTATCCGGATAAACATCACGGCATTTCTGGTTCAAAAACGCGGCATCATCTGTACACAATGATCGTCGACTTCCTGACAGAGAATCTCTAAAATAACTTTCAGTAACTATTGAAAGTTTGAGAAGTTTGGTTACATTTGATTTATGAAGCTGGATGCAGCAAAAGATGAATTGATTCAAGCCTGGGGCAACCTGGGCCATAGCTGGGGTCTAAATAAAACCATGGGTCAAATTCATGCGCTGTTGATGGTTTCACCGAAGCCACTTTCAACAGAGGAAATTATGGCTGGCCTTTCTATATCCCGCGGCAATGCCAATATGAATATTCGCGCGTTACTCGATTGGGGAATCGTATCGCGAATTTCCATTCCCGGGGAAAGGAAAGAATACTTCAAAAGCGAAAAGGATATCTGGGCCATGGCACGTCAGGTGGCACGGGAACGGCGCAAACGCGAGCTGGAGCCTATCATCAAAGTTTTGCGTGAAGTCAGCGACGTCCCGACGGATGGTACAGACGAAACAAAGGAATTCAGGAAAATGGTTAAAGAACTGCGGAATTTTGCCGAAAAGTCAGACAGTCTGCTCGAAACGTTTATCCGTGCCGAAGAAAGCTGGTTCTGGAATTCAATAATGAAGATTATGAAGTAGCCAATATTTTTTTGTTCTGAAGTTTCACAGAATATTGAAAGTTCTGAATATACAGTTATAAAACTAATGCTACATTGTTTGTCATGAAAGATCCCCGACGAATTATATCATAAAATCCATTCACTTATGAAAACACTCATATGGGTAGACTTTGTCTTACAGTCGGTTTTGCTATGCACTGCATTAATTGTGTTAGTTGCATTTGCCGTTAAAGGTTCCGATTACATTATGTTCGCCTTTATTCTTCAGTTTCTCATCGGGAGCTTGCAAATCCTCACCGCTCTGGTTCATCTGCTTGCCTCCTCTCCCCAAAAGAAACTTAGAACAATTCACCTGATCCTCTCAGGTCTATATCTCTTTGTTTATCTCTTCCTCGTATCCGGCGTGGATGGTGAAGTACTTCCGTTCGTCTTGTTCAACGGAGTCGCCTGGGCATTGGCCATTCTGTATTACGTTATCACCTGGAAGTTGTTATTGCCCCGAAAAGCGCGCGGATCTGGATTTCTCCCGCATCTTAGTTTCTAAATCTAAAACCAATACCATGAAGATTCTTATCGCCGGAGGGACAGGGTTTCTGGGAACCGCATTAGTCAAATCCTTTATTGCTAAGGGTGATCACGTCGTGGTGCTGACACGCGGGAGAACGCACCGTGCAGGCAACGCGCGTTGGCTGAACTGGGATGGCTCGACCGTTGGCAGTTGGATAAACGAACTCGACGGGGTGGATGTGCTGATTAATCTTACCGGAAAGAACGTGAATTGTCGGTATAGCGACGGAAATAAAAGCGAAATCCTCCGCTCACGAACAGATTCAGTACGTATTCTGTCGATGGCTTTGGCACAACGGCAAATGGAAGTTCCGCTTTGGATTCAGGCGTCATCGGCGACAATCTACCGCCACGCAGAGGATCGTCCGATGACCGAACACGATGGTGAAATAGGGAGCGGTTTTTCCGTTGACGTATGCCAGACCTGGGAAGCTGCCTTTGCAGCTGTAAGAGAAGCAAAACGCAAGGTCGTAATGCGTACAGCGATTGTTCTGGGAAACGACGGAGGAGCGTGGCCACTACTCCGCAGGCTGGCGATGTTCGGATGTGGTGGCCAAATGGGGAATGGTAGCCAGTACGTTAGTTGGTTGCACGTATCCGATTTTATAAGAATAACAGAATGGTTGATCAGCGAACCCGCCGCACAAGGCACTTACAATTGCAGTGCACCCGAACCCGTGACCAACCGCGATTTCATGGGGCGTGTCGCCAGGCTTGTGAACGCTCCTATCCGCATCCCGTCCCCTGTGTGGGTACTGCGTATTGGCGCCTCTGTCATTGGAACCGAAACGGAATTAATTCTTAAGAGCAGATGGGTATTGCCGAAAAGGCTGGAAGCGGAAGGATTCAGGTTCGGGTTCCCCGACCTGAACAATGCCCTCGCAAATCTGGGTTAACAATGGCAACAATAATTCTCAAGACATTCATCAAGGCTTCATGCGAAACTTGCTTTGACCTGTCGCGCTCGATCGACCTGCATGCCAATTCCATGAACAACTTCGGGGAGAAGGCTATTGAGGGAAGATTAACCGGTCTAATTGGCTTGGGTGAGACCGTAACCTGGCGAGCCAGGCATTTTTTTGTGTGGCACGAAATGACATCTGCTATAACGCGGTTTAAGTATCCGACCATGTTTCGCGACGAGATGGTGGCGGGTCCTTTTAAAGAGCTGTGTCATGATCACATCTTTAGTGCGTCTTCAGAGGGCACGACAATGACCGACATCTTTCAATACACCTTACCCTGTCCACGCCTGACCGGGTTTCTGGACTCGATCCTGTTTCAAAGATATATGCGAAAGTTATTGGAACAACGAAACGCTATGATCAAACAGCTTGCCGAGAGTGGCCCGATTAGATATTCTGACGAATAATGATCAGGCTTCACAAACTTTGTCCCTCGAAATTGTAAAAAATCAAATTGTTTTTCCAATTTCCTGTCAGAATCGAGGGGCGCCTATGTTGGCTCTAACAAAAAAACCTAAACAATACTTCCTCGCGGTAGTTCCGCCTGAACCTGTCTATGCGGAAGCATGGAAGCTCAAGGAGTATTTTCGGGAAAAGTATAACAGCAAAGCATCACTCAACTCTCCGCCGCACATAACTTTGCACATGCCTTTCCAATGGAGAGAAGAAAAAGAGCAGGATCTTGTGAATACGGTCTCCCGGTTTAAAAGCGAGATCCGCCCGTTTGATCTGCAACTTCTTAATTTCGGCTCCTTTCCGCCACGTGTTATCTTCATTGATGTTGCTCCCTGCGATGATTTGACCAGGCTTCAGAAGGATTTGCTGAGGTTCTGCAAGCGGGAACTGAATCTTTTCAATGCCGACTATAAGAATCAGCCTTTTCATCCGCATCTTACCCTGGCCTTCAGAGATCTTAAAAAAAATATGTATGCAGAGGCGTGGCACGAATTCAGCTCAAGGCATTTCAACGGCCAGTTTCTCGTTGACAGATTTCAAATATTAAAACATAACGGTAAGGTGTGGCAAACGTTTCATGAAATCGCTCTTTGACCGTTTAGATCACAGAAACATTGCCGCGCTCAGGGCCGCGAAGGCTGTGAACTTCGGAGGCGGATCCAAATGAGTAATACCTTCATTGAATTGTTCGGCTTTTCATTGACACTTGGCCAACTCGTTATATTCTATCTCGTAGCGTTATTGGTGGGTATGGCAAAGACCGGCATACATGGGGCAGGGATGTTGTCGGTTCCCATGCTTGCGACCGTATTTGGCGGACAAAATTCAACGGGGATATTGCTTCCGGTTTTGTGTATTGCAGATATTCTTGGGCTCTTGTATTATCATCGCCACGCGAGCTGGGAGCACCTGCGCCAGCTTTTTCCCTGGGCCGCAACGGGAACCATCATAGGTACCGTTGTTGGAGTGTTCATCGATGACCAAACCTTTAAGGTATTAATGGCAACAGCAATTATCGGGTCGGTGATTATCATGATCTGGCTGGAGAGCCGGAAAAAAGGGAAGATTCCGCAGTCTCGTACACTGGGAAGAGTAACAGGAATCATTGCCGGATTTACCTCAATGGTTGGAAATCTTGCAGGACCGCTTATGGCCGTTTATTTCCTGATGATGAGATTGCCAAAGTATGTGTTCATAGGTACGACAGCGTGGTTCTTTCTGGTGATGAATTTTTTCAAAGTGCCGTTTCACGTTTTCTATTGGGATACGATTTCATGGTCAACATTACTGATTGACCTTACGGCGATCCCTGCAACTGTAGCTGGTGCCGGTTTGGGTATTCTCATCGTTCGAAATCTTTCCGAGAAGTTGTACCGCTGGTGCATCATCATGTTGACGTTGGCAGCAGCTTTTTTCATGATAATCGGCTAACGTCGCAAAAAGATTTTGCCCCCTGAAGTCCACCAGTGTGAATCGCGAGAAGCGTTGTGCCTTTTGAAAACGTTCCCTTTTCTATTTCACGGAATATAGCGTAAAGAAGTTTGCCGGTGTAAACGTGGTCAAGGGGGACTTGCGAGCTGTAATTAATTTCCTTCATGAAGGAAAGGAGCTCTGGGGATGTTTTCGCATATCCGCCGTGGTGGTACTCAGTCCATAGAAACCAGTTATCATAATTCTGGCCTTCTGCCCCCCGACCAAGACTTTTTATTTCGTCGACAAGATATCCACTACCCTTGAAAACAGGCACACCAATAATTTGTCGCTGCCCTTGAAACCCTCTGATCAATCCGGCTAAGGTACCTCCTGTTCCAACGGCCAGCAAGGCGTAATCAAATCGGGTTTCCAGAAGTTGTACGCCGAACTCGGCGGTTCCCTGAACGGCAAACGAATTAGTGCCTCCTTCAGGAATCAGATAAAAATCCCCGAATTGGTCGCAGAGGGCTGAAAGGATTGCTGGTTCGCTCTTCTGCCGGTAGGCGTCGCGTGATAAATAATGAAGCGTCATATTCTGACGTGTGGCAAACTCGAGCGTAGGGTTAAGCGGGAGTGTTTTTTCGCCCCGAATAATTCCGATGCTTGCAAAACCGAGGGCTGCGGCCGTGGCTGCCGTGGCGTAAATATGGTTCGAATACGCGCCCCCAAAAGTAAGCAATGTGCGTTTATTCTGGCGCCTGGCCTCGGCGAGATTATATTTCAGTTTCCACCATTTGTTTCCCGACACGGTCTTATGATTGAGGTCTTCTCGTTTTAAAAGAAGCTGAACCCCCCGACGATCGAGATCGGGATGATTAATTTCCACGACCGGCGTTTCCCGGTAATTCAGGTAATCCATTTCACAAATAAAATGAAATTGGTCTTTGGGGACGTCCTAAAGAATTATTAGTTTTACTAATTATAATAGTTTGTGTCTAATGGGGTTAGTATAACCGGACAGGTTCATGGAAGAGGAATATATCAAAGGTAGGGGAGCTCAGATAAACCCGGCGAACCGCTTTTTAAAACAGTCGTATGTGGCTGAACATATTGAGGGCATTGATGAAGCCCAATCAGGTCCGGGTGCTACTCAGATTTTTTTCGAAAGCCCTAAAACAATTGTAAATAAGGTCACTAGTCCGGATTTGGGGATGATGTATTCAACAAATCCTTATCAGGGATGTGAACATGGGTGTATCTATTGCTATGCGCGAAATACGCATGAGTACTGGGGCTTTAATGCCGGCCTCGACTTTGAAAGCAAGATCATTGTAAAGAAGGAAGCGCCCAAACTCATCGAGAAGTTTATCATGAATCCTGGGTGGGAGGCAGTGCCAATAAGTGTATCGGGCAATACAGATTGTTATCAACCTCTGGAACGCGAGTACGAACTTACCCGGGGAATATTAAAAGTCTTTGCGCAGTATAGGCATCCCGTTGGCATGATTACAAAAAACGCATTGATTACACGCGACATCGACTTGCTACAGGATCTTGCCCAGGACAACCTGGTTCATGTTTATATTTCCATAACGACGCTCAACGAAGACTTAAGGCGAAGGATGGAACCGCGGACAGCGAGTGGAGCAAAACGATTACAGGTTATTGAATTGCTGGCTAAAGCAGGTGTTCCGGTGGGAGTCATGAATGCGCCTGTAATTCCCGGTTTGAACCACCATGAGATTCCTCAGATTCTCAAGGCAGCCGCAGAACACGGCGCATCGGGAGCAGGGATGACGGTGGTGCGGTTGAACGGTGCAATAGGGAAAACTTTTGAGGATTGGTTGCGTAAAAACTTTCCGGACCGTTTTGAGAAAGTGTGGAACCAGATATGTTCCCTTCACGGCGGGCAGATTAACGATTCGCGATTTGGCACGCGAATGACGGGCGAAGGAAATTACGCTGAAATCATTCACCAGCTGTTCCGGACTTCGAAGAAAAAATATTTCGGTGAACGGAAGATGCCAGCAATTGAACTGACCAAATTCCGAAAGGGCGGGACACTTTCTTTATTTTGATGCGGATGTCTTACTCTAAACAAATAGTCATGAAACAATCATTTAAGCCGTCGACTTACAATTCGGTTTCACCTTACTTTGTAGTGAAGGGTGCCGGGAAGTTCATCGATTTTGCGAAAGAGGTTTTTGATGCAAAGGAATTAAGGCGTTACGATTTGCCTGACGGTTCAATAACGCACGCGGAAGTGATGATTGATGATTCCGTTTTGATGGTTGCAGATGGAAATGAAAATTATCCGCCACATCAATTGATGATTCATGTTTATGTTCCGGACGCGCACGCCACATATCGCAAGGCTATCGACGCAGGATGTGAAGCGGTGGAGGAGCCGGTACAAAAGGGAGATGATCAGGATCTTCGGGGTTCTTTCAAAGATTTCGCAGGAAACTTCTGGTCAGTCGGCACACAGCAATAAGCAGACGAGCGGGGCCATTCCCGCCCTTCTTTTGTTCGTTAGCCTTTTTTTGCAAAGTGTCTATAGAATGAGACAATGGTTTCGACACCGAGAAGAAAGTTTCTCACGCCGAAATGTTCATTCGGGGAATGTATTGCATCACTATCCAACCCGAAACCCATCAATACAGTATCGAGGCCGAGTTCTTTTTTGAATAGCGCTACAATGGGAATACTGCCACCGTCTCGTGTCGGGATTGGCGTTTTGCCCCATACTTCTTCGAAGGCCTTACTCGCCGCCTTGTATGCAGCCGAATCTGTTGGCGTAACGGCAGGTTCGCCTCCGTGATGCGCGGTGACTTTTACCTTCACATAATCGGGCGCTATTGAGGTGAAATGCTTTGTGAAGAGTTCAGTGATCTCGTGGCTCACCTGATTTGGAACCAGTCGCATGGATATTTTCGCATGAGCCTTCGCCGGCAAAACCGTTTTAGCGCCTTCGCCGGTATAGCCACCCCAGATACCATTTACATCGAGGGTTGGCCGGATTCCCGTTCTTTCGAGAGTGGTATAGCCTTTCTCGCCTTTCAATGCGTTAACACCAAGATCTTTTTTGTACTCTGTTTCGTCGAATGGTGCCTTGTTCATCGCGTTCCGCTGCTCCGGGTTGAGTTCTTCCACTCTGTCATAAAATCCGGGAATTGTCACCCTGCCGTCTTCATCATGGAGAGAATGAATCATGCTGCACAATACGTTGATGGGGTTAGCAACGGCCCCGCCATATACACCTGAATGGAGATCTCTGTTCGGCCCCGTTATCTCCACTTCCATGTAGCTCAAACCCCTGAGCCCGGTAGTCATAGAGGGGTGATCGAGTGAAATAATCGCCGTATCCGAAATCAGGATGATATCGGACTTCAGTTTTGCTTTATTCTCTTTAACAAAGGTGCCAAGGTTATCGGATCCTACCTCCTCCTCGCCCTCTATCATGAACTTCACATTGCACGGAAGCAGATTATGCTTCATCATAATTTCAAATGCTTTAACGTGCATATATACTTGCCCTTTGTCGTCGCATGAACCGCGCGCATAGATTTTGTCATCCTTGATTACCGGTTCGAAAGCAGGAGAATCCCAAAGGTTCAGCGGATCGGCAGGCTGAACATCGTAATGTCCATATACAAGAACCGTCGGTAACGATGGCTCAAGAATCTTCTCTGCATAAACGATGGGATGTCCTTTGGTTTCACAAATCTCGACCTTATCTGCGCCAGCTTGCCGAAGTTTTTCCTGAAGAAATTCTGCTGCTTTGCGTACGTCAGCCTTGTGACGGCTATCGGCGCTAACCGAAGGGATTCTTAACCAGTCGAAGAGTTCAGAGAGAAAGCGGTCTTTGTTTGAGGCAATGTATTCCTTTACCATACTGCAATGATTTCGTTATGGGCCGAAGTTAAATATTGGGGGAACCGGAGCAAAGGAACCGGAGATTTTTAGCGTAAGACAATTAGGGATTCTTCCATTCAAGGGAGTTGATAAGATGCATCATATCCTTCTTCATGTAGTCGATCGCCGGTGCGAGAGAATCGTTGGCGATTCGCGTGTTGAAGTAGAGGGCTGCGCGAAGGAAATTATTTGTGGAGTCGGTGATTGTTACCTGAAACTGGCTTGGTACTTCTCCTTCAAGCTCAGCGATCACAGCAGTCTTACCGCTTGGTGTTTTTGAAATCAGTTCATTGATCGCGTACGCCTTTACCTGGTGTTTAGAAGTGAGGGTATAAGCATCATCCATATATTCGCGAAGCAGTTTTTCATTGTTGTGAAGCTGCTTATACGTAACGTGGATGTTGGCCTTCATGAAAGGGTAATAAATCTCAATCCAGTACTTTTCACGAATAGACGAAGTGTCCGGAAGAAGCCGGGCATACCGAGAATACTCAAAAGAGTAAGGGAGCGAATCGGGCAGCGGCCGATAAGCCGGATCAGGCAGAGAAAGCCGGTTGTACCCTAACGGTTTCGGAATGTGATCACGCGTGCAGGAAATCAGAAGAAGAGTCACGGCAACAGGCAATAACAATCGCATTGACAGCTTTATACCATCAATTCTTCTCTTGGTAATTTCTTCAATCATGTTCCCTTTATCCTGCACGCGAATCAGCGCTTCATTAAAACGGAAGATCGTCTGTTGTATTGGTGTTTACGGGTTGCGAAAAAGATTCGGTCGAACTCCTTTCCTGATAGCCCGAGTCAGTCGACGGACCTCCCGAGGATCCTTTCGTTGACAGCATCGTCATATTATCGGCGACTACCTCTGTTGTATAACGTGTGACCCCTTCCTTTTCCCAGGACCTCGTACGAAGCTTTCCTTCGATGTAAACCATATCGCCCTTGTGAAGAAACTTTTGTGCAATCTCCGCGAGTCCGCGCCAAAGGACGATATTATGCCATTCGGTAATTTCCTTTCGTTCGCCTGTTGTGCGGTCTTTGTAACTTTCGGATGTGGCGATGCTGAAGTTTGCTACAACAGCCCCATTATCGAGATTTCTAACTTCGGGGTCCTTGCCTAAACGGCCTACCAGAATTACTTTGTTTACTCCTGACATATGATTATTATTTAATTCGACTAAAGGTTTTTTTCAGCACAACGGTTTTGCGCAAGGGGCAAAAATAGGATTCTAAATCTAACTATAAAAAATTATAATCGGAGAGAAAACGACTTATTAAGACGGGTTTTGGCAGGTCATTAATTTTGTCCATCGAATAATATTCCAAAGGCTCCTCAACCGCTGAAAAAGCGGTGTTTTCCGGAAGGATAATAAAACGTGTTATTATGGTTTGATGGGAAAGTTGATGCTTATACGGCGGACTAATTATCATTTGCTGTGTATCCGACATTTCGGGAGAGAAAACATTTGCTGCAAGCATTCTTGCTGACCGAACCGCCTGCGGCTTTTCAACCAGCATGAAATCATAGAGTCCCTGCCAAATATCACGACCCGCGCGTTTTTTCATTAACAGAGTGTTGCCCTTCTGAACCACGAAATAGTAAAAGAACCGCTTATCAGGCTTTTTCGATTTTGTTTTTACCGGAAGCAGGTGCTGCATACTATGCAGGAAGGCGAAACATGAGTCATTCATTATACACGAGTCGCATAACGGCTGACGTGGTGTGCAGCACAACGCACCAAATTCCATAAGAGCCTGGTTATGCTCTTCAGGGTTGCGACCCTGGATCAGACGGGAGGCCATTGTCTGAAAAACTTCCTTTCCTACCGGTGACGCGATGTCGGCGTCTATGCCAAATACCCGTGATAAAACTCTGAAGACATTGCCGTCGACCACAGCCACCGGCTCGTGGTAGCAGATCGAAGCGATCGCAGCAGCGGTATACGGCCCGATGCCCGGAAGCTTGAGCAGGTCATTATACGAACCAGGGAAATCGCCCCCGTACTGCTCGACGATCGTCTTAGCGCACCGATGGAGATTCCGGGCGCGCGAATAGTAACCCAGGCCCTGCCAGCATCGGAGTACGTCCTCCTCAGTGGCTCGCGCCAGCGAGAAAACATCCGGAAAAGCTTCGACAAAACGATTATAATAAGGTAGTCCCTGAGCGACCCGCGTTTGTTGCAGGATTATCTCAGAAAGCCAAACATTATACGGGGCGCGCGTCTTACGCCAAGGTAAATTCCGACGGTGCTTTAAGTACCATTCAGCGAGTTTTTCACTGAAATATCGTTGATCCATCCTCCTGATTATCAGTTTTTTTCAATTATCATTTTTAATTCTGGAACCGCGGTATAAATTTGCGATCCCAAAATTCTGGACATAAAAATATAAAACAGTGACTAAAGCAGATATCATCAACGAAATCGCGGAAAAGACCGGAGTAGACAAGGCGGATGTGACAGCATCAATCGAGGCATTCTTTAGTGTGGTTAAGGGCTCTATGGCGGGCGGTAATAACATTTACATTCGTGGGTTTGGAAGTTTCATCAACAAAAAACGGAAGAAAAAAATCGCCCGCAATATTTCCCGTAACACGGCTTTAGTAATTGATGAGCATTTTGTTCCCAGCTTTAAGCCTGCCAAAATCTTTGTCAATAAGATTAAAAACAGTGAAAAGGTGAAGCAGTTGGCTGAGAAATAGGCCGTTTAACTGACTCAGCACATTTATATACTATGCTTAAAACTCGAATCATCTTACTGGGGGTAAGCGTTACCGCTATCGTGGTCCTCTTCTTACTGCCCCGGGTAGTGGTCGAGAATGATCAGATGGTATCGGGAGGGCCTTCTGACTCTGTCGCTCAGCAGATTGAGATGCATGCGGCGGTGCCTCCTGAGATGGCTGAGCAAATACGGATTCTTCGCGCCAGTTATTCGGCAGATAGCAGGAACGAAAAAAATGCTATCTTTGCCGACTCTTTGGCCGGGCTATATAGCCAGGCTGGGAAATTTGACAGCTCTGCCTGGTTTGCGGAAGAAGCAACGAAGTTCTTCAACAATACGGAAAGCAGGATTAAAGCCGGAGACAGTTATTATCAGGCGTATAGTTTCGCCCTTGACCCTACCAGGCAAGCCTACTTTGCCGGGAAGGCGCAGTCGTTTTACAACATGGTGCTGGAGACGGCTCCTGATAACCTCGACGTTAAGACGAAGCTGGCGATGACCTACCTTACTGATGCAAATCCCATGAAGGCGATTACCACGCTTCGTGAGGTACTGGCTGAGGATCCGCAGAATAAAACGGCGCTGTACAACATGGGTATGCTATCCATTCAATCAGGGCAATATGACAAGGCTATTGAAAGGCTTGAAAAACTGGTCCAGATTGATACGGAGAACACACAAGCCCACTTAATGCTCGGCGTAGCTTATATGAATGGCGGTTCGAAGCGGAAGGCAAAAGAGCAATTCGAAAAAGTGAAACAACTTGATAACGATCCATCAGTTCAGGCAACTGCGGATTCTTATCTAAAGGATTTAAAATAATTAATAACCAAAACTTCCCATAAAAGCCCGTTGGCCGGGGAAGGAAAATTAAAATTAACTATGCCAAGCGGTAAGAAAAGAAAGAAGCACAAAATGGCAACGCACAAGCGTAAGAAGCGTCTTAGAAAGAACAGACATAAGAAGAAGTAATCCCTTCAGGAGGAGGTCCCTTATGGGACCTGCTCTGTTTAACAGACTGTACACATCATTTTTTATTAAACCTTTAAGGTTTTGAGTAACGAACTAATAATTAGTGCAACTCAAGACGGATGTCGTATAGCCCTTCTCAAAGACAAGACGCTTGTTGAATTTCACCAGGAAGAAGAGGGAAGCAAGTTCACTGTAGGAGACATTTATCTGGGAACAGTTAAGAAAGTTGTTCCAGGTCTCAATGCAGCATTTATCGATGTCGGCTACGATAAAGATGCTTTCCTTCACTACCTCGATCTCGGTCCTCAGTTCAGTTCACTGCAAAAGTTTACCAAACTGGTAAGGAATAAGAAGATCAATGGTTCACGACTCGATAAATTCAACGTCGAACCTGACATTGACAAGCATGGAAAAATTGTCCAGCAGCTTGCCAAGAATCAAGTGATTCCTGTTCAGGTCGTAAAAGAGCCGATTTCTACGAAGGGCCCGCGATTATCCTGTGAGTTATCACTTGCCGGGAGATACCTGGTGCTGGTACCGTTTTCCAATGCGGTAAGCGTTTCCAAAAAAATCACAAGCAGCGAAGAGCGTAAACGCCTTCTTCGCCTTATTCAGTCCATCAAACCCGAGAACTTCGGGGTCATCATCCGAACCGTTGCTGAGGGAAAAGAGGTTGCCGAACTGGATCGCGACCTGCGCGGAATGGTAAGTACCTGGGAGGAAGGCATGCAACGACTGGTGAATGCCAATCCCCGCGACAAGATCATCGGGGAGCTTGATAAAACGTCTTCGCTCCTGCGGGATATGCTCAATGAGTCGTTCGACAACGTCCACGTCGACGACAAAAAGATCTACGACGACGTCAAGACCTATATTCATACGATCGCCCCCGAAAAGGAACGCATCGTTAAACTCTTCAATGGCAAGGCCAAGATCTTCGAACACTATGGCATTGAGAAGCAAATCAAGTCTGCCTTTGGCCAGACCGTAAGCCTCCGCGGCGGCGGTTACCTGATCATCGAACACACTGAGGCGCTCCACGTGATCGATGTTAATAGTGGTAACAAGTCTAATCGGGAAGAAAACCAGGAAACGACCGCACTTTCGGTGAACCTGGAGGCGGCAAGAGAAATTGCCCGCCAACTTCGACTGCGCGACATGGGCGGAATTATCGTGGTTGATTTCATCGACATGAAAAACCAGGATAACAAGAAACTCATCTATAAAACGATGAAGGATGAGATGGCCGACGACAAGGCAAAGTCAACGGTGTTGCCGCTCTCAAAGTTCGGGTTGATGCAGATCACGCGCGAACGTGTGCGTCCGCAGATGAATATCGCCACCAAGGAGGTATGCCCAACTTGCAACGGCACCGGCAAGATCACCGCCTCAATCCTTGTTTCCGACCTGATTGAAAAGAACCTGGATCATCTGCTGGTCAAACAAAATGAGAAGGATCTTGTGCTTGCGGTACATCCTTATCTCTACGCCTATTTTACGAAAGGATTGTTTTCGAAACGCACCCGCTGGTACATGAAATACAAGAAATGGATTAAGATGACCAGCGATTCATCCATGCCCGTAACCGAATTCAAGTTTCTCAACAGGGAAGGCGAAGAAATTCAACTGAACTCCTGAGCGACGTATTGATTAAAAAACGAAACGGTAGGTGTATTTGACGAGAAAGATATTATAAGCTTTCTCGTCAAACTCAAACGAATAGCGCTTGTGCCCGGGTTCATTACTGTAGAAGGCGCCGTTGCGTTCCTGAGTCCAGACAAGGAATAGGGTTGATCCCGGGATGTACTCCCACCTGATAACCAGATTTGACCGAAACTGACCGAAATTGAAATCAGGATTGGCGAAACCATAGTCACGAATGCCATCGCTGTTTGCGTCGATATTGATCCCGCTCTCATCGTATGTCATCCAGTTCGCCGGCACATTGGTAAACCTGCCCTCGTATGACCCGGCACGTGAGTTGGTTATCGTCTTATAGTGAGCATACCTTCCCGAGGATCCAAAGGGCTGCCCCCAGTATTGAATCGAAAGATCCGGAGTAACCATGTAAGTCATGCGAACTGCTACCCGAGCCACAATTTGATCTATTTCACCAACGACGTATTGGTACCTCCCACCATCGGGCGTTGTTGCCACCCATTGCATTTCGTTATTGTTTTGAGTGAGGTATCCCGAGATGCGAAGATTCAATGCGTTGAAAGGTTGAAAGACCAGGTCAAGTCCGTAATCACGGGTTAACGAATAGTTATCGTCACCGAGAAAAAACTCACCGAATAATTCGCCATATATTTTTTTGCGCGTATCCGAACTCACATAACCCCAAAGGTATTTTCCGCCGGGATAACGTATCGATGGACCGCCTCTCAGATCGGCATTGGAAACAGTTTGCCGTTGCCATGTTATACCTCCCCCGGTAGACCAGAAATTCTTGAACTGCGTATGTGCATTGACGTTGTACCCCTCATTGGTAAGTCGCCCTCCGAAGTCGTAGTTCCGCCATTGATTAACATTGTATCGCTGATTTCGTGAGATGCCTCGCAATTCGAGTATGCGGTATTGTATCCAGAACCATTGGTTAATGTTATCCGTCTGCGAAAGGAAACCGATGTCGTTCAATTCGAATTCAGGTGATTGCCATAACACACCAAGATCGGCAACAAGATCGCCACTCTTCTTCCCGATCATAATCTGGCCACCCGTTCCCGTTAAAGAAGTCCGGGTTGGATCGAAATTCTTATGCTTGTTGTCCGGGCGCTGGAAGTATCGCTCCGAGGAAAGTTGTGTTAAGGAAATCGCTTCAGTCGAGCCCTTTATGTGACTAAACAATGACCTTGCACTGACATAATAGGTTCGTTTGTTCCAATGATGAAGCAAATCGATTCCGCCAGAGTATGCTGAACGATGCAGCCAGTTGAATTGGGATTCATCAATCCGCCGGTTTACGGACGTAAACATCGCCCCAGCTACGGTGTTGCCTTTGTGTATATCCTGTTGAGCCCTGGCAACGAAGTAGTTTGTCAATGGCTCGATGGCCGTCTTGTTTTTGAATCCGATGCTGTCAATCTCCGCTACTTCTTTTTCTGTTACAGTCTCCAGAATTCCCCAGCTGAAACCTTTTTTGTTCTTACCGGTTAGTTTTGCGGCGCCCAGTATCGTGGTGTGAAAGTTTGGCCTGACCCATTCGGTAACATCATCCATTCCGCTTTGATCGGTGTTCACGCCAACCTGCGGAGACCGCCCAATGCGACGTGAGTAAAACAGATTGTCATTGCTCTGCTGGCTTACAGGGAAGTTAAGCGTGTTGTTTCCTTCGGTGAAGAAAGGTCTCCGCTCTTCAAAGAAAAGTCTGAATGCAGAAAGGTTTACCTGCGATGGGTCGGCCTCAACCTGCCCAAAGTCGGGGTTTACAGTCAGGTCAAGGGTGATGTCACTGGTGATTCCAATTTTCGCATCGAGTCCCGCATTGACAAGAGTTTGTGATCCGGTTCGATAGGGATTACCTTCTTCTTGCTGAAACGATTCGGCTTGTGCGACAAGAAACGGCTGAATTTCAAGTTGCTTCTGCGGTCTGATGCCGCGAATGCCATGAAGTTCTCCGAAAAGATGAACCCACCCACCCGCATCTGGAGCAATGTATTTCCAGACGGAGCGTTCCTGCTGACGAAAGAAAATCCGTGTGATCTGCAGACCCCACACTAATTCCTCCATGCTGGTGAACCGGAGCTGACTTAGTGGTATTCTGAATTCAGCGTTCCAACCTTCGGAATCAATGGAAGTCTTAAGATACCAGATCGGATCCCAACCCGCATCCCAGTTGTCGCCATTGTTGGAAACATATTCATCACCCTTTACACCGGAAACGGAAGCCGTAAATGAGAATGCTGTTCTCTTATCGTAGTAACTGTCGATGTTTATTTCGACGAAGTCTCCTTCAAAGCTGTCGCGCCGGGACATCCGCCGGACAATTTTCTCTGGTGACGGGTCGAGGCATTTAATAGCGACGTAAAGGTTTTTCGCATCATAGAGTATCTTGAAGCGTGTCTGCACTGTGGCGGGCCTGCCCTTATCAGGACTGATCTGCCGGAAACCATTCCCGCCCCACTCTACCTGATTCCACGCCGGATCATCAAATTTACCGTCGATCACCGGGGTGTTTCCGACCAGCCGGGTCGTAGTGTAGATTCGCATGGTATCGGCTGTGTTCTGTGTCGTGGTATCCTTTCTGCCGGAATCCTGACCGTACGCTGTTTGCAGCGCGACAAGAGCCAGGAGTAGCAGCGAGATTTTCATATTCAATCACAGATAACGTTCATCCATAAAACTACTTTGCCCTGAATTGGTTACCAAATTCCCGCAGAGCCTCGTTATGGAGGGTTTAAAGGTAGCTTTTTGATTTGTAGTTTCTTTTGCCCGGAAAAGCTTTTTTATGAAACCAGCTTCTGGCTTCTGGCAGCCGGGGCAGAAGTATGAAGACCTGCCGCCGATCGTAATCGAATCAGTTTTCTTTTTGCAGCGTGGGCACGAAAGACAGGCTTGTCTGTTCTCAAGAAAAAAATAATGTTTCAATTTTTCACGATTAGCCTGCTGCTTCACAGAGTCGGTCAGAATGGATACCATTTCGCATAGATACTTTTGAGTTGGTTCGCGGAAAGGTTCATCGTAGGAGTTCCGGGATGAATACGGGTTTCGAACAGAATTTCATCGGAGAACTCGTTGCCTACTCCAGCAACAATTTTTTGATCCATAAGGGCGGTTTTGATTGCCATCTTTTTCTTTTGGATTAGTTCGACAAATTCGCTTCCGGTGATAGAAAGAGCGTCTTTGCCGTATCGCCGTTCAGCGACGAATAATTCTATGTTGTCTACAAGAGCGATCTTTCCGAGCTTACGGGTGTCGCTGAAAAAAAAGGGAAGAGTCATCGTCAAAGTGAAAGTGTATAACATAACGGGATATCCCTTCGGCACC
>JAEZEH010000017.1 GCA_023417785.1 Bacteroidota bacterium
TGCTGAGAAAGAATACGACTGTAGATCAGCCGTTGCGCGATCGATAAAACCTTCCGACTTGATTGTGGATAATCGCCCGTCGAGTACCCAGTGATCATTGAGCAGACCTGTTCCGAAACTGAATGTATGCCTTCGTGAATTGTACTCAGAAAATGTTCCGAGAAATCCTAAGCTGTTTGTCAGCTCGGCATAAGGCACATCGTTCCGTACATTGGTCTGGAGATTAATTGTCGCACCAAATGCCCCAGCCCCGTTGGATGAGCTTCCGACACCACGTTGAATTTGAATGCTTTGTGAAGACGAGGCAATGTCCGGAATGTCGACCCAGAATGTTCCTAACGACTCGCTGTCGTTATATGGTATACCGTTGATCGTAACGTTGATGCTGGTGGCATCGCTTCCGCGTATACGCACACCGGTATAACCAAAACCGGTTCCCGCGTCGGAAGTTGTAACTACCGATGGCGTCCAGTTTAGAAGATAAGGCAGATCCTGTCCGAAGTTTTGTTTCTGAATACTTTGTTTATCGAGAGTACTGTACGTGACCGGAGTGTTTTCCCTTGCCCGGGTCGCATAAACAATTACCTCATCCGTCATCCGGACATCCTCCTCGAGCTGGATCACAAGGTTGATATCCGAGTTAACCGAAACTGATTCGGTTTTCCGTTTGTATCCGACAAACTGGAACGCCAGGTCGTGGTTCCCGGTGGGGATTCGTCTCAGTGTGAAACGCCCGAACTCGTCGGCGATGGCAAAATTTCGTGAGCCGGCTACCTGTACCGTTGCCCCTGGCAAGGCCTGGCCGGTCTTACTGTCGCGAATAATTCCTTTCACGTCATATTGGCCGTGGGCCGTAATCGTGACGCAAAGCGCGAACGCAAAACTTAAAAAAGATTTGAACATTGTTTTTTTGGTTTAAACCGGCAATTCGATAGGGGGTGAATTGCGTTTGGTTAACCGTCCCGCATTGCGGAACTTGCCTTCCCTTCGGCCGCATTACCGGCATCAGGTTCATTGGGTATGATCTCAGCCCGTTATATTAAGGCACCCCTAATTTTTTCCGTCCTTCGGAAAACAGGGCAAAGGTAACATTGAAATGCCGATAACCAAAGCTCTGCGGAAAACCAATTAGTAAACCCGCTTTGCCGTCACTAACCAACGTCACGTGCTTACTCAAATGAGGACGAACAAACTATTGCCGAAGACTCAACGAAAGCGAACCGAAACCGGGATTTTTTCTATTTTAGCTTATTAAACTATGTATAAAGCAATCGTTCAGGACAAATCCTTTGAAATAGTCGATTCAAAGGAAGGCCATGTGGTTAATGGGATACCGGTGACCCTCGACATCGTTTCCATATCGGAGAACTATTTTCATGTGATTTACAAGAACAGGAGTTATCGCGCGGAGGTTGTGAAAGCTGATCCGGCCACCAAAACTTTTGTTTTCAAGATCAACGGACGCGAATATCCGGTGCTGGTCAAAAACAAGTTCGACCTGCTTCTGGAACAGATGGGTCTGCAAAATGTCGGTGCCGCGAAACTCAATCTCATCAAAGCCCCGATGCCGGGGTTGATTATTGACCTCAAAGTAGTCGATGGCCAGGAAGTAAAACAAAATGAACCGTTGCTGATCCTGGAGGCTATGAAAATGGAAAACATAATTAAAAGTCCGGGAGACGGCGTGGTGAAGTCGGTTAAGGTGAAGAAAGGCAACAGCGTGGAAAAAAATCAGGTGCTCATCGAGTTCTGAATCTTGACGGGGATCAATTTTCAGAAAGAAGGCCAACGGTACCTTTGGAAAAACAATTCACGTATGACCAAACATCAACTTCTCCGCGAACTAAGCGCTACCGTTTCTGAAATGATTAAGGATGCGGGGCAGTATCTCCTGCTTTCTGATCAGGAGCTTGCCTTCAGGCCCGACCCGGCTTCATGGACGATTCTTCAATGTTTTGAACACCTGAATCTTTACAACCGGTTTTATAACCGTGAAATCAAAAAGAAGATAGCGTCCGGAAAGGCTTCTGCTGATCATGAGATACACGCCACCTGGATCGGAAAGAAATCCAGTGCGGCTATGCATCCGAACAATCAGAAGAAGCAAAAGACGCTTCGCCACCTTAATCCCGTTTCCGATCTGGACCGTCGTGTGATTGAAGAATTCATTCTCCACCAGCGGGATCTGCTTACCCTGCTGGAAGGCGCGAGTTCAAAAAACCTCAATGCAATCGGTATTTCGATCGAATTCTTCCGTTTACTTAAGATGAACCTGGCCGACGCTTTCCGGTTTATCGTTCTACATCAGGAGCGCCATTTCCTCCAATTAGGCAAAATCCGTGAACGCCTCCCCAAGACTGGCGGCGTATTTCTTGTGGTATAGTTCAAAAATGGGTAACCGTGGCTCGGTTTAAAGCGTTATTTTAGCAGAATGATAGCTCCGGTCAGAATAGCCCTGTTGCGTGAGGGGAAGAACTTACCCGACAAACGCGTAGCATTTACGCCGAGGCAGGCGGAAGAAATCCTCCAGCGATTTCCGCACGTGTCACTTGTGGTTCAAACCAGTGGTGTGCGGTGTTTCACCGATGCGGAGTACGAACACTGCGGAATACCGGTGGTAGAGGACGTATCCAATTGTGATATTTTGATCGGTGTGAAAGAGGTTCCGATTGCGTGGCTGATTCCGGACAAGACTTACATGATGTTCACCCATACGATCAAGAAACAAGCCTATAACCGGGGACTGTTACAGGCCATTCTTCATAAGAACATCAATCTTATCGATTATGAAACGCTAAAGGACTCGCAGGGAAACCGACTTGTCGCGTTCGGGCGATACGCCGGAATAGTGGGAGCCTATAACGCCCTCTGGACGATCGGGCAGCGTTTCAAAACATTCACGATCCGTCGCGCATATGAATGCTTTGATGCCAATGAGTTGAAACTTGAATTGCGAAAGGTTGTTCTGCCGAATGTCCGGATAGTGCTTACCGGCGCAGGACGTGTCGGTCGCGGCGCAATGGAAACCCTTGATAGTGCAGGTATAAAAAAAGTTTCTCCTGAATCGTTTTTGACCGACACATTTGAAGAACCGGTGTATGTGCAGCTTACCAGCGCCGATTACCACGTTAGAAAGGAAGGCGGTCATTACAACAGGGAGGAATTTCACACACATCCCGAGCGATACCTATCGGAATTCCACCGTTTCGCTAACGTTGCCGACGTATTGATTGCAGGAGCTTTCTGGAACCCGAAAGCCCCGGTGCTGTTTACCCGCGAGCAAATGCAGCAACCCGATTTCAGGATTCGTATCATTGCCGACATCACCTGCGATATCGATGGTTCGGTGCCGAGCACAAAAAAAGCCAGTACGATCACCGATCCGTTGTATGACTATGATGCGTCAAGCGATACAGTACGCCCCGCGTTGTCTGATGAACAAAACGTTACCGTGATGGCGATTGATAATCTTCCCTGTGAACTACCGCGAAGCGCGTCCGAGGAATTCGGCCGCGACCTAATCGACTTCGTGGTAAGACCTTTGGTGGTCGACGATTCCGAAGGAATCATTTCCCGCGCAATGGTAACCAGAAACGGCAAGCTTACACCGGGGTTCGAGTACCTCGCCGATTTTGTCAGAGGATCCTGATTACAGCTCGACAATTATTCCCAGAGTAGGCAAAACCGTTCCGCTGGTGTTTTGAATAAACGTCGGGAGGTAAAATTCAGGGTTTACCGGATCAATCACCGGAGTTCCATTGGCATCCCGCAACACATCGACGTTGTCCTGGAATCGCGTCTGATAATTGTAAAGATTCTGAATGTCAAAATAAACGTTCAGGCTCCATTTAGAAAAAAAATACTTCTTATCAATCCGAAAATCCAGTTGGTGGAAGGGACTTATCCTTTCAGTGTTGAGTCGTGAATAATCCGGAATTCCATACGGCCGGATATCCCAATTGGTACGACGTACCGTCTCCTGTAACAGATATGGCGTATAAGGTGCGCCGCCCGTGAAAAGCCATCGTACACCAACTTCCCAGTTTTTCCCGAAACGCTTTCCGCCGGTAAGGCTTACCAGATGGCGGTTGTCCCAGGAAGACGGCGCCCATTTTTCAGAAGGTGTCTCGAACTCACTTCGCACCCACGTATATGATAACAGTCCGTAAAGTCCCTTGTACAGTTTTTGCTGCAACAAAACTTCAAGACCATAACTCCTTCCGGAAGATGTGGAGGTGACCGGCGCATTGCCCACAATTCCGAAGTCAGCTCCGAAGTTGGCGAGCGAAACCGATTCTTCTGTAAGAAAGGGGTAGTTGCTGTATTGTTTGTAAAATCCTTCCGTAGTAATCCGCGCGTTTCTTTCAAGGTTGAATTCAAGACCGCCCACGAGGTGTGTACTTCGGATATACGTTACGTTGTTGTTTCGGTTTTCCAATTCGCCCGTTGAACTGTTGCGATAACCAAGTACCGTATAGGGAGGTAGTTGGTAATAAATTCCCGTATTGAAGTTGGCATTGATGGCGTCAGTCAGAATATACGAAGCAGAAAACCGCGGCGAGAACTGATCGATTAGATTTCGCATTTCGGAGCTATAGTCATTGGCATCGCCGCGGGCTCCGAGCGAAAGTGTCAGCCGTTGGCCAAACGTACGACTCGCCTGCGCAAAAATACCCCATCTATCCAGGGTAAGTATCGACGTGAAGTCGCGAACAAGAGGCTCGTTACCGGCGACCAGTTTTGTAAAATCACGCGTATCGTATACGGCGCGCTCGACGTTAAAACCAAGTGTAATGTTGAATGATCCGTATGACCCGTAGTCCTCTACCCTAAGCCGCGTTTCCGTTTCACGCGAACGGTAGTCCTGAAGGAGATTCTCCGGAGAGGAAGTATCGTTCCCGCGATATTTGAACGACTCATTATTTAGTGTATTGGTGCTTAAGATAACCGATGTGTTTCCCTTCGTTCTGAAATGATCGTATTTAATCCCGGTGGTATAATTCCACTGTGTTGAAACAGGCAGGATATTTAAAAGATAGGCGGCTTCAAGTTTTTCTTCGGGAGAATCCGCCTTTTCGGGAGCATCGAGGTTAAGTTCAAAATCGTCGATGGCGCCGATTCCGATTACGGTAAGCTGGTTGCGTTTATCGAAACGGTAGGTGTACTTAAACTGAAGATCATTATACACCGGCAAGAATGGAAGATTCAAAAGATTGAAAAGAAACTTCAGATAAGACCTCCGCACGGAAAGAAGAAGCGAGGAAGATGCTGTCACCGGGCCTTCCACCGTTAACCCGAGGTCGGTGGCCCCAAGAATGGCATTCGCAGTCCATTTGTCGCTGCGCCCCTCCTTTAGTTTGAAATCGAACACCGAACTCAGCGTATTCCCGCGGTTTGCCGGAAATGCGCCTGAATAAAAACTTACCTCCTGCAACAAGTCCACATTGATGATGCCTACAGGTCCCCCGGAAGAACCCTGAGTCTGGAAGTGATTAATAACCGGAATCTGAATTCCGTCAAGGTAAAAGGTGTTTTCACTTGGCGCTCCGCCGCGAATAATAATGTCGTTCCGAAATCCTGGCGGGGAGGCGACGCCCGGAAGCGACCGGATTACTTTGGACACGTCACGATTCCCGCCCGGAGTTCGTTTAATTTCGGTAGCACCTATACTTCTAAGCGAAAGCGGCGCTTCCTCAGATTTGATAAAGAGGTTCCCCGCTGAGACTACCACCTCGTCCAGTCTTTGGGCTTCTTCTTCAAGGCCGAATCGTAACACAACGGGCCGCGCGTTTGTAACCTGGACCTCAAACTGAACCTGCGGTTTGAATCCGACAAAAGACGCTTCAATGTTATACTGGCCGGGATTGATACCAGTAATTTCGAAGTCGCCGTTCTCATCTGCAGCGACGCCTGTTGTAGTCCCCTGTAGTATGATGTTGGCGAAGGGGATAGGCTCATTATTCAATTTATTAAATACCTTTCCCCGCACAATGCCTGTCTGAGCAGTTGCATCGAGGCACAGGAGGCAGACGACGGCGAGCAATATAAGTCTCTTCACAAAATCTGTTTAGCGTTAAACAAAGGCGCGGCGAAAAGGTTGTCTAGTTGGTTTCGAAAAAATTGCTGCCTCCGGATACGGTTTCGCCCGAAAGAAATAAATTTGAGGCATGCTGCTATATAATGTTACCGTCGGAATCGACAGGGATGTCGAAATGGAATGGCTTCAGTGGATGAAGGACAGCCATATCCCTAACGTGATGAATACCGGGATGTTTGTGGACTTTAAGATGTACAAAGTGCTTCATGACCAGGAAGATGGGACGATTTCGTATTCCGTCCAATACTTTGCGCGTTCCATTGACGAAGTACAGCAATATCTCGAGGTGTTCGCACCCCGCCTTGTCGAAGAACACCGTGCGAGATTTGCGAATAAACACGTCGCTTTTCGGACACTTTTAGAAGAGGTTCCACGATGACGTCTGACAGGCCTTTCGTATATAAACTGTCGATTCCCTCGCCCTCGTTTCCGTCCTCAATGTAAAACTTGCAGATAATACTTGAGTTCCTCGGCGGAGAGTCGTCCCACTCACGGCGATCTACGATGTGCGTGTTTAGGATCTAAGGAGTCGTTCAATCTGGTCTTTTTCCAAACTGCAATTGATCCATTCGTTACTCAGTGAAGCTTTGTACTTCTTGTAGAATTGGATGGCCGGTTCATTCCAGTCGAGTACCTGCCACATCATTCCCGTACAGTTTTGTTCAAGGCTGTAACTCAACGTGCGATCAAACAATGCCTTGCCAATCCCTTTACCGCGATGGGATTCGGTTACAATGATATCCTCCAGGTATAGCCGTTTACCTTTCCAGGTTGAGTATCGCCAATAGTATATGGAGATGCCGACGATCTCACCGGCAACTTCGGCCACAAAAAAACCAAAGATCGGGTTTGGTCCAAATCCGTCCTCTTCCATTTCCTGTAACGTATTCGTTACTTGTTCAGGAGCGCGTTCGAAGGCCGCGAGCTCCTTTACGAGTTCCAGTGTACGGGGCAGATCCGCCCTTGTTCCGGGTCGTATATTGGTCATGTTGTCTATGGGTATCAATAACAGGAATAGTGTCCGGAAGGAAAAGTATCCACCTGCCGGACACCAGGGACATTACATATCTCTCTTTGCCAGCGGCGGAATGATATTCATATTGTACCAGGCAAATGCAAACTGGTCTGCCATCTTATCCATCGCCTTGGAAAGATTGGAAGCTCCATGTCCTGATTTTACATCGACTCTGATCAATACAGGGTTGGCTCCTTTATGGTGTTCCTGAAGCGTGGCTGCGAATTTAAATGAGTGGGCTGGTACGACGCGGTCATCGTGATCCGATGTGGTGACCAGCGTAGCCGGATATTCAACCCCGGGTTTAAGCGCGTGCAGCGGTGAGTATTTCCGCAGGTATTCAAACATCTCCTTGGATTCTTCGGCGGTGCCATAATCATACGCCCATCCCGCGCCTGCGGTGAAGGTGTGGTAACGAAGCATATCCAAAACGCCAACATCAGGAAATGCCACCTTTGCGAGATCCGGGCGTTGGGTCATCGTTGCCCCTACAAGTAGTCCACCGTTTGACCCTCCGGCAATCGCCAGGTATTCGTTGTCAGTGTATTTTTCGGAAATCAGGTACTCTCCTGCGGCTATGAAATCATCAAAAACATTTTGCTTGCTTGTCTTCGTGCCGGCCAGATGCCATTTCTTTCCGTACTCGCCGCCCCCGCGAAGATTCGGCTGCGCATAGACCCCACCGTTCTCGAGCCATACTATTCGCGAAGGGCTGAAGCCGGGAGTTAGGCTTACATTAAACCCGCCGTAACCGTAAAGCATCGTTGGGTTCTTTCCGTTGAGCTCAAGCTCTTTTTTGTGAACGATGAACATCGGAACCTTGGTGCCGTCCTTACTGGTGTAGAAGACTTGTTTGGTTTCGTAGTCTTCCGGGTTGAAGTCGACTTCAGGTTGTTCATGCAAGTCGGATTCACCCGTAGTAAGATCATATCTGAAAATGCTGGTCGGATACGTAAAAGAAGTATACGAGTAATACACCACTTTTTCGTCACGTTTTCCACCGAAGCCGTTGGCGGTTCCAATGCCCGGGAGTAGTATGTCGCGTTCGGCTTTTCCTTTGTAATCAAACTGTTTGACCAGGGTCGATGCATCCTTAAGGTAGTTGACGAAAAGTTTCTTTCCGGCTGTGGAAATGTTTTGGATAGAGTTTTCCGTTTCGGCGATCATGTCTCTCCAGTTGTCGGGAGTCGGTTCCCCGGCATCGACTTCTACAACCCTCCCGTTAGGCGCATCAAGATTTGTTTCGATGATTAAACGGCTACCATCATTATCGATAAGCTGGTGCGTATTATCAAAGTTGTTGACGATGGGCATGAGAGAGCTTCCTTTCCTGGTCAGATCCTGAACGTAAAGCTCATTTCCTGTGGTCGAAACTTGTGCAGAGACAACTAGGTATCGTTCATCTTCGGTTACGCCTCCGAAAATATACCGGCGTGGCGTCTTCTCGCCACCGAAGACCAGTTCGTCTTCAGATTGTTTGGTACCCAACCGGTGAAAAAACAATTTGTGGTGTTGCGTCTTTGATGACAGGTGACTTCCCGTGGGCTTGTCATAACTGCTGTAATAGAAACCTTCGTTTCCTCTCCATGAAATTCCGGAGAACTTAATATGCTGAAGCGTGTCTTCAATTACATGGTTGTCGGCGGTGCGGATCGTCACGGCTTTATTCCAGTCTGATCCGCCTTCCGATAACAGGAATGTGGCCAGCGACCCGTCGCGGGTAAACGATATGGAGCGCATCACCGTGGTGGCATCCTTACTGAACGTATTGGGATCCAGAAAAACTTCCTCTGCTCCTGCCTCGCCTTTCTTGCGGTACAACACGCTGTGATTCTGCAGACCGTCGTTCTTGTAGAAATAAAGGTATTCACCTTCGCGGAACGGTGCCCCCAACCGTTCGTAGTTGTACATCTCTTCAATTCTCTTCTTGATCGCTGACCGGTATGGGATCTGGTTCAGATAGCCGAAGGTAACATCGTTCTGGGCTTCGACCCATTGTGCTGTTGACTGGGATGTATCGTTTTCGAGCCACCTGTAGGGGTCGGCAACTGTTTCGCCGAAATAGGTGTCACTCGTCTCAATTTTATCGGTTTCGGGATAGCTTAGTTCGGACATTTCCTGCTCTTTTGATGAACAGGCAAAAATAAGTGGTGATGCCAAACAACTTATCAGAAGTGCTTGTTTAAAGTTCATAGGTCGATGAGTTAATTCTTCAAGATAGCGTTTTCGGTATAACGGCCAAATGGCTTTTACAGGTGGCACAGGGTTTTTAATGCTAAGGGTATGCAGCCATCGATTGAGAAAAAGTCAGCCATATTCTGGCGGATACTTGCCACGTTTTCGTTCGTTGCGATGATTGTCGTAAATGCGCTCGCCAATGCATTGCCAATTAATGATATGACCACCGGCGAGGTGTCAGATCTTTATCCCAATTTGTTCACACCAGCCGGAATTACGTTTTCAATATGGAGTGTCATTTACATCCTGCTGGCGGGTTTTATCATTCACAGCTGGAGATACATCGATCTCGATAAAGTGACGCGTCTCTTACCGGCATTCTGCGTTTCCTGTGCCCTGAACATTTCGTGGATCCTCGTATGGCACAATTTGCTCCCCGCCGTTTCGGTTGTTATCATGCTGATGCTGTTGCTCACACTGGTGGTATTATTTCTAAGAATCCAGCGCGGGATTCCGCGTACGAAGCTCAATATTTTGTTCATTGTCGCGCCGTTTTCCGTATACCTCGCGTGGATATGTGTCGCTACCATTGCCAATGTTTCAGCGTGGCTTTCATCTATGCCAGGAGACGTGCTCTCGTCAACGCCGCAAATGTGGACCGTTATTATGATGTCGGTAGCAGCGGTAATCGCTATCTGGATATTCCTCAAGTATCAAAGCCCGGAATTTACAGCCGTTGTCTTCTGGGCACTCCTGGGAATATTTCTTCGGTGGCGGGGATCTGAATATGATCTGGTACAAACCGGAAGTATAATGCTGATGGTTGCCCTGCTGGCAATCACTATCGTCATTCTGGTGCGAAGGCCGATCCCTAAGTAACTCCGGCTCTCAGGACCAAATCAGCTTTCGTTGTCGAAATAGATTTTGTAATAGTTTTTTCCCACGCTTTCATCAAATCCCTTTTCGATAAGCTCCCGGTTTCCGTGGATGTAGATGTGAAAATTCTTATCGAGCTTCAATACACTCTTGAAGACACGCGCCTGACGTTTTACTGCCTGCGCAGAGATTTCAAAATTGTCTTCGGCATCAAATTCCACGTTTGACATAAAGTTCTTGCCGTAACTGCGGAAGCTTTCAATCACCTCGGCGTCACCGAATACTTCAACTTCAAACTCGGCCTGGTTAAATTGTTCCTTCGTTTTGAAGTAGTTGACGGAACGATTAAGTAAATCAATCTGGTCAGCCTTCGACACCTGAAAATCTTCGGGAATCTGCTCGGCCACAAACTGCCTTGCGAGGCTCATGTACTGTTGCGTGTGGTGGTATGCATCTGACCACGGTTGAAGATTCAGGAATTGCTGTTTCCAGAAGGTGGCATCGGTACGGTTGGAGTTATCAACAATGAGAACCTTGAAGCCGGATTCTCTTTCCATATTAAGGATAAGACAACCTTTGTCAAGTTTGCGTACGTTAATCCCTTCGTCTGCCTGCAGGTCGAACTGGTTGGCATACGCCTTAAGTTTTAAGAACGATTCTTTGGTTTCTGATTTGAAGATCCCGATAGCTTCAGTATGCTGACCATTCAAAGCCAGGGCACCGAAATACGCAACGTACAGGTCACCCGCCTTTATGTTTGGGTGCTGCGTTGCTGCGTGAAGATGTTGCGCGATGAAGGTCGTGTTCTCGTGAAAGCTCCCGGGCTCGTCGAAAATTTCTGCCGCGAATTTGTACAGTGGATTCAGTGTGAAATCTTCGTTCGAGAATGTGAAATGATAGTATTCGGGGTTTGTAAAGTTAGTTAAGAAATAAACCCGCAGAAGTTGGTGAACCTTGTCGTGTTCAATATCCAGTGGTGCTTCAGACAGTTTAAGCGGTTCTTCCAGGCTGGCGTTGCCAACGTGGTGAACGGAAACAGACTGGATGACACTTTCGCCGGCGTCAATCATGATGTGACAGGAATGTAAAAAAGTGTTGCCCTGAAGAGCTTAATTAATGACGTCAAATCGCGTATAAGGCACGAGCACCTGTGGTATGCGGATTCCGTCCGGTGTTTGGTTGTTCTCAAGAATAGCAGCCACAATGCGTGGTAAGGCAAGCGCACTTCCATTAAGTGTATGCAACAATTGCATCTTACCATCTTTGTTTTTGATCCTTAGTTTTAACCGGTTCGACTGGTACGCCTCGAAGTTACTCACGGAGCTGACTTCCAGCCATCGCTGCTGCGCCGCCGAAAAGACTTCCATATCGTACGTCATCGCGGAATTGAAGCCCATGTCACCACCACAAAGAAGAAGCTTTCGGTAAGGCAGTTCAAGTTTCTCGAGAAGACTCTGAACGTAAGTGCACATTTCTTCAAGAGCATCATACGATTCTTCCGGCCTGCGAATCTGAACAATCTCAACCTTATCGAACTGGTGCAGCCGGTTCAGCCCGCGGACGTGAGCGCCCCAGCTTCCGGCTTCCCTGCGAAAACAAGGGGTATAGCCGACATTCTTCACAGGCAGCTCATCATCCGAAATGATTACGTCGCGGTAAAGGTTTGTGATGGGCACTTCTGCAGTCGGAATCAGGTACAGGTTGTCTTCCTTTACAAAATACATCTGCCCTTCCTTGTCGGGCAACTGGCCGGTACCATACCCGGATGCTTCATTCACCACAACGGGAGGTTGGATCTCTTTGTAACCATTCTTTTCCGCCTCATCGAGGAAGAAGTTGATCAGTGCACGCTGGAGTTTAGCTCCTTTGCCTTTGTAAACGGGGAAGCCCGCGCCGGCGATTTTGATACCCAGATCGAAATCGATGATGTCGTATTTCTTTATCAGCTCCCAATGTGGAAGGGCGGTAGCTCCCAGCTCCGGCACGCTCCCGTGCTGATGAACGGTAATGTTGTCATCACTTCCTGTGCCAGCCGGTACCTTTTCGTGTGGGATGTTAGGTATCCGGTAGAGGAGCTCCGTTTGCTTGTTATCGAAAGCGGCAAAATCCGCTTCGAGATTCTTTAGCTTTTCCTTGTCGGCGGCAACCGTTGTTCGCAGGGCCGTTGCCTCTTCAGCCTTGCCCGCCTTCATAAGTTCTCCAATCTTTCGGGAGTCGCTGTTTGACTGCGCTTTTATATCGTCAACCAGCTTCTGCGTTTCACGCCGACGCTGATCGTTTTCGAGTATTTGATTAATAAGCCCTTCGGCGTCTTTGACGTTTCTTTTCCGGAGACCCTCCAGAATCTTTTCCGGGTGTTCACGAATGACAGATACCTGCAACATTGGTATTAGATTTTTACGAAGGTGTGAAATTAGTTTTTTGAATTGGCTATGCGGTTTCCGGGCCAAGAAAAAAATTTTAAAGGTTTGATAATATTCAATTTTGGGCTATAATTGCGTATCATTTGGCTTTTTCTCGAGCCCTCTGACTATAATCCGAACTTTATTTATCAGATTCTTGGTTTTTAGGTTATCCACTCAATGACGCTATTTTTCAGCAATGGGCTGAACGCTACGAATCGACAAATCATCATTGAATCGACAAATCATCATTTTTAGAACACAACTTCATTTTTAAAATCATCATGTATACTATTGACGATCTGAATGTCAGACTTCTTTCCGAATTGAAAGAAATTGCGGAAGGAATAGGCGTTAAAAACGCCAAAAAGCTCTCCAAACAGGACCTCATCTACAAAATTCTCGATCAACAGGCAGTTTCCGGCGATACTACAACACCAACGAAAAAAGCCACAGTAGCCGAAGCCGAACCTGAACGCAAAATGCGTCCCCGCCGAAGAGAAAACGTTGCCCCAACCCCTCCTCCCGCCCCCGAAAAAGCCGATAAGCCCGAACCTGATTTTAACTCCGACGAACTTCTTGATTCAATCAATATAAATTTCGACCAGGGGATGCCTTCGTTCGACGATTCGGCAGAAGCCACCGGATTCTCAGAGCCATCTGCACCCGCTGAACGCGCAGCGCGCGAAGAACGCCATCAGCCGATGAAGCTTTCAATCCGGGAATTTGATGGAGCGATAAGCAACGAAGGTGTGTTGGAAATCATGCAGGACGGTTACGGTTTCATGCGTTCTTCTGATTACAACTACCTGGCTAGTCCCGATGATATTTATGTATCGCCCTCGCAAATAAAACTCTTTGGATTAAAGACCGGCGATACGGTTAAGGGATTTATCCGCCCTCCGAAGGAAGGTGAAAAGTATTTTGCATTGTTGAAAGTGGAGTCTGTCAACGGTAAGACTACTGACGAAATCCGTGACCGGGTCGCTTTCGAATACCTTACGCCTCTTTTTCCCAATGAAAAGCTACGGCTGAGCACAACGCCTGACAATCTTTCAACACGCATTCTCGACCTGTTTTCTCCTATAGGAAAAGGTCAGCGCGGTATGATCGTGGCGCAACCCAAGACTGGTAAAACGGTGTTGCTGAAAAATATTGCCAATGCAATCGCTGAGAATCACCCTGAGGTATATCTGATCGTATTGCTTATCGACGAACGCCCTGAAGAGGTTACCGATATGGCGAGGAGCGTACGCGCGGAAGTAATCGCCTCGACATTCGACGAACAGGCGGAACGCCACGTGAAGGTCGCGGCGATCGTTTTGGAAAAAGCCAAGCGCATGGTTGAGTGTGGTCATGATGTGGTGATCCTGCTTGACTCCATCACGCGTCTCGCACGCGCCTATAATACAGTGGTTCCTTCTTCCGGAAAAATCTTGTCTGGTGGTGTGGATGCCAATGCGCTTCACAAACCGAAGCGTTTCTTCGGTGCAGCGAGGAAAATTGAAGACGGTGGATCACTTACGATAATCGCCACTGCGCTGATCGATACCGGATCCAAAATGGACGAGGTAATCTTTGAAGAATTCAAGGGTACCGGTAACATGGAATTGCAGCTGGATCGCAAGCTTTCGAACAGAAGGGTTTACCCTGCCATTGATGTTCCCGCTTCCGGAACGCGTCGCGAAGACCTGCTCTTGAAGGAGGACGAATTATCACGTGTGTGGATTCTCCGGAAATTCATGGCGGATATGAACTCCGTTGAAGCGATGGAATTCCTCCAAAGCAGAATGAAAGGAACGCGAAACAACGAAGAGTTTCTTGTCTCAATGAACGGATAGAAATAATTTCTGATTTCTGATTTCTGGTTTCAGATTCAGGATAGAGCATGGGCCCCGCGTCGTTAATCCGATAGTGGGGCTTTTTTGTTACCTATTCCCTCACCGTCGCCACCGGGAAGTTTTGTCACTCCTCATCTCCACCTCCCCCGCACTCTCAGCGTTCACCGCCCAGAAGAAGCCGGCCGCACAGGGTACCCGGAAATCAGAGTCGTCCGGGCACATGTAATCGTCGAGGAAAGTGGGGTGGTCAGAAACTCAGAAACCCAACCAGGAGCTATGGGCATCTGAGGGCATCCCCGGCCTTACGATCAACTACTAAAACATAGAAGGCAACGCCACACCTTCTGCGGTTTCTTCCGCGCATTCAGCGGCTTCTGCGAGAGATTTTTTGGTTATCATTTTCAGATTGCATCCGCTTGGGGATCATCCGAGGGCATCCGAGGCCCTACGATCAACTACCAA
>JAEZEH010000055.1 GCA_023417785.1 Bacteroidota bacterium
CTGGACAGGGAATTTAGACTGATAAGTTTCAATAAGGGTTTCGGTGAAAGTTTGCATGGCATGGGTATCGTGCTCGAAAAAGGGTTTGAGATGCTCAATTTGTTTCCTGACGAGAAGCAAAAGGACGGACAACGTGCACTTTATGAACGTGCGTTCAATGGAGAAAGCTTCGAAGTTACCAGTGAATTTGACTTTGATGGAAAAGTATCGTACTACAATTCGTCTTTCTCACCGCTAAAAAATGACGAGGGCGAAGTTTATGCAATCGCAGTTTTTGGTAAAGACATGACAGAGCTGCTTTTAAGCAAATCAGCGGCTGAGACCCTGGCCAGGGAAGCGAAGGAAGCTGCTGAGGAAATGAAGGCCCAGGAAGAAGAGTTGCGTCAGAATATGGAAGAGTTATCGGCTACGCAAGACGAAATGCAACGGATCATGGCAGAACTTGAAGTAAAAAACGACTATGCCACAGAACTATTGAATGCATCGGACGACATGATCTTCACCATCAACAGACAGTTCGCTATTGAGAGCTGGAATAAAACATTCGAGCGCTCAATGGAGCGGTTTGGCACGAAGGTCGAGAAAGGTTTCAACACGCTGGACTGGTATGCGGAAGGTAAGGAACGAGAACATCAGGTCGCGACCTTTGAACGCGTGTTTTCGGGTGAAACTGTCGAGTCTACCTATACCAGCGAAGTTAATAATCAAACCCTGCATTTCAGAAATACCTGTAAGCCAATAAGAAATAAAGCCGGAGAGATATACGAGGCTGCGATGTTTACCCGGGATATTTCCTCAATGAAAAATTCCACAGGCAACAACGAAAAATCAGCTACCCGTACAGGTAAAAAGTGAAACTGGCAGGCAATTGGAAAGGCTCTGACTTAATTCATCAGGAAAGCATCAATTCCCTCTGCGGCCTTCTTTGCCTGACCCATTGCCAGGATAACGGTGGCGCCACCGGTAATGGCATCACCCGCAGCGAACACGCCAGGCTTACTGGTTTGGCAAGTTGTTTCATCTACGGTAATAACGCCCCACTTGTTCGTACGCACTTCCCTATCGGTAGCCGGTATGATCGGATTAACACTACACCCGAGTGACATCACCACAGTATCACAATCTTCAATAAAGTACTTTCCAGTCGGGACAGGCTTTCGCCTTCCGCTTTCGTCGGGTTCCGATAATTCCATCTCCTCACACCGGATCTGCTTCACGAAATTGTTATGGTCGACGATAAACTCAACCGGATTGGCAAGCCATCTCCAGTTGATGAATTCCTGCTCCGCATGTTGAAGTTCTTCCGACCGCGCCGGCGCTTCATCACGTGAACGCCGGTAATAGCAGGTAACGTCACCACCGAGTCGCCTGGCCGTACGTAAAACATCCATTGCAGTATTACCCGCGCCAATCACCGCCACCTTCTTACCCGAGTACAACGGCGTAGCGGAATCCGGAAAACGGTTTGCTTCCATCAGATACACTCGCGTGAGGTATTCGTTGGCCGAGTAGACGCCGTTCGCGTTTGCACCCGGAATATCGAGAAGTCGGGGAAGCCCCGCTCCTGTTCCTATGAACACCGCGTGGAAGCCTTCCTGATGAAGGAGGTTGTCCAGTGATAGAATTTTGCCGATCACCATATTATACACGAACCTCACGCCCAGCTTTTCCAGGTAATCGATGTCGTCATCAATGATATCAAGCGGTAAGCGAAAGCGCGGGATTCCATACACCATTACACCACCTGCGCGGTGAAACGCTTCAAAGACAACAACATCATGACCTCTCATTACCAGTTCGTGGGCGGCTGTGAGTCCGGCCGGCCCCGCCCCTATAACGGCAACCTTTTTTCCTGTTGGAGCGCGCTTCTTTTCAGGCAGTGCCCGGCGATGCATTCGTTCATAGTCCGCGGCGTAACGCTCGAGGTTTCCGATACCAACAGGCGTATGATTTTTCCCCACCTTGCAAACCGCCTGGCATTGCTTGTCCTGCGGGCAGACACGACTACACGCCGCCGGCAAAAAGTTTGTCCGGCGGATGATTTCCGCCGCAGCGTCAATGTTCCCTTCTTCGATCATCTTGATAAAGCCAGGGATGTCCACCCCTACCGGACACGCTCCGACGCACAAAGGCTTTCTGCACTGCAGACAACGCGAGGCCTCTATCCGGGCCTGTTCGTCATCATAACCAATAGGTACTTCTTCGAAGTTCGTCACGCGGTCTTCCGGACAGCGCAGCGGCATCTCCTGGTGAGGTATACGAAGGCGCTGGGCACTGGTCAATGGGGTATCAGTGGTGTTCACAAGGGGTTTCTTTAGGATGGGCTTTCATCAATTCGAACGCAAGTTCTTCTTCTTTCACGAACATCTTCTGGCGTTTCATCAGGTTCTCAAAATCGACCTGGTGTGCATCGAAGTCCGGCCCGTGTATACAGGCAAATTTTGTTGTATTGCCAACCGAAACACGGCATGCTCCGCACATACCCGTACCGTCGACCATGATGGCGTTTAGCGAAACCATCGTTTCAATAGCAAGTGGTCGCGTAAGCTCGCCGACAGCTTTCATCATAGGCACCGGACCAATAGCGAGCACGTGAACGACGTCGCACGCAGGGAGGATTTCATTTAGCGCATCCGTTACGAGCCCTTGTCGTCCCTCAGACCCATCGTTGGTGGTTACGATCACTTCGTCGCACGCTTTTTTTAGTTCGTCTAACATGATCAGACTTGCCTTGTTTCGTGCCCCGACAATGCCAACCACACGGTGCCCGCGTAGCTTAAGATCTTTCGCTGTGGGAATAATGGCGCCGGTTCCATACCCGCCCCCCATCACCACGCAAGTGCCTGTCGTTCCCGGAATATGAGAGCGTTCTCCCAATGGACCAACAATGTCTTTAAAAGACGACCCTTCAGGGAGTTGATTAATCTCTGAGGATGTTTTGCCTACAGCCGATACGATGATTTCAATGGTGCCCCTGTCGCGGTCCCATCCGCATATCGACAGCGGAATCCGTTCACCAAGTTCGTGAGACCTGACAATGATAAACTGTCCCGGTTCAATCTTTCTTGCAATGAACGGAGCTTCAATGGTAAAGTGGAATGTGTCGTTACAGAGCAAGCGCTTTTGAACAATACGAAAGCTTTGTTTATACCTGTCGTGCAATGAAATGTCTGGCGACGATTCGTTCGACTTAAATCCGGTGGTCATATCATCCATTCTGTTAATCAGCTGCCCCTATTGCCGGGCAGAATACTTGGCCTAGGTACGAAAACCGCCACTTGGAAATAAAAACATCCGACATACGCGAGGATGATTTGTGTCAGGTCTGTCTGACAGGGTTGAAATCAGCTTAATCGTTCGTTTGCGGCAACCTGGAGAGGGCCTAAAAAAGCCTTTAATCGACGACGCCGGCCGTTATGAGTCACGGGCTCACCAACCACATTGCCAATATCGACGGGGCTAAATGCAGTCTGGTATTCTGTGACGTTCAGGTAAATTGATGCAGCTTTCATAAGGGGTGACGGGTTTATCCAATTACTTGTGCGCCTTACCTCTTTCTTTTGGGGAAAGTATTATCCCGCCATTATCAATAAGCTTCCATAATAAACGACATGAATTTAGTGATCTTCGGTTCCACAGGAACAATTGGAAAACACCTCGTACAACAAGCGCTTGATCTCAATCACCGGGTTACCGCTTTTACGCGATCACCTGAAAAACTGCACGATTTAAGAGCTCCGAAGCTAACGATCACAACCGGCGATGTACTTGATAGTATTTCTGTAACACAGGCAGTAAGAGGTCATGACATCGTATTGATTGCACTGGGCGCCGGAAGGAAAGGCCGGGTGAGGTTTGAGGGCACACGGAATATTGTTAGCGCAATGGAGGAAGTCGGCGTTAAGCGATTGATCTGCCAAAGCACCCTCGGCGCCGGTGACAGTTGGGAAAACCTGAATTTCTTCTGGAAGAGGATTATGTTCGGGTGGTTCCTGAAGGAAGCTTTCGAAGATCATGAACGCCAGGAAGAAATAGTGCGTAAGTCGAACCTTGATTGGACTATTGTTCGTCCAGGGGCTTTTACTGACGGCAAACTCACCGGTGGCTACAAACATGGGTTTCCTCCCCAGGATAGATCGGTAAAGCTAAAGATATCGCGTGCTGACGTAGCGCTGTTTATGCTTATGCAAATTTCAAGCAGTCAATATCTTCGCAAGACTCCGGCCCTATCGTATTGATGATTGTTTCATCAGGAAGAAATTATTTGGGTCGAACGTTTTCTTGTCAGGATCACACCAACCAATACGATCAGGAGTGAAACGCTTTGCAGCGAAGTGATTTCTTCTTTTGCCAGTAGTGCGCCCGCCACCACGGCTACGATAGGATTCACGTAGGTGTGTGTGCTAACGAGTGCAGGAGGCTGGACTGTAATCAACCACATGAAAGCCGCATAGGCTACGATCGATCCCATCACGATAAGAAAGATCAAGCCTCCCCATGCTTGCGGAGTGATCGTTTCGAAACTGAATTCGTTCCAGTCTCCCAATAGCAAGCTGATAAATGCACAAACTATCCCGGAGCCGGCTAGTTGAATTCCGGTAATAAGGGTATGTGGGTGCTTCCTGACTTCGGGGTGCCTGTCGGCATACAACGTTCCGAGTACCCAAAGTACCGAGCCTGCCAGTGTAATCAACGTACCCAGGAGGGTACTGTTATCGTCCTGCGAATGGGAATCGGGCGCGAGGTGCGAAAACAAGGCGACTCCCAAAAATCCAAGGAAGAGGCCGGTCACAACAAATTTATTGGAGAAATACGCTAGCCATCTGCGTCGGTCCAGAAGAAGAAACCATAACGGTTCTGTGGCAATCACCACGGCAGCATGCCCGGAGCCTATGTAGGTTTCGGCAACCACAACCAAACCGGATCCTCCAACCAGCATCAGGGTTCCTGATATCATAGAGATTTTGATTACCCTGAAGTCGGGCCATTGCTGTTTCCGCAGCATAGCCCATCCCAGCAGCAAGACACCTGCAATAGAATAACGCAGCGTTGACAGGACAAATGGTTCCATGCCATCGAGTCCCCATAACACCGCGAGATACGTTGTGCCCCAAATGACATAAATCGCCAGATAAGCAAGAAACAGTGAAATCTTGTTTACTACTGACTGATTCATCCTGGTCGCTTTTGGTGACGTTTCGCAATCTATTTGAAATATCCATGAATGAATTGTGATTTTACGACAAGGAGGTCCGATAAGTTGAACTACATTATAAAAATTTCCTCAAATGACGCTTATGCCAGTCGAAGAACGATTTCTAGCCTACCATTTCAATGTGATTTCACATCTGTCAGCAGAAATGATCTACAGTGATATCCTGAAATGCTTGTCAGTTGCCAGCAGAACAATTGAGAACACGCACATCAGCAATGCCTCTACAAAGTGTTTATAATCGTGGTGTGCGAAGTGCGCTATCAAAGCTCCGACACCAAAGGGAAATAGCCACAGAACTGACGCATTCTTAAGTTCGTGCTTCCATAGCCCCACAATTAGACCAATTACACCAAGGAGTTCCCCAAAACCAATCAAAACGGTCCATGTTTCGCTGAAACCGAGTTCCTTCATACCCGTCATCATACTCTCCTTTCGAAAGACCTTGAAAAGACTCGCATAGCCGAATACGTAGAGATAATAGGCATAAACGCCCCAGTGCAGTATATTAATATGTGCTTTCATGAGTAAGGATTTTTTTTACAAAGAAGTGCGTTAATATCAGCACAGCGCAAGTACTGTGAAAATTATCAGGCACTAACCAATAAGTAAGTATGAGAAAGGAAACCTCAAGCAATACGGTCAATAAGCTTCAGCTCGAAGCCAGCTGTGGCATGGCTTATTTCGCTTCAGTAATCGGCGGGCGATGGAAGCTCAGCATCCTTGGTTTTCTTCTCGACAACAAGGCACTACGCTTCAGTGCACTGATGAAAAAACTGCCAGGCATCTCCGAAAAAGTATTGGTAACAAAGCTAAAGGAACTGGAGACCGATGGCATTGTAATCCGAACTGCATATCCCGAAGTTCCTCCAAGGGTTGAGTATCAACTATCGGACAAAGGGAGCTCATTACGTGAGATACTGATTTCGATGTCACACTGGGGTGAACAAAACAAGGCGTGACCGCGATTTTTTACATCGGAGAATAGCATTTTAATCCAACTTATCAAAAACAAAAACCCATCACGATTCTATCGGATGGGTTTGCTGCTAATCAGCAGGACAAGCACAGCTACCGGATGTCACTGTTTGACGTTACTCATCCTGGTGGGCCAGACGCGACAACTCCGATTCGGAACGGAGCCACGTCAAAAGTTGTTCGCGTTCTTCGCGATTGAGATTTCGAAATGCTTTCCTGAATTCCTTATTAAAGAGGTGTCTGTCGAAAGCCATTTTTGACAAGATCAATTTTGAATAATCCAGCATAGTAGACTTGAATTTTGGTTTTATCATAGCTACGATTTAAAAAAATGCATAGCGCATGCCGAAAAGACCCGTGGCCGTTACGGTATGCTGAAAAGTTATTAATTAAGTAGTTACGATTACGCCGGGCTTCTTCCATCAAAGGTATTCCGGCTGATGGTCGGGGCCACGTTTTATAGATGGTAGTGGCCCACAGCCTCTGGCTGATAGATGATTTTTATAACCTCAAACCTGCCAATGCCTTTTGGCACTTTCCAGGAAACGATGTCGCCGACCTGGCGACCCAGCAATGCAGAACCAATGGGTGAAAATACTGAGATTTTCCCCTCACGTCCATCAGCGTCTTGTGGATACGTAATGGTCACTTCGGCTTCCCGACCTTGTGAGACTTCTTTTAAAAGAACCCGTGAATTCATAGTTATCACGCTTTCGGATACCTTGTCCTGAGCCAACATCTTTGCTGTCTTGAATTTGTCATTTAAACGGTTTACAATTTCAGGCATTTTCTCGTCCAACGAGGAAAATCCTATCAACCCGGTTAATCGTTGATAGTCGTTTACTGTAATAAGAATTTTATCTTCCATACCTTTGTCTTGCAGACACGAAGACCGCATTATCCGTGCCACAATAAGGTGGTCAGATAGCAACTTTAGGAGCCATTCGCCAGTTACTTTAGGGGTATAATTACCCGGTGGGTATAAACACCCCACATCGTCTATTTAACCAACGCAAACGGGGTCACTAAATGGAAGTCGAATTTCGGAAGAATTTCATTGCCCTTCGAACAACCTGTGCTGAATCTCAAACACACGGATGTGGCCCACTCCGTTAGCTTTCGTACCGACATTCTTGTCTGGATTCACTTTCACTCCGGTTAGGAATGATTCTTTGATCGGATCAGGAAATCAACACGATTTTCGCGGACTAAGCAGAGATGGCACTAGTCTTCAGCCTGGTACGATATACCAGGAATTCTGGCACAGCTGGAAGCAGTTTCATCCGGCCACAGATACATACAACAAATAATATGCGTCTCAGGAATGAGAGCGCAGCCACGTCGCTGTTTTCTTCGAACATGAATGAAATCGAACCTCGTCGAGTCTTTGTCTGCCTGCATTTAAGTATTTTTGTGACTTGCCAGCCATTTGCTATCAGGTTGAAGGCCGGTCAGTTTACACAACGTATCATACAAAGTTATGAAAAAACCGAGGTCAGCAATAGCGGGTATAGTGTCAATGAGATGTCCCAAATGCCGTGAAGGCAGGATGTTTCCTGAAGGCACACTTTATTCGAAACGCTTTATGGCGATGTATAAACAGTGCGCGTATTGTGGCCAGTCATTTATGCCTGAACCGGGATACTACTTCGGTGCAATGTTTGTAAGTTATGGTTTGAACGCGGCATATCTTATCGCAGTCTGGGTGATCATGTATTTCTTCATGAGTGAGGTATCGGCATGGGTGATGATCGGCCTGATAATCGGTTTAATAATCGGATTGCTTCCAGTTACTTTTCGGCTTTCGAGAGTTCTATGGATCTATATTTTCATAAGGTACAAAGGACCGGCAGACTCAGGGTCTTCGACAATCAAGTCGTAGTAAACCAAACGTTAATGTGTGCTCAACTACGATGTTTGGCGTCACGGCTGGCAAATTCAAACCGCCTGATTGATTTGATGATGTGGATGTCAAATGAATGAGCGTGCAGGCGCTCCGTTGTACTTCCAGAATGCCAGAAATTCTCTCTCCTGACATTTGGGTAATTTCACTGGTAACGGCCAAAACATTCCACATTTAGATAGCGATGTCAGCGAGGTAGTTCTTTGTATTTCGGATGCCAAATTCTAACCCACGAGTCAACATCCCGTGCAACGCACCGGCTATGGTACAATGAGCCGCCCCAAGACCCCATAATAGGCCTGTTTGCCGTGTTTTATTGCTTCGATAATATTGAACCAGATCGATTCAACAAAGCAGCAATAGCCGACGTAAATGATTCGGCAGCCCTTTCACAGAAATTCATCCGAAGGCATGATTATGTTGTGTTGTAACAGAAGAAAGTCCACCCCATTGGGCAATTGCGTTCGACCGTAAAAGTTCACGTGATTACTACAGCGACGGTTGACAATTGGCGATAATCATTTAATCAATCAACACATGAAAACTTATTTAGTACTATTACTTTGCTGCCTTCTGATAACGTTCGGCAGTGCAGACGCACAAGATTTTAAACCATTCAAAGTCGGGATAGGATTGGGTTTTGCTGCCCCGGGTAATACTGGCGCTGGCGCTGGCGGCGGTGCATTATTTTATGTCGAGCCTGGATACAGGGCTACTGACAGAGTTCTGGTCGGTCTGCGACTTGAAAGTGCCGTCATAGCACGAGGAGTTGAAGGCGTCGGCGATGATGATGTGAAGGGAGACGCTTCTTCAAATGTTTCCTATACCCTCAATACGCAATACTACTTCAACGACAATTATGTAAGACCATTCATTGGTGCCGGTTTGGGATTATTTAGTCTTGCTGCGGTGAAGTTTAATTCAGCCGGATCCAACTCAATTGACGCAGATGAAGTTGAAGCCGAAACACGTTTTGGGTTTTACCCCCGGATCGGTATAGATGCGGGTCATTTTAATTTTACCATCGACTACAACTTTATTCCCAAAACCGATATTCCCGGAATAGGCGAGGTTAGGAATAACTACCTGGGAATCAGAGCCGGCTTTTCTATAGGCGGTGGTGTTGGAAGGAAGGCTAACGACTAGAAACAGGAGAATCCTGATACATTACCGGAACGGTTCAGGAGGAAAAAGCCAAGGGGTCTCTTCAGACATTAGCATAGAATGCCTGTAGAGGCCCCGACGTTTTCCCTGTCACCTGTCCCCTACTCCGAAGCAACATTGACGCATCGTATGTTCTCTCTCACAAAATGAGTTCCATTTGAATATTGCATCGTTCATATGGCGTGGCGCGGCCACCGGTTTTCCTGAAACCTAATTTATTATAAAGGTTAATCGCGGGTTCAAGCATTGTGTTACTCTCCAGGTAGAGTTTTTTTGCCCCTTTGGATTTTGCTGTCTGGATAATTGCCATTCCTAAAAGCCAGCCGATGTTTTTTCCCCGCGCGGAAGGAGCAACCGCCATCTTTGCAAGCTCATAATCATAGTCAGGATCGTCCATTTTTTGCAACGCACAAACACCCACTACTTCATCGTTATACAATGCAACAAGTATATGGCCCCCTTTATCGATAATACTCCGTTTAGGATTGCTCAACGCCTTGTGATCTGCTTGCTCCATTTTGAAATGCGTTGTAATCCATTCCTCGTTAAGTCTGCGAAAGGCCTCAGCATACCTGGGTTTGAAGGCTCCAATTCGAACTTGTTTACTCTCACGTTGTTTTTTCTGCTCGCGGACATATTCAAATAGTGTTTTTCTGGCCAACAGAAATTCCCATTCTTCGATAGCCTTCCAAAGATCGTGTTGGGTACTATCGGAGATCGCCTCAACTGCGTTGGTAACATCTTCGTATTGGTCTTTGATCTTTTCCGCGAGTGCCTTGCCTGCTTTTGAGAGACCTACTACATTCTTCCGCCCGTCAAGTCTGTCTTTCTTTTCTCTTATCAATTCCTGCTTCGACATCTCCGTAACGATCTTACTAACCGAAGGATGGGAATGGCCAATCATTTGGGCAATCTCCGTTATCGTAAAGTCTCCGGTTGACAATACATTGAAAACGGGGAACCACTTTGGCCGAAGAGGAATGCCGTACATTTTGTAGATGTCAGCTGCATCCGATGTTATTTTATCGGTAAGCATTCGCAAGCGACTGCCTATTGCCATTTTACCGGTTCTGGTGAAAAAGTCCATATCAGTATCCTATTACGTAACTAGTTACGCAACTAAGGTGAAATTTTCGTTTTCCGCAAAAGATTTTACCCGCGTTTCTGGGGCAATTTCCTGAAACCAATCCAGGATTCACTTCGGATTGCATCCCCATCGAGGCTATTCTTCGACAGGCTATACCCAGGGGTTGTGGGTCAATTACGGGTTAAATGCACGTATTTCAATCCTGAAATTCAGGTCCAATGTCTGATAAAGGAGGACGAAGTAAAGGTACCGACCTTATAAGAATCTCCGCCGTTTCCTATCTTTAGGAACACATATTAATCACCAAACCCTCTTTTAAATGAAAATTTTATCTACCCTCCTTGTGTTCGTCGCCGCCCTTCAGGGTTTTTCCCAGGGCCAGTTTCAAAACGAAACCGCAGGTTCGCTTACGTATGTTTCCGGTCAGGTCATGAAACTCGCAGAGTCGATTCCAGCGGACAAATTCTCGTATACGCCTCAGGCCGGCGTCCGGTCAGTCGCGGGAGTTTGTGCCCATATCATTTCCGCGAACTACTTTTTTGCGTCCAAGCTGGGAGCGAAAATTCCAGAAGGCGTGAAAATGGAAACGCTCGAAAAGGATCTGACGACCAAAGAAGCCATCGGGCCGGAGCTGAAGCGTTCGTATGACCTGATGATCAACGCAATCAAAAACACAAAAGACAGCACACTCCCGAATAAAGTGGAATTTCCCTTTCCAGGTGAGTTCACAACGATGAGTGCCATCCTTATAACCCTGGGTCATTCCAATGAACACCTTGGGCAACTGATTGCCTATGCCAGGATGAATGGCATCACGCCGCCGTGGAGCGGTGGGAACTGACGCTCTGAACCAAAATGAGAAGAATGTGGCCGGGTTTTCTGGCCACATTTTTTTGTGCCTTTCCGGCGCGGTAGTGTGTTCTCGTTTCATTCACCGGCCACCGGTTTAAAGAAGCTAATAAGGACTTAATAAGGACTTTAAAAGGACCTTATGATGGCGAAAGTATTATTCCAGTACTTAAGCGGTGATAAAGCAGTCATGGCCCAGTCTGGGTTATTCTGACTGGGGTATATACGCTGGATTCCTGCCTCGACACTGCTTTAACACTATCGCGGAAATAAGGTCCTTGCGAGGTCCTCACCACGTCCTCAGGGAGCCCGTATTAAGTCGTGATAAGCCCCAGATTTTCACGGGTACTCGCCATTATCCGCTCGATTCGTCGGAAAAAATCCAGGAAATCTTCATTCAAACAGGTAGCAGGTTGTTCATGATGACGGAAGACTAACGGCCGGTTCCGGCTTCAACGGTGCAGGTCTTCTTATTTAGCTTTGATGATGCTAATCTTGCCGTCACCCTCTATGAATGCGGATTTTATATCTTTTACATCCTCGACTCCCTCCTTTCGGATGTATTCCATGAGTTCTTCTTCAGTAAGATACTCCCGTCTCATATTTCGTCTCAACAGCTTTCCGTTTTGGATTATCTGGATCTTCCGGGCCGAGACTAGCCTTTCTATGAATGGACTATGATAGCTCGCAAGGTTTGTTAAAAAGTCCCATAGCATTAGCGTGCCTATTACAATAATTCCGTCAGTAACAGACTTATATTCACCGAAAGCGGGAGCGGCTGCCGCAGCAATCAGCACAACAAAGATCAGGTCCATTGTTGCGAGTTCACCGCCTGTCCTGCGCGGCAAAATTCGCATAAGCACCAGAACGACTACATACAGGACGGATGCTCTTATAACCAGTTCCAGAACCGGCGTTTGAAGTTCGAAGATGCTTCCCACATCTAAATCCGGCATAGTCTAAGCTTTTGTACGCTTGATTAAAAAAGCGTGTTTGTTATAACCCGGATCTTGTGCTGCACCAACTGAGATAAATGGATTCATAAGCTTGTCTTTCATCCATCAAAAAAAGATGCCCGGCAGTATTCAAAAGTCGATTGATTATAATTGTCCTTCGGACGTGCAGCAAACTTAAAAAGCCGATCGCACGGACCTCAACAGGAACCCCCTTCACCGATGTCGGAACTATCATTGTTCATTACGGGCCCCAAAACAACGGGCAGTCGCGGCGGCCCGGCAGGTGATTCTTTATGGCCTTCCCATTATCATAAAGTCAATGACATTTTGAATTTTATTTCAAATCGATCACGAAGCAGAAGCGTCTGGTCTTCAGTTAGCCTCGGCACTTTCTTTTAAGCAAAGTTGACAGCGCTTCCAACAGTGTGAAGCTGGAATAGAATTATTGTTTGGTTCGATAAACGTTAATCATAGAAATTATGCTAGCAATGAATTTTCGCGGCCCCTTTAGGGTGCGGCTTGACAAAGATAAACCAGAGCCGGAGATCCTTCATCCACAGGACGCAATCGTGCGTGTTACGCGCTCCTGCATATGCGGTTCGGATCTGCATTTATACCACGGGATGGTTCCGGATACCAGGGTCGGAATGGTTTTCGGTCACGAGTTCACCGGTGTTGTTGAAGAGGTGGGCTCAGAGGTTCAAAATCTTAAACCCGGAGATCATGTGATCGTGCCGTTCAATATTGCCTGTGGATCCTGTCCTTTTTGCAAACAGGAACTCTTTGGCAACTGCCATGAAGCCAACCCTGCGGCTACTGCAATTGGTGGGATCTTTGGCTACTCTCATTCGGCCGGAGGGTATGATGGTGGCCAGGCCGAGTATGTTCGAGTGCCTTACGCCGATATGGGTCCGGTGAAGATACCGGAAGGGATGGACCTTGATGACGCTGTTCTCCTGACTGATGTGGTGCCAACGGGCTATCAGGCTGCTGAGATGGGTGGAATTCAAAAAGGGGATACAGTTGTGGTGTTCGGTGCCGGACCGATTGGAATCATGGCGGCACGATGTGCGTGGCTTTTCGGAGCGGGACGCGTTATCATTATAGACCATCTGGATTACAGGCTCGAATTTGCCAGGAAGTATGCGTTCTGTGAAGCATATAACTTCAGGGAAATGGAAGACCCGGTAGTTTTTCTGAAGAGAACCACCGATTGGTTTGGAGCTGACGTGTGCATCGATGCCGTAGGTTGTGATGCCGTTGGTGGCGCGATCAACGACATCACCGGACGTCTCTTCATTCAGGGCGGATCCGCAATTGCGCTGCATTGGGCGATAAACTCCGCGAAGAAAGGTGGAATTGTCTCTATAGTCGGCGTGTATGGAATGCCATGGAATCTTGTTCCCATTGGCAGCGTACTTAACAAAGGTATCACCATCCGCGCCAATCAGGCTTCGGTGAAGCGTTTGTTGCCGCGATTGATAGACCATGTCATGTCGGGCGTTTTAGACCCGAAGGGATTGATAACGCACAGGCTACCGCTTGAAGAGGTATCGGATGCTTACCATATCTTTTCAGCCAAACGCGACAATTGTATCAAAACTATTCTCATTCCACCAAAGGCCAGTCTGGCCGCCTAAGACTATGAAGAAGATGAAATCAAGAAGTAACAGCAAATACGCAAAAGGCAGTAAGACCTATAAGGAGGCTGCGAGCGGAAACCTGGACCGCCAGATTGCTGCGGAGCCAAAAAACATTCCTGGCTGGGGGATTGACGCGGACCCGAAGAACAATCCAACCTATCCGATGAAGAAGTATAACGGTGCCGACTTTGAGAGGATACATTATGAACGCCCCGTTCAACAGGCGATGACCGTCAATGTATTTCAATCTATTGAGCGCCCATCGTTGCCTAGTGTTTTTGGCACGTCGACACCACCGACAGGTTTGAGTGGTATTGTTCGCAGGTTTGCTTATCGATTCAGTGAAGCGGATGCACGTCATTGGCTATCATTAGTCCTGGCCGACCGCGTTAACGTTGTAGAAGGAATAGTCGACGAC
>JAEZEH010000007.1 GCA_023417785.1 Bacteroidota bacterium
TTGACATTTGATGAATTGTTTATCGGCACACCATCGACAATGTATAAGGGCTGGTTGTTGCCTCCAATCGACGAATAGCCCCGAAGCACAACTCTCGATGAAGAGCCGGGTGCACCGGAGTTTTGCGAGATGGTAAGACCTGCAACTTTCCCCTGCAGCGAAGTCATCAGATCATTGGTTCGCCCGCGTGTAGCCTCCGTGTTATCGACCTGGGTTGCAGAATAACCTATTGTCTTGGTTTCGCGGACATTTCCCTGGGCCGTCACCACTACTTCTCCCAACTGAGTGAAGTCTTCACTCATCTGAATATTAATAACGGTTCGATCTCCCACAGTGATTTCCTGGGTGACAAGCCCTATAAAAGAAATGACTAAAATGGTGTTCGGTTCTGGAACCGAAAGGGCAAAGTTACCCTGATTATCGGTGACTGTTCCATTGGTAGTTCCCTTGACTACAATGTTAACGCCGGGAAGCGGTGCTCCATCCGCCGCGGATGTTACCGTCCCGTTCACTGGGCGGTTCTGCGCCATCACCGTGCCCAACGCAACGGTCAGGAGCAGGCCGCTCAATAGTAAAAAATTCCTCATACTTTTTGGTTAATGTTAGAATTTCAGAACTCCATCCCGCTGGAGGGATGTTATCATCAAAACTCCCAAAAGGCATGAGAAAAAAAATGCCTCATCTTAAGGTATATTATACGCACCACACCTACCCCAAACATGATTAGTTTTCGCTCAGCCCGGTATAAAAGATCCGGGAAAAACGAAAAACGAGAGCCAGTGATTGGATAAATTCGGACAAAAAAAACCCCCGCGTCTCGGGGGTTCAATCCTTCGGAAATTTTTCATTAACCTAATCTTACTGAAGAAATTTCTACTCTTATGATGAAGGATATTCTTCAAAGTTTGATGTTTTTTAGATCATTTCCATACCACCATTGGTATGATTTATATCATCGATACCTAACGCATTTGTTATGATTAAATAAGGCGTTCCTGATTAGCCTTGGCAATTGCTTCGGATTTACTGTTTACCTGAAGTTTCGAGTAGATATTCTTAATATGCGTTTTAGCGGTCTCTTTCGAGATAAACAGCTCTTCCGAGATCTGCGTGTATGTTTTTCCCTCTGAAATCAATTGTAGAATTTCGGTTTCGCGTCTGGTTAATGGCGAATTAGGGTTTACGTGGAAGTTATCGATCACCATACGGGCAATTTTACTGCTCATCGGTGCTCCCCCTTTGGTGATTTCCTCCAGGGCACTCAGCAGTTCCAGATAGTTGGCACTCTTGGTAATGTAACCAGAGGCACCAGCCTTCAACGCCTCGAAAACAAGCTCACTATCCTCATATACAGAAACCATGATCACCTCGGTATGGGAAGCTTTGTCTTTGATGATGCGAGCCCCTTGTATGCCGTTCATTCCTGGAAGTTCAATGTCCATCAGGACAATTTCAGGACGATCCTTGTGAATATTTTCGATTGCTTCCTCGCATTTTCCGTAGGCGCCGACGACCATGAACTTCTGCGAACTATTCACAATGAGGGAAAAGCTGTTTCGAATTTCCGCGTCGTCCTCAACGACTAAGACACGTTTCTTAAATGGCAAGCCCATGTTTAGTTTTTTTTAAATTCGTGAATTGAATTGAGATGATTGATCCTTTCTCAGCGTTGCTTTCAATATTCAGCCTCGCACCGATTTTTTCTGCGCGTTCACCCATATTCCGGATGCCGCTTCCGGGCCGATCGAGACGTGAGGCATCATAACCAATGCCATCATCCTCAAGACAGAGAATAAATTCATCTCCATTCTGATGCAAAGCCAGTGTGATGTTACACGCCTGGGAATATTTGAAGGCGTTCGTCATTGCTTCCTTGAAGATCAGATTTGCTTCACGACTGAATCCATATGGCAGCTTCACAGCCTCGCGAACTTTGTTAACGGCTCTGAACTTAATGTTCTTTTCTTCAAACAATTTCTCTCCGAAATCGCGAATATGAATAAATAATCTGGACAACTCGTCGTTGCTTGGGTCGATCGACCAGATGAAATCCCGGGTTCCTGTATACAGGTATTTGGCTGATTGTTCAACCTTCCCATAGAGATCCGCGTGCCCGGCTTTGTCAAATCCATTTGTGGCGCCGTTCATCTTCAGCAAGCTGATGTAGTTGATTATCCGTGTCAACTGGTTACCCATTTCATCATGAAAATCCCGCGCAATATCCTTCCTGACTTTCTCCTGTTCGCTGATCCGCACCCGTTCGACCATCAACATGTGGCGCACCCGTTGACGGACGCGCAGGTAAAGGATCGAAGTGATCAACACTCCCAGAAGGATCATCATTCCTACCATAAACGACGTTCTTGCATAAAAGGGTGTATTTATTACGAAACTATATGAAAGAACATTTTCTTCCCACTTGCCCTGGTAGTCGGTACTCATAGCAAGGAAAGTATATTCGCCAGGAGGAAGATTGCTATAGGTTACCTCACTGGTTGAAGCCGGCAGTGACCATGTTTTATCGAAACCCTGGAGAAAATACTTGAACTTGATGGACTTTGGATTGCGCTTGTCAACTTTGTTAAACCTGAATGTTATGTGGTTCTTGTCAGGCGGAAGCGAAAGGTTTACGGGGATATTGAAAAAGCCGGATCGGCCCTGGGCGTAATCCAGAGCCTGATATTGGCCATAAAACAAATCTACGGCAGTGAGATGAAGGCGAAATGATTCCACCGTGCCTCGTACGTAATCATTATAGCTATAGACACCATCTACCAGTCCGAAGAATTTGTTACCATCAAAGAAACAAAATGCATTCTGATTAGTCTCCACACCAGTCAGACCGTTGTCATGATCGTAATGGATTTGCTCCAGGACGTTTCGGTGTTCGTCCACAACCAGACGTGTAATACCTTTCTCGCTCCCCACCCAAAGATGGCGCCCATCGGGAACGGTGAAATAAATAAAGTCTGAGGCAAGGCCGTCCTTCGTGGTGATAAAAGTGCGGTTTTTGTTACCAGGATTGTACACAACAATGCCAGAACCTCCTGTGCTTAGCAAAAGCAAAGAATCCTGATAGGGATGAATGGCGAGCACTGAAGTATTGCTGAGCCCGTCTATTGGTGACGACGTGACCTGATCGTTGCGGATCTCTGACAATCCGAACTCATCTCCGACGAAAAGTTTATCGTAATGGTGTGAGTATTGAATCGTCATCACCATATTGGTATTGAGACCGTCGTCCATGGAGTAGTTACGAATCTCATCGTCCGTGAAATATACTACGCCACGCCCAAACAGCGCCAGGTAGGTACCTCCCTTTTGGTCGAATTGAATATTCGAAACACCCGGTTTTACGGCACCAACGGGAAATTCACGCCATTCGAAAGAATCCGTTCGGCGATTATATTTTCCTAGTCCGGAAGAACTCCCAACGTACAGGGTACCCTCCGGCGACTCGCTGATTGCAAAGACCGCGCTTCTATTGGAATTATCGGGGACTGGGTATTCTGTCGTCCGGCCCTTCTTGATCTTGGAAAGCCCTTTGGTAGCAGATCCAATCCAGGTAGCCCCTTCACGATCGTGGTAAATCGCCATAACATGAGTTAACTCCGGGGAAGCACAACGGTCAAAATCCTGAACAAAGTATTTGTATAAACCGGATCCGTCACTTCCCAGCCAGGTGTTTCCCTCCTTATCGGCAAGGATACTAATGAAGGTCATGCCTTCCATCACTTTTTCAACGGTCGAACTACCTGCCGAAATGGTTTCTTTAAACAGCGTATTGTCTCGAGTGCTCCAAAAGACGTCATTTGTCGCGTCGTAGTGCATCACCCGATGTTGCAGTGGCAAGTCCATTTTCCTGAAGCGCCGTTCCTTGGTATCGAGAAGCCAGTAACCACTATCACTTACCAACATCACGCCTCCCTGGTATTCAAATCCATTTCTGATTCTACCGTACGAATCGTCAAACCGAACCCAGAAGTTCTCATTTATAGTCCGGCAATAAAAGGCGCGGTGATTAATCCCTATGATAACCGTTCCGTCGGTCGTAGCATGGACCAAAGAAATGAGTTGTTCTGGTTGGTTATCCTTTTGCGCGAAGAGCGGCTCACTCCAATAGTACACGCTATCGTTATGGATTTTGCCGATGTAGCCGGGTGAAGATGTAAAGAATACGGTATCCTGATGTTCGATAATCCGGCGAAGACGGGTAGTGCTGTTCCGGGCTCCGGGTTGCTGGAATTTCCTAAAAGATTTCCCGTCAAACTTCGATAACCCCCGGGGATGAACAATCCACAGGTTCTGCCTGGAGTCCAGCATCAAAAAGTGAATTATGTTGCTTTGGAGGCCGTCTAATGTAGTGTAAACCTTGAAATTTCGTCCGTCAAAACGCGCCAGTCCCCCACCTTCGGTACCAACCCATAAATAGCCGTTGCGATCCTCCACCAGCGCGGTCACCTGGGACTGTGGAAGTCCATCGATAGCCTTGAAATTCCGAAGTGAATAGTGGTATTTCTGGCTGAAGACTCCCGGGCCGGCGAACAATAAGAAAACAATAAGAATCGCATTCCGCATAAGCAACAATCCTCAAGGTACAGGATATTATGCTTTTACGTAATCACCCGCGTTACGGTATAATATTTTTCAACCGCCGGTCAGGCCATTCGACCACCCGAAAATAAGTTTCGCCAGACACCAGTTGAAGTGATGAAAGTATCTCCCGCCACAGCTTGTGACTTTCCTGAAACCTTCGGATTATAGAGATGTAATTGCCTTTCATGTCTGACGAAGAATTACAAAAGGAATACACAATTCTACAGCGGTCCCGCAAGGATCCGAAGGCTTTTGGAGAACTGTATGAAAAGTATTTCGACCGGATATTCAACTTCATTTACCGGCAGACAGACGATGAGGATCTCACCGCCGATCTTTGCTCGCAAACTTTCCTCATCGCATTAAACAACATTGAGAAGTATGAATATCGCGGGGTTCCGTTTTCTGCCTGGCTGTACAGGATCGCCAGTAACGAGGTTAATAAGCATTACCGGAAAAAGAAACGTGATAAGGTTTTCAGTATTGAAGAAATGCGCGTTCGTGAATTGATGGATATGGTGAATGAGGGATGGGATGAAGAACTTATGCAACGCCTGCTAAAATACCTCAGGGAGTTGCCAACCGAAATGCTGGAAGTACTCGAACTGCGTTTTTTCGAAGACAAAGACTTTAAGGAAATTGCATTCATTCTCGATATCACTGAAAGCGGTGCCAAAATGCGGACATACCGGGCATTGGACAGACTGCGCAAAAATTTTAAATTAAGGATCAAGTACGATGGGAAGGAATGATATCAGATTGCGAAGAAACACCATGAGTTCCGGGCGAATCGCGCAGCACCGGAATTATGGAGAGATCATGGCCCGCCATGAGAAGGAGGCGAGGCTGAAACGAATTTCCAGAGTGTTTATTTACTTCCTCATTGTGCTGTTCATGATCATTATATTTCTGCTGGTGCGTCAGGTTCAGGAAAAATCAAACAAGGTTCCAACTTCGCCGAATACTACGCAGGTACAAGCCACTTCATATGGTTCTTCGACATGAAGTAATCAGAGAATGCGGTGACCTAAAACGCTACTCTTCTAAGTAATATTCAAGCGGATGGAAATTCATTATGTTTTCATTCGATCTTGAACTGAGTCAAATTGAACCCTCGATCGCCATCCCGGGCAGTGCCGGAAACGTGGTTTCCATTCGCGGCGTGATTGACGAACGGGTAATTTTCTTAACTTCACCGCCAAACTAAACCTGTAGCCCACATGAGAAACGTCGTTCTGGCATTAGGATTTACCTTGCTTTTCAGTTGCAAAATGAATGATTCAAAAAACACCGAAGAAAATACTGCTCCTGAAAGCAGCACCAGTGATTCAACACTTGGGTCGTTTGAACGTACCGATCCTGCGTTCAATGATCTCGTAAGCCAGGATGCGCAGATTGAAAAAATCGGTGAAGGCTACAAGTGGAGCGAAGGCCCCGTCTGGGTTGAACAACACAAAATGCTGCTCTTCTCGGATGTTCCAGACAACGTTGTGTACAAGTGGACTGAACAGAACGGTGTCGAAAAATATCTTACGCCATCCGGTTATACCGGAACCGGCGAATACTCCAGAGAACCCGGAAGCAATGGACTCACGATATCTCCCGATGGTAAATTGATTCTTTGTCAGCACGGCGACCGTAAAGTCGTAGCTATGGATGCTCCGCTGGACAACCCACAACCGAAGTTCATAACCCTGTCAGATAACTGGAATGGGAAAAAATTAAGCAGCCCCAATGATGTAGTCGCCCGCAGCAACGGCGATCTTTTCTTCACCGATCCTCCTTATGGCCTTCCGAAGCAGGCCGAGGATCCTACAAAAGAAATTACCCACAATGGAGTTTACAAAATAAGTGGTGGTAAGACGACCCTGATTGTAGATTCACTGACACGGCCAAATGGTATCGCGTTTCTCAAAGGTGAAAAAACCCTTCTGGTCGCGAACTCTGATCCCGAAAAGGCGATATGGTATGCATTTGACCTCAATGAGAAAGACGAACCGTCCAACGCCCGCATTTTCTTTGACGCCACATCCTATTCTAAAAAAGGAGATCGCGGACTGCCTGACGGCTTTCGGGTTGATTCAAATGGTAACGTATTCGCCACCGGCCCGGGCGGCGTGTGGGTGTTTGATGGCGATGGCAAAGTGCTTGGCCGCATACGCATCAACGAACCTACGGCGAACTGTGCCTTTTCCGACGACGAAAAAACGTTGTTTGTAACGGCAAATATGAACCTGCTTCGGATCAGACTGAGGAATTAAGACAACTGTTTATGGTGATGGAGATAGTCGGATGGATCGGATCCATTCTGGTTGTAGGGATGTACGGCTTGAACAGTTACCAGAAAATACGTTCTGATTCGTTGGTTTTCTATGTAACCAATCTGATCGGCGGGTTGCTGCTCATTATTTACTCCATCTACAAAGAAGCACACCCCAACACGTTCATCAACATCGTTTGGGTAATAATCGCCGTGCCGGCTATCATAAGAGCGCTGACAACACGAAGAATGCAGTAAGTTTAGCGCAGCACCTGTATCTGGAACGGAATTTTACATTCCCATAGAAAATGCATTGTGGATAATCCGTTCTATTTTCTGGATCCTGCTTTCTGGTATAATCCAAAGCTTGTGTTCGCCTTCATTGCAACGGTTTTTGGAATCGTCCTGCTACGCTATTTAGTCACCGCGCTCATCTACCGCCATGGCGTGCTGGCTTTGTTCAACAAACCTGCGCTTCGGGGGAGCAAACAGCCTGAACCAAAACAACTGATGCGGGAGATAGGGTGGTCAGCCCTCTCGTCCGTGATATTTGCCATCCTTGCCGCAGTATGTTATGCTGCTTACCAGAAAGGGTGGACACGGGTTTACACAGAGATTTACGATTACCCTTTGTGGTACTTCTTCTTTAGTATTATAGTCGTGTTGTTTCTTTATGAAACCTACTATTACTGGTTACACCGATGGATGCACATACCCCGCATATTCCGCATTGTGCACAGGGTTCATCACGAAAGCATTCACACATCGGTGTTCACCTCGTTTTCGTTCCATCCGCTGGAGGCGTTCCTTCAGTTTCTCTTCATACCCTTTGTGATTCTCATTCTGCCTATTCATTACATCGCGCTGGGAATTGTACTATTGCTTATGACTATCTCAGCCGTTATCAATCACGCAGGTGTTGAAGTTTTTCCTAAACGTTTTCATGAGCATCTGATAGGCAAGTGGCTTATCGGAGCAACTCACCACGATCTGCATCACAAAGAGTTTAAGAATAATTTTGGTTTGTATTTCACCTTCTGGGACAGGTGGATGAAAACAGAAAGTGACAAGTACACGGATACGTTTATCCAAAATACAGCGAATCACGAACGACATGAGGGTCATTAACCGATTTCAATCACGACATCATCAGTGAGTGGATGGCCAACACAGGTAAGCACATATCCTTCCGCACGTTCTGATTGAGAAAGTCCTTCTTCCTCATCGAGTTTCACCTTTCCTGACAGTGCCTTTCCGCGACAGGCGGTACACAGGCCACTTTGGCAACTGTATGGAAGGTCAATCCCCTGATCAAGGGCTGTTTGTAAGATCGTATTCTGCGGCTCAACAAGAACTTTGTATTCCTGTCCATCATATCGGATGGTTACTTCGCGGGGCCGTTCCTCTTCAGCGCCAACGGCCGGGCTAACTGCCTTTTCCTTGCCTTTATCGATAGTTCCCTGAACGAAGCTTTCCTTGAAAATTTTATCTGCCGGAATCTGGCGCAGGGCGAGAAGGCTTTCAACGTTTTTCATCATGCCCTCCGGACCACACATAAGGTAGGTTGTATCGGCTCCCCAATCGGGGATTCGCTCGAACAGTCTCGTGAGCATATCGTGATTGAGCAGTCCGGAATACCCCTGCCAGTTCATAGGAGCGGTATCCAGCACATGAATGACGTGCAGTTTTCCCTCGTATTGTACTTCCAGTTTTTCGAGAGCGTCCTTAAAGATGATGCTGTCGGCGTCGCGGTTGCAATAGATGAGCGACACGATACTCAGGGGCTCGCTGACGAGAATACTTTTTATAATAGACATCATGGGCGTGATGCCACTTCCCCCGGCAAACATGATCAGATGCCTTTTCTTGTTCTGGTCGAACTCGGTGGTGAAATGGCCCATTGGCTCCATTACTTTAAGAACCTGGCCTATCTGAAGGCGGTCATTCAACCAGTTGGACATTGCGCCTTTCTCAACGCGTTTCACCGTGACGGCAAGATCCTGATCCGTAAATGGGGAGGAACACATGGAATACGCTCTCCTGATCTCCTTTCCGTCGACCGACGCGATGAGGGTTAAAAACTGCCCTGGTTTGTAATTGATCTTATTGACCGGCTGCTCCAGAACCACGGAGATAGCATCCCGGGTTTCCCTGACTATATCTTTGACTTTTAAATCATAATAATGTGGACCCGCGCTTGGGGCAGGTTCTTTCTTGGGAGTCTTTTTAAAAAAACTAAAGGCCATTTCAATGGGTTTACTGTACTAACCGGCAGTCATTATACCGTTTTTCGCAAATTTTCGTACCAGAATGACATACGTCCGTGTCGGCAAATGTAGTAAGGATGATGACACTTCGGAAGGTGTTTTCGGGTCGGAATTCGCAATTTTCGGTGTTGATAATATTTATTGCCTCATAAGCCGGGGTGCTGTACTTTTGGCGTTTGACAACCAGAAGCATGCAATTAAATACGCTTACGGCGATTTCACCGGTTGACGGCCGGTATTTCGACATTGTGAACCCCCTGGCGCCCTACTTTTCGGAGTTCGGGCTGATCCGTTACCGTGTACTGATCGAAATTGAGTATTTAATTTCGCTTTCAGCGACCATCCATGAACTGGAGGATTTTCCGGCGCATATGGTTGCCGAGATCCGAAAAATCTACAAACATTTTTCAGAGTCACAGGCGGTAGAAATTAAGGAAATTGAAAAGATTACCAATCACGACGTCAAAGCGGTTGAATATTTTATCAAAAAGGAATTCGACCGCCTGAAACTCGAACCTTTTAAAGAGTTCATTCACTTTGGCCTTACCTCGCAGGACGTCAACAATACAGCGGTTCCGCTTCAGCTAAAGGAGTTTATGGAACGCGAGTACTATCCGCTGATCGAAACGTTCCTTAGCCGGCTGAATTCGCTGGGAAAAGACTGGAAAAATATTCCGATGCTCGCATTCACACACGGGCAACCTGCATCTCCCACCCGACTTGGCAAGGAGATCATGGTGTTTGCAACCCGTATCGAAAAACAGTTGCACCATCTGAAAGCCATTCCGTACTCCGCCAAATTCGGTGGCGCCACCGGCAACTTCAACGCGCATCACGTAGCTTATCCGAATATTGACTGGAACAAGTTTGCCGAAGAGTTCTGCTCGCATCTCGGCCTGTCACGCAGCTATCCTACTACACAGATTGAGCACTACGATAATCTCGCTGCACTTTTCGACGGCCTGAAACGCGTAAACACCATACTTATCGACTTCAGCCGCGACATATGGCAGTACGTTTCCATGGAATACTTCAAACAAAAAATAAAGGAAGGTGAAGTTGGTTCGTCGGCGATGCCACACAAGGTGAATCCGATTGACTTTGAAAACGCCGAGGGCAACCTTGGATTTGCTAACGCCATCTTTGAACATCTTTCCGCCAAGCTGCCGATCTCGCGGCTTCAACGCGACCTGACGGACTCTACAGTGCTGCGCAACGTAGGATTGCCTCTCGCACATACGTTTCTCGCTCTGAAATCGCTGACAAAAGGAATCTCTAAACTGGAGTTGAACAAAGCAGCTATCGAAAAGGATCTCGAAGGTAACTGGGCAGTTGTTGCTGAAGGTATTCAAACGATCCTTCGGAAACACGGGTACCCGAATCCTTACGAGGCGTTGAAATCACTCACCCGGAAAAACGAAAAGATCACAAAAGAAAGCATCACCGCTTTCATCGATGGACTTGATGTTAAAGACGCAATCAAAGAAGATTTACGAAAGATAACGCCGTTTACGTATACGGGGATTTGATTTCAAATTTCGTATTTCTCGTTTTGTATTACTCAAACTTGAAACTTGAAACATCTCAAACTGTTCTATTTCCTGATCATTAGTTTGCTCCTGTTACGCTGTACTTCTCTCCATACGCCTCAATAGCATCGTAGAGTATCTGCTGGATCTGCGTGCGCGTATTCAGATGGTAAAGTCTCGTATTGCTTCGTGTCGGATTAACGCGATTTGAGAGAAAAATATAAAGGAGTCCGGAATCAGGATCCATCCAGGAAAAGATTCCGGTAAAGCCGGTATGACCAAAGCTTTCCGGACTTGCATCGATAGCCGTATTATTACCCGGACCGCTGTAGCTTAGGTTCGGTTTATCGAATCCAAGCCCCCTTCGGTTGTTGCTCTCAGGAAATTGTGTCGCCGTCCATTTTCTAAGGGTCTTGCTGCTGATATAGCGATCGCCTCCATACGTTCCCATGTCAAGGTACATTTGCATCAGCTTGGCCAGATCATTGGCGTTACCGAACAATCCCGCGTGCCCGGAGACACCACCCATCATGATAGCGCCTTCGTCGTGAACCGTTCCATGAATGGGTTGATGCCTGAAATAAAAGTCGTACTCCGTCGGCACAATTCTCTTGAGCGGATATTTCAGGTACGGATTGTAGGTTAATGACGATGCCCCGAGGGGCGCGTAAAAGTTCGTCTGGATATAGGTCTGGAAATCCAAGTCGATCATGCTTTCAACTACGCGGGGCGCCAGAATGAAGAAAAAGTCTGAATAAAGATATTTCTTTTCCGCCTCAAGTGGTGATTTACGGATTTTATTCACAATCCTGTCGGGATACCGGCGATGCAGGAACATCTTATTTTTGAGGCGAATAGGGAACCGTTTTGATGAATCATTTTTTACGGTGAACCACTTATGATTTCCGTTTTTTCTTGTCATTTCCTGATAGAAGGGTATCCATGGTCTGAAACGCGCCTGATGTGTGAGTATATCGTACATCGGAATGTCGGATTTATTTGATCTTCGAAACTCCGGAAGGTAATCGGCAAGCGTGGCATCGAGTGTGAACGTCCCCTCGTCATAAAGTTTCATTAACGCAGGAAGTCCTGTTGAAATTTTCGTAACGGAAGCAAGATCATACAGATCTTCCGGCTTGACACGAACGGTATCACTGTAATCGTGATAGCCATATGCCCTGGATAACACGACCTTCCTGTCTTTTGCAACGAACACCTGACATCCCGGAATTGCTTTCAGCAACATGGCTTGCTGAACCAGCGAATCTACCTTTCCGTTGAGGATTTCGGAATCCATCCCTGCATCTTCTGGCAGCGTATATTTAAAGCGTATTTCTCCTTTAACATCAAGTCCGTCTCCGGAAGCGAACATATCGCCGACGCTGACAGGAAGTCTTCCGGTCGCACCGATTCCACCAAATACAAGCTGAGCAGTCAGTTCTTCAACATCGTCATTGTCCTGATACGTAACGATGAGACCATCAGCATCGTCAATGCCATCAAACCGCGCGAGCGAATATGGATTCTTAAAAACAGCGACGATGGTCCGCTCCCGTGCGCTAAGCGACCGGATAAAATTCAGGACAGGTTCCGAAAATGAAACCTGATTTCGCGGGCGTCCAGGCTCATCATGGATCCCTGCCACGATATGGCTATACCCGTCTAGCACGGTAGCCAGCGAATCAAGAAAGAATTGCGAGGCGTCCCTTGAAACCACAAAGTGGTCAACACTCATATATCGTTCAAGTATTCGTTGATATACGCTGATATCGTCACGACCGAAGGACACGCTTGCCAGCCTGATTTTGTCAAGTGCACGAAGGGGCATCAAATTCCCCTCGTTCCTTAATACTGTGATAGCGGCCTGAAGAAGGTTCCTGTTCAGGAGCTGGTCCACTGGCGTATTGAGATCATTCACAATATTCCGGACCTCGATATCCTGGCGATCATGCAGTCCCACCCAATATTTGATCGCAAGAAGCTTACGGCAACGATCATCGATATCACGCTGACTGATCTTCTTTTCTTTGATCGCATTTCGTATTTCAACAATTGTACGTGATACATCTTCGGTGAATTCCAGCATATCGTTTCCGGCAAGGATGGCGTCGCGGTCAACGATGCCTGGCGCATTGGCGGTGGAAACACCTTTCATGTTCATCGCATCCGTAACAATGAGTCCGGTAAACCCAAGTTCGTTCCGCAGCAGATCAGTGACAATTTTTCGCGACAACGTGGAAGGTACATTCGATGAGTCTAGCGCGGGAACATTAAGATGCGCAACCATCACACCAGCGATTCCCGCGTTCACGATCTGGCGGAACGGATAAAGCTCGAGCGAATCAAGACGCTCCCGGCCATGAACAATAAGCGGCAGCGTGTAATGGGAATCTGTTCCGGTATCGCCGTGGCCGGGAAAATGTTTCGCCGTCGTGAGGATACCGTTATCCTGCATACCCTTCATGTAGGCGATTGCTTTTCGCGCGACGTTATCACGTTCCTCTCCGAAAGAGCGGAAATTGATCACTGGATTTGACGGATTATTATTGACATCGACAACCGGAGCAAAGTTGATGTGAAGACCCGCGCGCTTCATTTGTCGAGCTACAGCGACTCCCATCTTGTATATCAGACTGTCATCCTGTATGGCGCCGAGGGTCATCTGATAGGGAAAGCTGATCGTGCTATCGAGTCGCATTCCCAACCCCCACTCAGCGTCTATAGCCATCAATAAAGGAACCTTCGACACGGACTGATATTCGTTTATAAGCTTCGTTTCACGTACTGGCCCACCCTGAAAGAATATGAGGCCGCCCACCTTCTGCTCACGGATGAGCTTGAGGATTTCGTTTTTGTGCGCATCATCACTGTCAGAGAATGCTGCAACGACAATGAGCTGAGCAATCCGTTCATCTTCGCTAAGCGTGTTGAGAACGGAGTCAACCCAGGGATGGTGAAGATACGGCGCGAACGGCACCGGTGTTTTCTGCTGCGCCCAGGAAGCAGTTGTGGCGGAGAAAATAATAAGTGCTGCAGCGATCCTTGAATGCTTCATGTTTAATTTTCGAATAAGGGAAGTCGACTTTTGAAATTGTTCCTGCTAATGCAGCATACGTATGACCATCGAAGGGATACTCTTCTAATGAAATCCATTGCTATTATATAAAAAAGCCCTCTGAAAATTTTCAGAGGGGCTTTTACTTCAAAACTGCTTACACTGCCCTGGCTAAATCTGACAAGTCCTTGATATTATCACCATCCAGGTGTCTGGGTTAATGTGTAGCCTCTGTCGATATACTGGCTGATCTGGTTTTCTCCCACGGGAGCGAGATAGACACGATCAGTGAACGGATCCCTGTTAGACACGTTTTCCGGAACATAGAAGCCAACCATCTCTGCGGCATTGTTTCCATCGTACGTCACAACGGTTCCGTCAATCTTCTGTACTTTGAGAATGTTAACTTTGGCGGGAACGAGCCATGCCGGGAACTCAGTCTGAAAATTAACCCAAGGTCCGAGAAGCAGATCTTCGTTCACGTCAGCATTCATGTATTCAATTTTTTTCCAGCGCTTAATATCCAATAGCCGTGAATATTCAAATACAAATTCCATACGTCTCTCTCTGCGTATTTCCCACAGGAGCGCTGATACGGACGGATCGCGATCAGGATCATTCGGTAAGCTGGCCAGCAAAAGAGGCGCAGTTTGTTGAACTCCCTTATCATCAGCAACCTGATCTAATGGACGGCTGCGAATGGCATTGATCGAGGCATCGATGTCTGCCTGGGAAACCGCTCCGCCCCCAATTTCAGCAAGCTCCGCTTTCGCCTCCACCCAGTTGAGCACCACCTCGGCGAGTCGGATCACAGGCGCATCGTTTGTATTCGTGTTCGAGCCATACTTTGCCGGATACGTACCACCTTCGAAAGTCGGTCCTTCCCTATCGATGAATTTGTCGGCATAAAGTAACGTTGACGACTGCGAGCGCGGCTCATCCCAGAAGGTGGCCTCGAAACGCGGATCGCGGGTTAGCACAAGACTTCCGATATCGAATTGATCCGCTCCGGCAACGGACGAAGTCTGATAAGGTTGACCATCCGTGGTTATGAATGACCTGATCAAATCGAGATTCGCGGCAGGGCTTTGGCTTTCCGTAATATTGGAATACGAGGCAACATGATGCGTTACGCCTAACGCTGCGTCATAGTGGCGGTACAAGATTACCTCTGGGTTACCAGCGAGATTTTCCGAGCCGAACAGGGAACGAAAATCACTCCCAAAAGACCACTTGCCAGACTCCATGACGAAAGCTGCTGCATCAACAGCCAACTGAAGGTACTGTGCCGCCTTCTCGTTGTCTCCAAGGTGATACTTTTGCCATGTACCTTCAAACAGCATCAGTCGGGATATAAATGCGGCGGCGATATAACGGTTGAGATATTGCGCATCCCCATCTGAAAGCCGCATGTTCTCCAGCACATATTGAAAATCTTCATAAACCGCATCCATTACCATCGTCCTCTCATCACGGTCCTTATATAGCAGGTCAATTTCTGCATCACTAACAACCCCGCCATAATAGGGAACATCACCAAACACGCTGACTAGCCTGCTGTACTCAAATCCACGGAAAAATCTTCCTACCGCAGTCCAATGGGCGTATGCCTCATCTTCCAGGTAAGTTCCTTTCATTTTTTCAATTCTGTCGAGAAAAAGATTTGATTTACGAACCCAGGCAAAATTCCATGTCGGCCCTGCATACGTTGTCAGCCAGCCGCCGGATTCGCTCGTGCTGACTCTAGTTGCAGGAGGCTGTGTTTCAAACCCTCCCTGTTTGCCTGTAGAGGTAAAATCGTCGGAAAAGTAATATCCCCGAAGCGATGCATAGTCTACTCCCCATGTATTATTGTATCCAACGAAATAGTTGGTATAAAAACCATTGGCAAAGAGACGGAGATTGTTTTCGTTAGTCCAATAGTTTGCGTCATTCCATTCCGTCAATTGAGGCCGGTCGAGAAAGTCCTCACAGCTACCAAGTGTAAGAGCGATTATGAATAGTATGATTGAATATTTTTTCATTTCTGTAATGTTTAGAAGCCCAATTCAAGACCAACAGATGCACTCTTAAATGTTGGCACACCAACACCAGTCCGACCAAGGTTGTAGTTAGTTTCATGCCACATAGAATATCCGGCTACTTCCTCAGGATCAACGGGCAAGTCGCCCAGCTGATCGAATGTAAAGAAGTTTTCAAGGGACGCATATACACGTAGCTTATTCGCCTTGATGCGCTGCGTTACGGAACTTGGTAAAGTGTACCCGAGTGTAATATTTTTGATTCTCAGGTATGCCATATTCAAGAGATACCGGCTTTGAGGCTGCATATTCAAAGTGTTATTGCTATTTGCCTGATTATATGGCCGGGGGTAAAACGCGTCGGTACGGTCTTCTTTCCAGAAATCGCCTGCAAAGGCCTGCGGCATAGCGCCGTCGGCGGAGTTGAATCCTGGAATCGCAAGAAACCCGTTGCCCCAGACACTACGTTCGCCGATACCCTGAAAGAAAATATTGAAGTCAATGCCTCTAAATCCGGCGCCGGCGCGGAAGCTGTATTCATACCGGGGGGTTGAATTACCGATAACTTTAAGATCTCCGTGATCATCGATCAGTCGATTGCCATCAGTAATCACGCCGTCATTGTTCAGATCTCTAAACTTTACGTCACCCGGACCAAACAGAAAATTGCCTGCCTGCAAATCCTCCTGTGTCGCGCCGTTTTCATCGGAAAGCTGGTTAATGGTCTGATTGCCTTTAACAATTGGTACAAGGTCTCCATTTCCATCATAAATGAAATCGTCTTTTTGATACAGGCGATCCGTTTCATAACCCCAGATCTCGCCGAACGTTTTCCCAACATACCAGTTGTCAATGCTTCGGGTGGTTCCGTATTTTGTGATTTTTGTTATCGCATCCGCAAACGTTCCTACGAAATTCAGCCGCAGGCCGTTGTCAAACTCGTGCGTATAGTCTAATAAAAGTTCAATTCCATTTGTTCTAAGCGAACCAAAGTTGCTTTGTGGTGCCGTAGTCCCATACGTTGGTGGAAGACCCTCTTGCGGCACAATCATGTTTTCGGTATCGCGTCGAAACCAGTCAAACGTAATACCGAGCTTTCCATTGAACAGTCGCGCATCCAGTCCTATATCAAGCGTCGTCACATCCTGCCATGTTACACTTTGTGACACCGCCGCCGGAGTCCCGAACTGATACAGCTTAGCGTTGGATATGAGAAAATTGTTGAAGGAGCCGCCCATCGTCGGTACGTAAAGATCATTTCGTACTGACTGATCACCTATACTTCCCCAGGATGCTCTGATTTTGAGTTCATCCATGAACGAATCCGTCCAATCCATCCATGGTTCTTCGTTGATCCGCCACCCCGCTGAAAATGATGGGAACCATCTCCACTGCAGGTGCTCGGGAAACTTGGACGTCCCGTCATATCTCAGATTGGCCTCCAGCAGATACTTCTCACGAAAGTTGTAATTAACTCTGCCAAAAAAGCCAAGTTGCGAATCCCAATATTCTCCTCCACTTGTCGTCTGTGTTCCAGTTGCCAAATCAAACTGAGGGTTCGAATAATCTGTCAATTGGGTGACCTGAGACCAATTGTAACCGAGATCGTATCCCACGCGATTCATACCCAACATGAATCTAAAGTTGTTGTCTGTATTCAGGTTCAGGTCGTATGTTGAATACAAATTGGTGGTATTCCACTGTTTATTCGATGCGTAACGGTAGACATGGTCAGGGTTAGCCCCGACTGCTGTATACGTTGTATAGTTCAGCTCATATGCAGGCATCGCTCCATCGGCAGTAGATGGTACCACTTCGCCGGCGGTGTTTACATAAATACGCTCGCCGTTGTCATCAAGTTTGGCGATCGGGGCGCTCCATGAATCGCGGGCCGTATATCGGGTACCAGGCCTTTTGGTAATGTACTCTTCGTTAGCATGCGTGAAATCAAACTTGATGGTCCAGTTTTTTGTTGGAGTTATCGTAAGACCACCGTTAAAGCTGGTGTAATTCGTTTCCTGGAATGCGGTATTGGCTGCAGCAACTTCGGATGCAGGACTTCGGATCGGATCTCCGTCCTCAGTTGTCATCGGATAGGTCGCTGCCCAACGATACAGATACAGCCACGGATCCGCGGTTGTAGAACTGGTCGCATACGGATAATTTTTTGTGCGCTGCGAAAATAAAGCTCCGGCATTGAAACCAACCCAGTCATTAACCTGTGTAGCGACTTGAAGAGAACCATTATAACGGCTAAAATCATCCTTTTTGGCCGGTTTGCTCATTCCGGCCTGATCCAAATAGCCGAAACCCAGATTATAGTTAGTCTTACCGCTCTTCCCGCCCACAGAAAAATTGTGCATCTGTGTTGGGGTCCATTCCTCAACCATATAGTCGTACGGATCATACATTCTAAGTCCGACTTTTTGACCTTCTGTGTTAACGTACCAGTCGCGTCCGTAAACCATAGGATCATTCGGCTTAACAACATCAGCCCAGTCCTCCTGCCACTGTTGGGCCCTTTCAAATCCTTCGCGTGTCACGATCCAAAAAGCTCCCGCCCTTAACGCACCAGAACGCTCAAAGGCGAGAGTGGTATATTCCATGGCGTCAATGCCGCCCATTTTCATTTTTTTGGAGAGGTTCTGAAAAGAAAGATTTCCCGAGTATGAAACATTTACCCCCTCATTCTTCGCGCCTTTTTTCGTCGTGATCAGCACGACCCCAAAGGCGGCCTTTGCGCCATAGATAGAAGCGGAGGCGGCATCCTTCAACACAGAAATAGATTCAATATCATTCGGGTTTACGAGTTGTAAGGAAGGGATCTCTACGTTATCGAGCAGAATCAATGGTGCTGAACCACCCTGGAGCGATCCTAATTGACCACGTATTTTAATCAACGGATCTGAACCAACCTCGCCGCTCGGGATCACAATATTGAGACCCGGAGTCGTACCCTGAAGACCTCTTGCAGCATCGGCAATTGGTCTCGACTCTAAAACCTTTGTGTCTACAGATGCAACTGCGCCTGTCAGATTCGTTTTCTTCTGCTCGCCGTACCCAATAATGACAACTTCCTGAAGACTTTCAATACTTTCATTTAATGAGACATTGATCTGGTTGTTGTTGCCAACCTGCTGCTCATGCGTCTCCATTCCAATAAAGCTGAACACCAGCACATCGGTCGGCTCAGCGTTGATCGAATACCGTCCTTCAGCATCTGTCACAGTCCCCTGGGTCTTACCCTTAAGGGTCACCGTAGCACCCGGGATCGGAGTGTTATCGGCTACGCTTACGACAGTACCCGTGACCGTACTGCCCTGCGCAATGGCGGAGCTATGGATCAGGACAATTCCCGCTATCCATAAAAAGCATCGTAAAACTGGTTTCATAAATTGGATTAAGGTTAAGCAGTGTTTTTTTGGAGATATTACTCACCAGTCAAATGTTTCTAAAATCCACAGAAATTACATCCCTGAAAATGGGGATTTGAGAATATCACTGTTTTTATCAGGTCACCTTATCTATTCCATCTGATCCGCGGACTGTTCGCCAGCCGGCGATGGTATTTCCCGGGCAACCAATAACATAGAAACGATGTCGCTGTCTGGCAATTTGCGCATGCAGCCCGGCAATCGGGAAATTGATCGATTTTTATTGATCAGGTATTAGACGACTGGAAATCTATTCCCCTGTATAGAGAACCTGACGCGTGGCGAAATCGTACAGGGTTGTTTTTCTGAGTTCGAAGTAAGCCAGCCAGAATTGCTTCAGTGCGTTGATGTAACTGCGTTTCGCGTCGTCTTTTTCGTTGAGTGCGATGTTAAGATTGGTAATGTCAATTTTACCAATCAGATAGCGGTTCTGTGCCACATTGTAGCGCTCCTGGGCCACCTCATCAGCCTTCTTCGTGATTTCAATCTGCAAACGCAACATCTCAAACTGTCCAACCTTAGTGTACACATCCTGTTCAAAGGTCACCTCGTCCTGAGCGATGATGTAATCGTTGAGCTTTTTGTTGGCCATCGCCGTTCGTGTATACGATTTGTTCCGGCCCCAGTCGAGGATCGGAACACTCAATGACAGGTTGATCATCTGCTGCTCTAGAGGCTCGTTGTAGATTTCGTCGACTGCGAAACCATTGTTATTCAACCCATATGCGGCCGTAATACTGGTACCGCGGAATCGTTCACCCTTGGCCTGGGCTACACCTCTGTCGGCCTCGATCCTGCGCCGTTGAAAAGCAATATAGTCAGAGCGATTCTGCCGTGCATAAGTGAGCGCTTCGTCGACGTTCACGTCAAATTGGGGAATCACTTCCGGAAGCATTAGTTCGATAGGATCACTATTGGCTATGCCTATGAAGGAACGAAGAAGCAGCGACGCGGTTTGAAGATTCAGCCGGGCCTGCGCTACATCCTGTCGGGAGCGAAGTAGTTGCAGTTCCACTTGCAACAGTTTGTCCTTCGACGTGGTGCCTATGTTATAGCGACCCTGCTCAATTTTGTAAATGGTGTCGTTATTCGCCAGATTGAACTGTGCGATCTGCAACGCGATCTGATTTTCAATCACGCTGAAAAAGCGATCTACAGCTTCTTTGGAAATCAATTCATTTTGCTCAACGAATTGCCTCTTTGACTCTTCGAAAACTAAAGGCTCGGTTTTTCGTTGCCAGCGAAGACGGTTAAAACTCATGATGGGTTGAGTTAACCGGATATTCATAACCGTGCCGCTCCATTGTTCTCCCAAAAGGGCCTCATTCCGATAATCTTTAAAGTAATTCAGATTGGTGTTTACTGACACCTCGCCACCGGTAAAACTAATCGGTTGTATCAGCCCGAGTTGGATAATATTGTCGGTTTGGTCCACATACCGATAGCTGATGGTACCATCATCCTGTAATACTGAGTTTACCCCTTTATTGTAGGTTGGTATGTTTCCCGTCAGGCGCAGCTGCGGGTTATACTCGGTTTTGTAAAACCTGTATTGCCAATAACTGTTTTCCTTTCGTGTTTCCGCCTGTTTGGATGCAGGCGAATTGTTTTTGGCCCGCAGGATAATGTCCTCCAGTGTAATAACCTGTTGTGCGATAGTCGAAAAAGGGAATAAAAATAAAGCAACAACGAGACCTGATAATGTTCTATTCATGTCGGAGTGAGGTAATGGGGTCCTGATTGGCGGCCTTGCGTGCGGGAGCGATACCAAAGATCAGTCCTACGGTTGCGGCCACA
>JAEZEH010000041.1 GCA_023417785.1 Bacteroidota bacterium
TGCTAACGCGCCACTGGCTCGTTCCTGACTGTGCGATCCTGCTACTATACGTGCATTCCCGGTGTGAAATCTGAGGAATTTGAATACACGTATAGTAGCGTCTCGCTTGAGTTGACCGTTCCAGTCCTCAGCATGACGTATACGGAATGGAAGACTGAAGAATTGGCGCTGATAGGCATCGTTTCCTGAATTGCGATGCGAGCTGATTATGTGCTTGATAATTCAAATCATTGCTGATACATTTGAAAAACCGAGCCATGGTGACTATTTGTATGAAACTCTTTTTGACCGTTTTACTAGCCATTCCAATTATAACACTGGCTCAAGGGCAAGGTTTTGATACAGATGACCCAATTCAGTACGCTGCTCCCGGGATCTATTTGAGTTTCGAAAACTTTATTACCAATTCACCAATTGATCCGGAGACAATTGTAACAGACCAGAATCCCTATGGGGCTGGCTTTTATCTCCAGCTTTTCAAGGAGAAAACGATCGAATACGTGATGGGAAGCACAAGCGAAAAATTTCGTTCTGACGGAATATGGGGATACTGTGACGGGCGTTCGATTTGGATCAACCGGGAAGTCTTTCCTGCAGGATTCTTTACCCCTTCAGATGTGACGGAGCACCCTTTTGCAAAGATTAGCTTCCCGGGCGAATTAAGCCTCGTTCATTTTGTCAGAAACCATGCCCCGCAGGCCAATCAGTGGGGCGGGGTGAGTAGCGGGTCGAGTAAACCGCTCGAATTTATTCTTGACACCAGAGACGGTAAAATACACAAGGCAACACTGAAAAACCTGGAACGCCTTATTGAAAATGATCCTGACTTGCTGAATGAATTTCGCAAGCAAAAAAAGGACATGGATATAAAGCTTTATGTTTTCCTGAGGAAATACAATCAAAAGAATCCTTTTGAATTTAGGTGAAATTCCAACTGAACGTTACCGCGGTACCTATTTCACATACGAAAACGGTGAGACTATCCGGGCTTTGTTCACGATTTGTGTCGGACGTTAACACAAAATCCTGACGTGCCCACACGATTTCGGATGCCAGGCTAACCGTGATTTTTTATTTTTGGGGCTGAAATAAACATTTGCATTTTGTTGGAATAGGAGGTTATCTTCTAATTCGGTAGTTGAAAGGTTCTAAATACCCCGGCATTATGGAGGATAAATCTAAAGATGGTAAGTATGCGTGCCCATGTTGTGGTTACCGAACATTAAATGAAAAGGCTGGCGGTACATTCGCTGTTTGCCCTGTATGCAATTGGGAAGATGATCCGGTTCAATATGAGGATCCCGACTACCAGGGTGGAGCTAACAAAGTTTCGCTCCGGCACGGACAACGCAACTTCCGGGAATTCGGGGCCTGCGAACGTGAGATGCTACATTTGGTGAGGCAACCCGAGGGTGACGAGGCCAGAGATACCGACTGGAAATTTTTGGAGTGAAGAATCTAGTAATGGGTGAAGTCACACGATGACCTTTACGTGGCATGAATTGTTATCCGGATTCCGGTAAGCACATCAAAAAAGATCAAACGCTTAAGCATCTAAGCCTGATGTAAGGATGAATAAGATCGCGGGAATATCGTAGACCGTCAGCGATGCAGCCTTGTAATTTTTCGCTAAATTGGATGACGTTATTCGATCACGGATTTAGAGCTTAACATTATCGCCGGAAGGTCGACACTTGAAAATATAGGGCTGGAAGCCAGACCTTGGGTGTGACCAATACCAAAGACCGGTTGGACGTGTGGTTTCTGCTGTCCGGAATTCGAATCGTCATTCGTAACTCTAAAACTTCCATGTAAAGCCATGTTGACAGCCATCCATCCCAAACTTCCCATGCGGAGCAAATCCGTAACACAGCAGTTCTATCTGGAGAAACTCAGTTTCCATCAACCCGGTAGCCAGAACTATCCTGATTACCTTATGATAGCCAGAGACGGGATAGAGATTCACTTTTTTGAATTTCGCGACCTGGATCCGAAAGAAAATTATGGTCAGATTTATATACGGACCGATGATATTGACGGGCTGTACCAATCCCTGCTGGATGGGAAGGTTGCCATCCATCCAGCAGGTCATTTGCAGATGAAACCCTGGGGACTAAAAGAGTTTTCGATTCTCGACCCTGATAATAACCTGCTTACGTTTGGAGAGAGTTTGAGAAAATAACTCCCGTTAAACGATACATTTGAAAGAGTAGCTCCTTTATACACGGCAGCTACATCAGCCTCGAAAAATGAGTATCTTGGATATGACCAGCCGCGTAACCTTTCCATTATGAAAACCGCGTTGTGTATCATGGTGCTAACCCTGCTTCCGGCATTCGCAATGGCGCAACAAAATGCTTTTGAAAGCCCCGCGGGTACCCCGTTTCTTCTCTACACCCCGCCAGATTATAACACTAATCCCGGCGAATTTCCGCTGCTCATCTCGTTGCACGGCAAAGGCGAGTGGGGCACGGACCTGACGAAATTAACCAGTGCAAATCCAACCGGGATGCCGTCAAAGTTGATCCATCTGAATCAATGGCCAAAGGACTACAATTTCATTGTCCTGACCCCGCAATACAATCCGCCTGATGTTGATGATCCGAATCCTATCTGGCCAGCGTCACACATTGACGAAGTTTTGAATTATGTTCTAGCCAACTGGCGGGTCAATGAGCAAAGGGTTTACGTTACGGGGCTGAGTTTTGGCGCTAACGCGACGTGGAACTATGCGGCTGCTTACCCACACAAAGTGGCAGCCATTGTGCCCATATCGGGGCGAGCTGATTTCACAAAGGCCTGTCTCCTGAAAGATATTCCGGCGTGGGTGTTCCATAGCGACGGTGATGAAACCGTTACACCCGCATATTCGCATGATATGGTTCAGGCAATTGACAACTGTACCCCTGCGGGTTTGTTTAACAGGAAGCTTGATATATTATATACTAAGAACCACGAGGGATGGAACGAAATCTATAACGGAACATCGGGGTATAAAATATTTGATTGGTTGTTAAAGCATTCTTCAGGGAGTTCACCCAATCCTTCGCCCTATGTGAACGCCGGTCCGGATATCGTTGTCAGGGAAGACGCCGGACAAGTCTCGCTTATCGGCGATGCTTTCGATTCGAAGGGATCGATCTCTACCCTGAACTGGACGCAAGTCTCTGGCCAGCCCCTTCACCTGAGTAACGCCGATTCACACAAGTTAACCCTCGGGAATCTGGTGCCGGGCTTGTTTGAATTTGAGTTTACTGCGACGGATAACGAAGGTGCTCAAACTACCGATCGGATCATTATGACCGTAACCGGTTCGGGAACCCTTCCTGAGGTATCCGATCTGGTGCTTATCGACGGAGCTACCGATGCCGATATTATGAACCTGACTGACGGAATGGTAGTGGACAAGGAGTTGCTTGGAACGAATCAGTTCAACCTCAGGGCTCA
>JAEZEH010000139.1 GCA_023417785.1 Bacteroidota bacterium
GTAATGGAATTTAACGGCAACGAAAGCTGGGGATACAATCCTGCCTTCATGTTCGCACCCGACAAATATTACGGTCCGAAAAATGAATTAAAGGCGTTCATTGACAAGTGCCATCAGGAGGGTATCGCGGTTATTCTGGATATTGCCATGAATCATCAGGACATCCCCAATTCATATGTGCTGATGGACTATGACTTTGATGATGGAAAGCCTGCCGAAAGCAACAGATGGTTCAACCCCGCGGCACGCCATCCGTACAACGTTTTCTTTGACATGAATCACGAAAGCGAGTACACGAAAGCATATCTCGATACCATAAATTACTATTGGCTCAATGAATACAAAGTCGATGGATTTCGTTTTGATTTATCGAAAGGATTCACACAGATCAACTCCGGTGACGACGTCAATGCGTGGGGCAATTATGACGCCACTCGGGTGCTCATTCTGAAGAGGATGGCGGATGCCATATGGGAACATTCCCCGGATGCTTTTGTGATTCTCGAGCACTTCGCAGACAACCCGGAAGAAATGGAACTTGCCGAGTATCGCGCCGATGAAGGTAAGGGAATGATGTTATGGGGAAATATGAACCATGCATTCAATCAACTTACTATGGGATACGCAGAGAATGCCGACATTCGCGGTACATCTCATCAACATCGAAACTGGTCGGTACCACATCTCATCTCTTACATGGAGAGTCACGACGAAGAACGTTTGATGTATCGCAATATGACCTATGGCAACTCAACGGGAAGTTATTCAACTAAAGACGAACTCGTTTCCATCGAGAGAATTAAAGCGGCATCAACGGTGTTCTATGCTGTTCCGGGACCTAAGATGCTTTGGCAGTTCGGTGAACTGGGTTACGACTACAGTATCAATACCTGTGAAGACGGTTCTGTCGGTGAAAACTGCCGTGTCAGCAACAAGCCGGTAACATGGTCGTACAAGGAAGAATCGGATCGCGCCGGACTGTTTCAACACACCGCCGACCTGATCAACCTGCACAAGAGCTATTCGGTTTTTACTGATGGTGTTGCCAGTATTTCACATGGAAACTCGCTTTTCAGACAAGTCACCGTAAGAAATACCCCTTACACCGCGACGCCGACATCAACGAACGAAATGAATGTGCACGTCGTCGCCAACTTTGAACTTCAGAAGCAGTCTGTCGCAGTAGACTTTCCTCATACCGGAATCTGGTACGACTATTATGGCGACGGGCAACCTATCCAGGTGAACTCGCTGCCACATACGATTCAGCTTAAGGCCGGAGGTTATAAACTTTATACTGATGTGCCGATTGGCGCCGGACCGGTTACTTCGGTTCCATCGCCGGAGGTTCCGGATGTGATCAGCGTTTACCCAAATCCCACTAATGGAAGATTTGAAATCATGGGTGAGAACCGTTTTCATCCCACGCTTATGGATATGCGCGGCGTTGCGTTTGAAATGGTGCGCAATGGTGACCACTACGACATCACACACCTTCCAAACGGCCTGTATGTGATGTCAGCATTCGACAGAAACGGAGTACGGCGTGTGACTAAAATCGTTAAGAACTGAGATGAAACAATATCGGGATTGGCTTGCTTGTTTCCTGGTCATGGTGATGATCGGTCCGCTTGCTGCACAGAAACGCGGCGCGGGCTTTTCTCATGTTGAGCCCCCGTTCTGGTGGGTCGGGATGAAGGAGAAACAACTTCAGCTGCTTTTTCATCACCCGTCGATTGAGATCAGTCAGTACAAAGCGGAACTGCAGTACCCCGGTGTTGCGCTCGTTGAACAAAAGAATGTTGAAAATCCGCGGTACACATTCCTTACGCTGAACATTGATGCGGATGCCGCGCCCGGTATGGTTCCGATTACGTTCAAATCGGGCAGGAAGCAGATCAGGTATAGCTATGAATTGAAGGCGCGTGAGACGCATACAAACCGTATTCAGGGGTTCAATCCGTCGGATGTAATCTATCTGATCATGCCCGACAGATTTGCCAACGGAGACGTATCAAACGATTCAATTCCTGGTATGTTCGAAGGTGTAAACCGGTCGAAAGGCGGCAGTCGTCATGGTGGTGATCTTGCTGGAATCATTAACAAGCTGGACTACCTTTCCGACCTTGGCGTCACAGCGTTGTGGCTGAATCCGGTGCTGGAGAATAATCAGCGCAGAGCAAGCTATCACGGTTATGCCATCACCGATTTGTATCAGGTCGACAGGCGGTTCGGCGGCAACGAAGCATATCTGGATCTCATTGAACGTTGTCACAAGCGGGGTATGAAAGTGATACAGGATATGGTGATGAATCACATAGGCAACGAGCACTGGCTTGCGCTGGATCCACCAGAGAAGAGCTGGATACATCAGTTTCCCGAGTTTACACGATCCAATTACCGCAGCACCGTTCTTTCCGATCCGTATGCTGCTGAAGGCGACACCCGGAAGATGAATGACGGGTGGTTTGATACCACGATGCCTGATGTCGATCAGACGAATCCGCTGTTCGCCACCTACCTCATTCAGAATACATTGTGGTGGATTGAGCACGCCGGAATTGACGGAATACGTATGGATACATATCCCTATCCGGATAAACACTTCATGGCGGAATGGGCGCGTCGCGTGATGGAAGAGTACCCTAAATTCAATATTGTAGGAGAAGTTTGGATTAACAACGCGGCGGCTACTGCATACTGGCAGGACGGATCACCAAACCAGGACCAGTACAGGTCGTACTTACCTTCAGTTACGGATTTCCCCCTGTTCTTTGCGCTTCCGCCTGCGCTGAATGAAAAGGGTGGCTGGGATACCGGATTGATACGGCTCCACGAAACGCTGAGCTATGATTTTGTTTATCCCAACCCTGCAGGTAACGTAATCTTCCTGGATAATCATGATTTGACGCGGTTCTTTCTTCTCGTTGAACGCGACATCAGAAAATTTAAAATGGGGCTTACGTTTCTGTTGACGACGAGGGGAATACCACAGCTATACTACGGTACGGAGCTATTAATGGACGGTGACGGCGGTCACCACCCCAACGTAAGACTTGACTTCCCCGGGGGCTGGCCCGATGATTCGGTCAACGCATTCACGCCGGAAGGACGTACGGCGAGTCAGAACGAGGCATTTGATTTCATTCGAACCTTGTTACAGTGGCGAAAAAAATCTGACGTGATTCACAACGGTAAGCTGAAGCATTACATTCCTGAAAATAATGTTTACGTTTATTTCAGGTATAATGAAAAAAAAGCAGTTATGGTGGCACTAAATGGAAATGATGAAGAAGTAAAACTGGATTCCAAACGGTTTAATGAAAACATTAAAAATGCGCGGAACGCCAAGGATGTATTGAATAATAAGATAATCAAAGAAATTGACACTTTAGTTCTGCCACCCATGTCTGCCACGGTGCTGGAGCTGGAATCTGTGCAACGAACTGATTAGGACATTTCGTATTCAACCTGAATTTCAAAATACTGCCAATTTCTTACTCAACCTAAACTGAAAGGTCCTCCACATCTGCGGGGGACCTTTGCATTTACTATGAAATTTTTCCTGAAGGAAGTAAATTACGGGGTAATACAATGCTGATCAGTCCATTTTCTGATCAGATCATGTGATGAGCACCTTTGGGAATATTCAGCGCGAAGTCAGGAAGCACCAACAGATCTTGGACAAGATGTTGGTGAAGGCGGAAATGCTTGCCCAGAAATCAGGTGATAAAAGAACCATACAATTTATTCAGCGCGAAAAGGCCAAACTTATTGATACCATTTCGTCCCTGGCAGCGATTTCCGAAGACCTTTATCCGGTTTTCGATAAGGAGTTGAAGAAACGCACGAATCGTCTCCAGGCGAAAATCAAAACACTCAACTCATCCCGTGAAGCGCTGGAGTCGGACAATTTCCTGCTCGAATACAAAAAGAAGGACCTGCTTCAGGTTACGTCCAAACTGGAAGAGGCCTACGAGGAGATCTCGAAAAAAAATCTGGAGCTGCTGGAGCAACAAAAAATGATTCAGGCGCAAACAGACCAGATAAATCTCGTGCATGAGGAGCTTCTCGCTAAGGCCAAAGAACTCGAAGATCAAAAAGAAGCTTTGCTTGATCAATCTGACTATCTGCACGAAGCCAACGAGACGATTTCTCAGATGCATCGCGAAGTTGAAAATCAGAAAAATGAGATCCTGCGAAAGAACGAAGAACTGCTCACCCTTAACAACGAAAAGAACAACCTTATTGGAATCGTTGCGCATGATCTTAAGAGTCCATTGAGTCAAATCAATGGATTGCTCAGTTTATTGAAATTAACTTCATCCGGGCTGTCACCCGAGGCCATGGGTTACATTGAAATGATTGAGAGGAGTTCCGGAAGATTATCCGACATGATTGCAAAAATCCTCGATGTCGAGGCGATTGAGTCAAAGCAGATGAATCTTGTATTTAACCGGGTTGACCTCGTCGAGTTGGTTTCAACGCTGGTGGAACGATACCAATACGCTGCAAGTCTGAAAGGGATCTGCATACACACCGAGACGCATGGCGATGTAATTGCTTATGCGGATTGGGGCTATACCGAGCAAATCCTCGAGAATCTGTTGTCCAACGCAATCAAGTTTTCACCCGCAGGACGAAATGTGTTTGTGAATGTTTCGGCGAAAGAAACACAGGCGCTTTGCCAGATACGCGATGAAGGTCCGGGCCTCACTGAAACCGACAAAAAGAAACTCTTCGGAAAATATCAGAAGCTAAGTGCCAAGCCAACAGGAAACGAAACGTCGACTGGACTTGGATTATCCATTGTCAAGAAGTTCGTCGATGCGATGAACGGGCGCATCTGGTGTGAAAGCCAGGAAGGAGAGGGTGCCACCTTCTTCGTTGCTTTGCCAGTTCCGGCCTGATCGCAGACCTCTGGAAAGAAGAGTGTGGGGCAAGGGGTAAGCTACGAGGCTGTGACTTGGTTAACCCGCTCTCCACCTTTGGGGCAGAGGGTTGCCGTGTGATCCAAAATTTTTACCTATTTTACAGCCGTGCCGGTTATGGTTACAATACCGCCGTAAACAGGAAATCTGAAATCTTAATCCCTCTCCCACAAACTGTTTCCCGGGATTTAAGGGGGTGGTTAGGGACCTTGTAAGGACTTCATCGCGTCATCGTAGTATCCTGGTAGAGTCTTCGACAACTCCTTATAGATAAACCTGCATTAAAGCAGTGATAAAGCAGTGATAAAGCAGTTGGATAGTCCGGATGTGCGATATCAATGCTTTATGACAGGTTCAATACTGCGGTAGAAATAAAGGCTTTGCGAAGACTTTACAAAGACACCAGGAAGCCCTTACGACGACCTCATTATTTGCAGCCCCCCGGCATACTTCACGTTTTTTGTCTGAATAATTTTTTTGATTGTGCTGGTAGGTATCGGGCTGTTCATGTGTCTATACGGTATACTTTTAAACACAAGAACAACATGGAGATTTAAATCTCATCACGGGGAGGATGCCGTGAACATCCGCCCCATCGTTCCGTCTTCCTGACAGCACTATCCATCGGTTTGGTAGTAGCGAGTTCACCTCTTTATCCGTCATCCTGACAGCACTATTCACCGGTTTGGTAGTTGCTAGTTCGAAGCGTGTATGCAATATGTTTAACGCGAAGTTTCGCGGAAGGATCGCATCAATAGAAACGGGGGCCCCTGATATCCAGGGGTACCGTTGCACGAAGGTGACCCAGGGATTAGGGTACTTTCGAGTACAAAAACAAAGTCTTCGAAACTTACGCAACACCCGACCAGAAACTACGTCGCGCTCGTTTGAATTTCCTGGAACGCCGACGCACACCTTGACCCTAAAGAGGCACACCGTGCGAGTTATTAGCACGGTGTAGCCCGCTCAAAGCGCAGCTTCCGAAAGTGAGGAAATTTGAGCCTTATTTCCTCCGCACACCCTTTTCATTCCCTAGAGTATTCACCGCACAGGAAAAAAAAATTAAATTGGGTTCCTGAATACTGTTTATACTTCACCATCCGGGCGGTCACACCGGGGAGGCCATCGGGTATCGGATCGCGTTGCGACCTGTAACCGGCAACCTTTTCACTCCGCGCGCCCTTTTTGTTCCGGGCACGGGCATGAACTGCGTCTTAACATTCCAGGTTCCTTCCTGTGCAAGAAGGTCCTTCGCGGCCGTGACGGTTACCTGGAAGTAATTACCGTCCCGAATTTGCAACAGTCGGATAGAGTGGGGCGGATAATAGCTCAGGAACTCAACCTTGTGCTATCATAGCGCGGTACCTGATCATTTCAATTCCAGCACCATCACATACTTCGGCTCAACTTCAATTGAATCACCCAGAGTGAATTGCGTATCTGTTGTGATTTCCCGGGCGGATTTGTGCTTGCCGATTCGTTCGTGAAACCGTTTCAAATTTATTGTCTCCGCATTCTCGTTTGAATTCATAATACACATCACGGTTTGGGTTTCGTCGTGACGGAAGTAGACATAAACACCATTCTCGGGCACGTAATGTGTAAACCTGCCGGTCTTTATGGCGGAGGAGCTTTTACGGAAGTTGGCCAGTTTCTTCGTCCATTCGAAAACATCCTGTTCAGCTTCGTTTCGTCCTTCCGCAGTGAATTTATTTACCTTGTCGCCTGGCCATCCTCCCGGAAAGTCTAGTCTCACAAGCCCGTCTGGATTTGAGAAATTCTTCATCAGAATTTCAGTGCCGTAATAGAGTTGGGGGATACCACGACAGGTAAACAACCATGCAAGTCCCATTTTGTGTTTACGGATATCCTCACCTACAACGGAGAAGAAGCGACTCTTGTCGTGGTTGTCAAGGAAGATCACGTTTTGCATCGGGTCTTCGTAAATGAAATCGTTTGCCAACGTATGGTATAAGCGGTTGACACCATTGGTCCAGCCAAAGGGTTCGTTAACCGCCTGCTCAATGCCGTACATATTCAACTGAAAGTCGGCAAGTCCGGGCAGATTGCTCTTGAAAGGCGTATCCATCTTGTGGCGCCCGAAGTAAGCCTGATTGATGACGCCGTGAACCCATGCTTCGCCGAACATCGTAATGTTTGGATATTCATCCAGCAACGCCTGGTTGCAGCGGTTCATAAATTCGAGATCGTTATAAATGTAAGTGTCGATGCGCCAACCGTCGACGCCGAATTCCTCGACGCACCAGATCGCATGCTGAATAAGGAAGTTCGCAACGTACGGGTTATTGTGATTCATGTCGGGCATCATGGGCGTAAACCATCCGTCGCTGATATGCTTTTTGTCGTAAGCGTTGGTGTATTCATCCATCAAAGGCTGGTCTTTGTAAGACGTTCCTGTGTACGATGGCCATTCGTGCAGCCAGTCAGGGGTTGGCTTGTCCTGGACCATAATATGATACAATCCCACATGGTTGTACACCGCATCCTGAAT
>JAEZEH010000143.1 GCA_023417785.1 Bacteroidota bacterium
ACGGGTAGCGTAATTCGCGTTGCAGAGTTTCCTGAAGAAGATCCGTTCGTATGGATCGCAACTACGCGGCGGTTCTCGTCGTAGACGGGTGATCCACTCTGTCCGCCAACGGTGTCGATATCATAAACAACGGTGGTGCTACTGACGTCCATCGCTTCGCGGCTGTGGAACATCATAGTGCCGGATGGCTGGTCACCAGGATAGCCTGCGATGTGGAGATGATTATTCGCCAGGTATTCGTCCGAGAAAATCCCGTAGCCAAAAGAACCTATCTGTGAAGGAACGCGATCATTCTCCGACAAATGGATTACGCCATAGTCGCAATCCCTGTCCTGGTTTTCTATCCAGCCTTCGACGGAGCCGAACTTCGTGGCCACGAATTGTCCGAACGGTTTGTTAGTACCATTACGTCCCGGAGAGACGACGATTTGCTGTGGCCAGCCACCATGATCCGGATCGTAGACGCAATGTCCGGCGGTGATAATAGTACGCGGACCAATGAAGAAGCCCGTGCCCAGGAACGCGCTACCATCGCCGGCCATTATACTTAAATGACAAATTCGGTTAAAAGGCGAATCCGCTGTGGCGGTCACCTGGACGCGATCATCTTCACCGATAATTACTTCCAACGCTTCCAGTTGTTCAATGAATGCTTCCCTGACCTGTTCGGGATTGCCGGATTCCTGAGTCGATTCAAAGAGGCTGCTGATGCCGCGTTTTATGAGTTTACCACCCGTAGACACGGCTGTCTTTCCTAATTTGTGAGCAATGGGTTTCACTATCGGCACGATGGTGCGCGCAATGGAACGCCAGAACTCGCGTTCACTGACTTCCGGCTGCCCATTCCCGGGAGTTTGGTTTCCTGTCTCAAGCTGCTGGATGGCATATTCGGTGATACCTGCCATGCGCAGCATGTTCGCAGTCTTCGCGTTTAATTTCCTGAGAGTTCCCGTCACGACGGCCTTCCCGGTTTTTACAGCGGTGCCGGCGAGTGATTTTGCGACCGGAGCTAACACCGGACTAAGTTTTTTGACGATTGACCTCCAGAATTCCCGTTCACTTTCTGAGGTGGGGCTTCCGGATTCGCGCTGCATCTGGGTTGCTTCTTCCAGGAGCATTTCTTCCAACGGCTCGAGCAGGGTGCCGTTTTCCTGACCCGATTCCTGCTGACTTGATTCGAATATCATCTTCCGAACCCAGGTTGTTCCTGCGCGCGTCGCGGCCGTGGCAGCGGCTTTCGCGACGGGTGCGAGAGCTGGAACGATCTTCCGGGCTATTGAGCGCCAGAATTCACGTTGTTCGGCAGGTGAAACAGAAGCTGACTCTCTTGCGTTCTTCGTTGCCTGTTCGATAAACAATTCCTCTAATTGAGAGTAGCCTTCCAACCCCTGAGCAGATTCGCGTTGACTGGACTCGAGTCGTCTTCTTATCCAGGCCCCGCCGGTTTTTACGGCTGCGCCCGCAAGTTTCTTCGCATAGGGCATTAAGGCGGGCACGATCGCTCCGGCGATTGCTCCCCAGAATTCACGCTGTTCACCCATCGAGTCGTTAGACTCCACTTCCTGGGCGCGTTCCATCCGTTCAATATCGGATTCGTTGAATCCTTCCCGGCGGAGTACGCTGATAATTTGAGGAGTCAGTTTCGTGAGGGCGCCCTTTACTATTTTGGTACCGGCGCGAACGGAAGCTCCTGCAGCGGCTTTGGCGAGCGGTGAAAGCGCCGGGATGATGTTTCGGGCTACGAAACCCCAGAACTCGCGTTCCTCACGAGCCGACCCGTTGGAAGACTCTTTTGAACCTGATGAAGCTTGCTGAACGAAAAGATTCTCCAGTTGGGGAGCCAGTGCGTCCAGGTCTTCACCTGATTCCTGTTGAGACTCCAGTGATTTTGCAAGCCATGACAGGCCGGTCTTACCTGCCCTGACAGCAATTTTTTTCGCGTACGGCATTACCACCGGTGCCAATGCTCCGGCAATTGCTCCCCAGAATTCTCGTTGATCGTCCGGGCTCGCTGATTCGGTTTGGCTCGCTTCCGTACCTTTGACGCTGGTCCTTCTCATCACGTTCAGAACCTGTGGACCTATCGCGCGGGCAAGGATACCCCAGAACTCTTGTTCATCGTGTAACGACGAAAACTTTGCGAACGCGGCGTCGACCATGGGATCGCTCTCAGTAACAGTCGCTTTAACGCTTTCACGTCGTTCGGGACTATTCACGGGGTGGTGTTTGTCGGATTCAGAAAACTCCGAGTCAAAGCCTCCGCCACTTACATCTTCGATCGTTCCGGGAACTTCTTCGACAATCTGGTCGATTCCGGATTCTTCAATTACAGTGCTTTCTCTACCGTTTCCGGGAGCGGAACTTTCTTTCGTCTGCCGACTACTTTGCGGCGTTGCTTTGGTTTTTGTTGCCATAACTGAATTGTTTAATTGATAAAAGCTTTATGAAACTCGTGCTGAATGATTGAGGCTGGCCGAATGACATTCATGCGGCATGACAGAGATAGACGTGGTACTGATTAAGCCAACCTTTTTCGTCCAGACAACTTTCTATTTTCGACTGAATAATTCCACGCTCCGGAAGCAGATCTGCTTCAATTCATTGCCATTGCAGTGGCTCACAGGGTTCAGGTCTTAATTGCGGGATGAAAGCTAAATCAAAGTAATTGCACCTGGAAACGAAACAACGTGAACGCTATCCTATATGACGTGAACGATAAGAATGATCACGTCAACGTCAATCGCTAGTTTCCAATGGAATGGAAAACCGCATGTGAGAGGGGATGCCTGGGCTTCACTTTGATACAATGATCAAACTCAAAAAATTGCTGGTGATAACTGCCTCCCGAAAGTCGGTTCAGGTTGATAGCGCAAAACCGATTGACTCTTAGAAAAGAATCTTGAGGTAACTCCTGAAGAACTTTTTTCAGGCAGCTGTTTCGTAATGACGTTTTCACTTTACCCTGTTGGTGTGCCACGTGGACCACTGTGAAATGATCACTGCTTTCGATCATTACGATATCATTTGATTTTGCATAGGTGTACTCACCGCATTTTATCGATAATCGCAACAGGCGAGGGGCATCGGCGTCGTCTTCCTTCTCTTCGGATGGTTTGTGAATTACGCTGATCTCCCCGGATTGCCCCAGTGCTTCACGTGGCAGCCGCTTTGCCGGAGTTAAGCGAATGGTTAGATCACCTATATCAGCCAGGCGAAATCCATCTCTCCAGGAGTCCTTTAATGCCTGATCGTTTGGTCCGTATTGCACCTGTCGATCGAAAGCCCGCAGGTGGCTCAATACGGTATTTAACTCACCAGCGGTTTCTTCATTTAATTCGCCGGTTTCCGGCAGTTGGTGCTTTTTCTGAAAAAGTGAGATGAGTAATTCGGTAACAGATCCATAGTATTCCGCGTCCTGGTGTACCATCTTTTTCAGCTGACCCGCGTCAAGAGAGAGGGTCGGCTGTTTCATATCCAGGAGGGCGGAGCCTTCTACCAGCAGGAATACCAGGGAGCTGTTAAGACTGCTTACTTCTTCTCCCCGGGAACCCGGTTTGAGCGTTGATACAACGTGGTGCATAGGCGTTATTTTTGGCGTAAGCCGGTGTTGTGTTTTTTAGCTGATCTTTGAACCTGGCCTTTATCGTCGTCTTCTTGCTGACTGATTGTTTCGGTCCGGATTGTGGCTTTGGTCGTGTACACCCTCAGTAGTCGTAAATTCGGATGTAACGTAATCAGGTATTCATGATATTCCACCGGAAAGTAATCCGGCTTCAGGTTTCCAGCGTGTCTATGGACATTACTGGCAATAGCGCCACCTATAGATAAGTCGTACTACGTCTTTGTTAAAAATTGGTTCGAGTGCGTAAGTTAATATTTTGTAAATCATTGGACAATTTTCAGCCGGGTCTCTGAGCATTCTTCGACTACCTTATTTTTCGGGCTAGATCTTGAAATAGAAATCATTATTTGGCAGCTGATTCTACCGTGGGCGATTCGTTATTTAATCCTACCCGTTGCAACCGAACTACCAGTTGACACCGAAGCTTGAAAGAGTTGAACTTGCTGTTTATTTTTGACTGGTTAAAAGGAATCCGATGGAATCATCAGGCAATTCGTCCCGTGTATGCGTATGAAGCCTTGAAGCCATTGTCCGTCATAAACACAACCCATAATCCGTGCACTCATTCAAGGCTAAGATTGACATAATTGGTATCAATCCGTTTGTTTTTGTTCCCGGGAGAATTTTGAAGGCCATCTTTAAACAGGCCGGCGCCGACAAAGGACCGATTCCGATCAGGGGTACTATCAACACCAGGCCTTATCAACAGACCCTGGTCAGGTACCGGGGTGACTGGCGATTGTACATCAATACCATCATGTTAGAAAAGTCACCTAAGAGAATTGGCGAAACAATTGTTGTGACATTAGAATTCGACCCATCCGATCGAACAATTGAACCACACCCCAGATTCGTGAAAGCCCTCGCTAAGAACCGTAAGGCTAAGCGCACGTTTGAAAACCTTTCACCTTCGATACGAAAAGAAATTGTCAGGTATATCTCGCATTTAAAAACAGAGGAAAGCATTGACAGGAATGTAGTAAAGGCAATTGACTTCCTGTTTGGTAAAGGCCGGTTCGTCGGACGGGACAAGCCGAAATGATTTCGTACGTTATCCAGACAAGCCAAGCCCACAACCTTTCCGGATACAAGTACAATTAGGAAAATACTCCGATTCAAACTGACCATTGCGGATCGGCCGATAGAACACCATGAGCCGAACGTAACCGAAACGACGTGCAGACGTTAACAGATATTCAACAGTCAATCCGTACATCCTTTAGCAGGCAAGGCAGGAATGGAAATGTCGACGTACATACCGAGTGAACAGTTAAGACCATTTGTGAGGGGCTACAGAATTATAGAAAGCCAGGAGGGGGTCGTTAACCGCGTTTTGCCGGATACTTCGTTTGCTCTGGCGTTCCGCTTTCGTGGACAAATATCTTATCTCAAGGGAACCGAAAAAGCCGCGTTACCACTCGCGACAATTTCTGGTCTGCGGACATTGGCCCGCCTCATTAGCTATTCCCCAAAAACCGCAGCGATAATTGTCGCATTAAGAGAAACAGCCGCAGGCGCGTTCTTAAAACAGCCACTTCAAGGGCTATTTGGAGAAAGTGTGCCTTTGCATGAGTTTTTTCCTGTATCAGAAATTTCAATTATTGAGGAACGGTTGGCAGGGACCGAAAGCAACCGGATCAGGGTTGCTGTTGTCGAAGATTTTTTACGGTCGAAATTGAATTACAGCAAAGCAGATTCACTTGTCGAAAACGCAATCGCGAAAATCTACTCAACAAAGGGCATGGTGAGAATAACCGAATTAGCAGATAGTTTGTGTATAAGTCAGGATGCTTTTGAAAAGAGGTTTAGAAAACGCACGGGAGCGACTCCCAAACAATTTTCGAACATAGTAAGAATGAAAGCGATTATACTCTACAATCCGTCGCCATCTTCTTTTCTTGATATGGCGCTTGGAAACGGTTTCTATGATCAGGCACATTTCAATAAGGGCTTTAAGAATTTCACAGGCCAGACGCCGACGGACTTCTTGAAATCTGCTTCCTATTGGTAAATCATTGATTTTTTACAAGGATCGGATTGCGTATAAGCCGAGCTTTGTTTCAGGTAAACAAAAAAAATCAATTTTAACCAAATTGTTCGTTGCCCGCTGGGTCGGGACAAATAGTGGAACAATATCAAAACACATGGAAATGAAACAGTTTAGTCTATTGGTAAGAGTGCCCGACACGTATGCCGCAGAACAAGCCCGATTAGTAACCCCGCAATGGGATGAATTGGTGGAGCAGTGGAAATCAGCTGGAGTTTACGTTTTGAGTTTTGCTTTTCCGGGGGATAGTTATACCGTTTCCGGGCCCGCGAAGGCCATCAAAAAGGAATCTGTCCTTTCCGACAGACTCAGGGTAGTGAGTAACATCGTACTTCAGGCAGAAAGCCTTGAAAGGGCGACGGATCTCGCGAAATCGGTTCCTGTTCTTCAGCATGGAGGAACGGTGGAAGTCAGAGAAATCCCTAAACCAATCACCTTAACAAAACGGAGGTAGTAATTTGTGATGCTTGTGGCTACCGGTGAATGCTACAGAAACAAACTACGATTCATATCAATATTCCCATGGAGCCATGAGTAGTTCGATACAGGAAAACTAAACACATGTTCCTGGCGAAGAAATCCTGATTTTTTTTTGGCAGGGAATCCGTTGTTATATCATTGCCCGTTGCTCATATTGGTCGACAAGATTGCATCCCGGTTCTTTTCACCCCAGTCAGCCATTGCCTCCACGAGGGGTAGGATACTTTCCCCTAATTCAGTGAGAAAATACTCGACCCGCATGGGCTGCTCATTGTAAATGGTTTTGCGAAGGATACCCAACTCGGTAAGATCGCGCAATATCATATTTAATACTCGCGGACTTGCCTCAGCCATGGCCTGGTGAATTTCGGTAGGTCGCCGGATTCCCTTGCTCACGCATTCCAACAGCCAGGCGTTCCATTTTCCACCAACAACCTTGTTGGCGATACTTATGCCGCAATCGTGATTCTCCGGAAGTTTTTTGATATACATGATGCTACGTTCATGGACAAAGTTAAGATGATAACGCTAAAAACGCGTGTTCTGGCAGGGGGAAAAATTATTCCCTATAGCAACATTTTTTCCCTGTCTTGTCACGCTATGATATCCGATTGAAATTGCGAGGAAAAAAGAAATGGAAAAGCAAATTGGATTGATTGGTACAGGATCAATGGGTACAGCGCTCGGTAAAATTCTGATACGGGCCGGGTATACGTTGACAGTTTGGAATCGCACCAAACTCAAAACCTCGCACCTTGAGGCGGCGGGAGCGACTGTCGCAAAGAACGTTGCAGAACTTGTCAGGGAATGCAGCACCGTTATAATCTGCGTGGCAGACTATGATGTTTCCAACAGCATCATGGAACCGGTTCTCAACATGAGCCATCTTAAACATAAAACGGTTATTCAATTGAGCACAGGTACGCCGAAGGATGCTGCTGAACAGGCTTCGAAATACGCATCCGCAGGCTCACGTTATCTTGACGGCGCCATTATGTCAACCCCGACCCAGATGGGTTCGCATGAGGCCGTCATCCTGATTGCCGGCGATGAAGGTGTTTACGAACAGCAAATGGAGATGTTGAATATCCTGGCACCGAACACATTTTATAAAGGCACGAAAGGATCACTGGCCGCCGCCTGGGATCTTGCGCTTCTTTCTTATTTCTTCAGTGCGCTCATCGGTGCCACTCATGCTGCCAGGATCGCCGCAGCCGAAGGAATAGACCTGGCTGATCTTGCCAACACCATTCAGGAATGGTCCCCGGTCGTCGGATCAATAGTCAAAGAATCCATTGATGTGATCGGGACGGGAACGTTCGGTGAAAGTGAAAGTTCCGTGAGGACCTGCTACATAAGTACCGAATTGATTCTCCGCCACGCAACACAGTCCGGTATAAGTACAACTTTTCCGGGATTCGCTCTTGACGTATTTGAAAAGGCTATGAAAAGCGGCTTTGCCAGCGAAGATGGCGTGGCAATTTTTAAGACGCTTTAAACCTTTTCGGTGACGCTGTACAATGAGGTACTGAATAAGATATTGTTCGATATGACATCAATAGTGTCCTTGATCTTCATTGTGCTGATTGCCCTTATTAGCCACGCTGGAGCTATTGGTCAGCCCATACAACAAGTTGCAGACTCACAGCGCACCCGAATGGAATGGGCCATAACGCCGAGACTCAACTCGGCCGGACACTTTCCATTTACGGGGTCGCTGGTAAACCAGAGCATCAATGCCGATATCAACATTTTTGCCGAAACCAGAGCATGGGGCTTCTTCTTGTTTAAGTCACACGATCTTCAGGAAAAGAATTCCCTGATTAATTATCTCCAGCCTGGAATTTTTGGCAACGCAAGGGTAAACGATTATATCAGACTGAGGTTTTTTGTGGGATACATATTTTCTCAGATACACGCATTTCGCGATCCGGACTCAGATTATTATGCTGCCCCGGTGGTGTATTGGACAATCTCTGAGCGACTGAAACTGGAGAATTGCGTCCTTGTTTATGACATAACGAACAATGTAAAGATGGCAAACCGCTTCCTGGTGTTCTGGAGCGCCGGTAAGTTTCGCATTGATTTTTACGTGTGGCATCGCGTGGATTTTGATAGCCAGCACCATGCGACGTCCGCGAGCCTTGCCATCAATTCACCGGCGATTTCTCTGGCCGAAAGGGTAAAAGTAATGATAACAGGATCTTACCAGGGTTACGTCTCGGAAACAAAGCCAGGCTATGCCCGGCGGGACGGGTTTCTTCTTTCGCTGGCGTTTCCCGTAGAATGGTGATGGAATCCTGGATGATGTATGATTGATAACATAACAAACTAACGACACGTATACATGCTTTTCGATTTAAACACGCTGGGGAAATTGGAGCAACGGAAAAACAACGAGGCCCGCGTCGTGGCATTGTTGAATGAGGTGAGCCGCCAGATTCCCGATGACAATCGCTCCTTGGAGTCACTGAAAACGAATATTTCAGAACAGATCTCTTCGTCAAAGATCAAGCGACTCAAAGCCCTGATGTTTTCGACTATGTGGTGATTTTTATGACGCTAGTCAGGTGGGTCGGTTCATGCGGAATATGATCAAGTGCAGCGGTCCCATTGATAAAAATATTTCTGAGTACCTCAACGGCCGAGGCTATTCGGCGATAAATTATTTCTGGCGAAGGCGGTTTCATTTTAGTGGATATCTCCGCGTAGAAGCTTTAGTGTGAATATCTGAACTTTAGACGTCCTAAGATTCATTCTCCTGACGGCGGGGTCTATCGATTCCAGCCACAAGTTTGTTATTTTGTGCTCGGCAACTATTGCCGGGAGCTGTATATGAAGCAGTGGTCAGTTCGAAGGTAAATCAAATGATTGCATGAAGACATTCTTTTATGAGTTGTTCGAATACAACCAGCACGCAAACGGCAGGATCATCGGTGTATTGGAGGAAAGCAAGACACAGGTTACGGCGAAAAGTTTACTTTTGTTGAGTCATATCCTGAACGTCCAGGGGATATGGAACCAAAAGATTCGGCCCGACCTGATTCCCTGCAAATCCTGGGAACTTCATCCCATTGAGTTGGCACATGGGATCAATTCGCAGAATTTTACTGACTCCGTCCGGATACTGAATACCTTTGATTTAGATCAGACTGTTGATTACAGGCTAAGTACAGGCCAGCCCTTTAGTAACACAGTGCGCGATATCCTTTTCCAGATTATCAATCATTCTACCTATCACCGGGCTCAGATCGCAACGGAGTTCCGCAACGCTGGTCTCGAGCCGCTGCTGACGGAGTACATTGCCTATAAATGGAAGTAAGTTCACTTCATCGATCAAACGATTCCAGCATGAGACAACGTAGTGCCATCCCATCGGCGTCAAGGGCCCACCGGCCGCCGATGCTTGGATGGAACGTTTCCGGTAACGTGCGAATGCGCTGGGGTGACCGAATGAATCATACTCATCGCACCCAGTGATGTGTCGCGGAATATAGTCCGTCCGCTAACGCGTGACGCTGCTACCAATGCGGTGCCCTGTTGCCACGCGCGTCGTTTCGCCAGGGCTCCACAGCGTACGAAAACTATTTTTACCATCAAAAGTATGATTATTAGTAAAAAAATAATTTACCTTTATAATATACTTTACGGGTAAAGCACGAATTATGTTATGAAAAAGAAATTTCACACCGTTTTACTTTTAATGATTTCCTGCCATAATTCTTTTGATACCCGTTCTGAATTGAAACCAGATACGCCGAAGGTTCAGCTTTTCGAGCCTGGTATTATATCAACGGAATTGAATGAATTGAATGCTACATTTTCACCCGATGGATCGGTAATGTTGTATACGATCGCGAATAACTCATCCAGTCATACATTTTACACGATATTTATTTCGCAAAAACGGCACGGTGAATGGTCTCCGCCCACGATCGCGCCTTTTTCAGGGCAATTCAGTGATGCTGATCCTTTTTTTGCGCCGAATGGGAATGGACTCTATTTTATTTCCGTTAGACCCAGGTCCGGGGTTGGCGAAGCTCAGGAAGATTTCGATATCTGGTATGTTGGATACGAGAATGATCGATGGCTTACCCCTCAAAATGTAGGCGATAGTGTTAATAGTAATAAGGACGAACTTTATCCCGCTGTATCGCTGAATGGAAATCTTTTTTTTAGCAGGGAAACGGACAACGGGTATGATATCCTGATGTCTAACCCAGCCAGCACAGGGTTTAGAGCGGCGTCTGCCCTGAAAGGAGGAGTAAATACCAATGCCGTTGAGTACGATGCTTACGTATCGCCCGATGAGCGGTATATGATTTTCACGGCCATCGGGAGGGATGATAGCAGGGGGAGTGGCGATCTGTATATAAGTTATAACTATAACGGCGAATGGTCTTTGGGCGAGAATTTAGGCGATGAAATAAACTCGGCGTTCATGGATCAATGTCCGGCTATGTCCCCCGACGGAACGAGGTTCCTTTTTACAAGTTTCAGAGATAATAAAAGCTTCTCTTTTCAGCGGCCGATAATGACAGATGACTATTTGAAAATATTATCGTCTCCTTTCAATGGCCTTGGAAATATTTTTTGGGTTTCATCGCCCCATATTTTTGGAGCGTACTCTTCTGATTCCAACGCACCCGTATCCTATTGAATTATTGTTTAATAGAAAAAATATATAATTTACCGCTGAAATGAAGTTATATGGTAAAATAATGAATTTGACATCAACGAAATCTTTGTGCGATTGTTTGCGTATAAAAATAGGTCATTCATACATTCGAAATTAGGCTGATGACAATAGATACTCTCAGGCTCATTGTGGAGCCCATTTCGGAAAAGGAAGCTCAGTTTGTTTTGGAATTATTGAACACCGATGGCTGGGTTAAATATATTGGCGATCGTAATATTCATTCAGAATCAGATGCTATCGCTTACATAAATAGAATAAACGAGGATCCCAACATTAAATATTGGACCGTAAAGCTGAAACCGGATAAAATTCCCATTGGGGTGGTTACGTTGATTAAGCGTGATTATTTGGATTTAAAGGATATCGGCTTTGCATTTCTGCCGGAATTTTCGGGTAACGGTTATGCTTATGAAGCTGCGAACGCCCTTTTGCTGGACCTGTTGAACGGGGGATCTTTGGATCACGTCGTGGCAATCACGCTGAAGGATAATCCGGCATCAATCAAACTGATTGAAAAGCTGGGTATGCAATTTGAAAGAACAATCACCCGCGGAGCAGATACGCTGTTCCTCTACCAGACCTCAAAAGAACAGATTTTGTTTCGCCACAAATAATCGGATAAGATGGATTTTTCCCTCGCCAAAATCGGAGCACACATTTTGACAACACAAGCGGTCCTTTCACCTGAGTCGCGCCTAATGCGGCTTAGGCTGCCTTTTATGTTATCGTTTTTACTGCTTGGCGGATGTGCTGTGGCGGATGCGCAGGTAGGCCGCGAATACAAGACGGATATTGACGGATTCGAGTATATAGAAATCGTCAAAGGCCGGGACGATGGAGAGTTGCCGTTGTTGATTGCATTCCACTATTCAGGTGGAAATCCGACAGAAACAATTTCCGACTATGACGACCTGCGGGTACCGCTGCGGATTATACTTCCGAAGGGGAACTATAAAAAGCGGGGCGGTTTCTCGTACTTTCCTGTAGATTATTACCAAAAAGACAGCCTGGCACAATTCGACATGGCAAAAGTAACTATCGATAGCATAGCCAGGTTTGTAATGTCGGTTACAACGAAGTATCGGCAACAAGCGATTGTGAGTGGTATTTCGCAAGGTGGCGATATTGCTTTTCTCCTGGCTCGGTACTATCCCGAACTATTAACGGCATCGTTTCCCCTTGCGGCGGTAATTAATTCCCGCGCAATTGACGGCCTTGGAAGCAAGGATGTTAGTAGAGTACCGATATATCTTTTTCAAGGCGAGAGTGACCAGATCGTTTCCGTTGCTACTACCAGAAAAAGGATTGATGAAATGGGAGGTATGTTGGAGATTCAGCTCCGAACATATCCCGGAGTGGGGCACGACATTTCATCGCAAATGAAGATGGATTATTCAAATCTCATCGACCAGATAAACGGAAACTAGGGTTCCGGCGGGTTTGGTTTTTAAAGAATGGCATTTATGACGAGGATATTTAAGACTATATTCCTTTCAAGCGCATTGTTTACGAGTAATTTTTGCGTGGCGCAAACCGAAAGCAAACCGTTGACTATTGGCAAATCCGATCTTTTTCATTCCAGGGTTTTGCAGGAAGACAGGACTATCAATATCTATCTGCCTGAGGGTTATAAGGCAAACGATACGATAAAATACCCCGTCATCTATGTGCTGGACGGCGGTATGGAAGAAGACTTTATCCATATAACGGGCATCGTCCACTTCAATGCGCAACCCTGGATTGCCAGGTTGCCACAGTCAATTGTTGTAGGGATTGGGGGCAATGTCAGAAGGAGGGATTTTACATTTGCGGTAGGTAATCTGGACTTCATTGAGAGGGAAGGTTTTGATAGATCAGGTTTCCCTCAATCCGGTGGCTCGGATAACTACATCCGTTTCCTGGCAACTGAACTCCAGCCTTACATTGAAAGCAAGTATTCCGGGACGGGCAAGAGGACTGTTATAGGGGAATCATTGGCCGGCCTGCTGGCAACAGAAATTTTGCTGAAGCGCCCGGACTTGTTTGACGATTTTGTCATCGTCAGCCCAAGCTTATGGTGGGGGGAACAATTATTGTTGAAAAGGGCGGGCGAGCTAATAAATACCAACCTGAAAAAGAAAGTCAACGTTTACGTTGGCGCGCCAAACAAGGCAGAAGATTTGAAAATGTTTGCCGACGCAGAAGCCCTGTGGCAAGTCCTTGAAAGTAGCAAGAACGTTAGCGCTTGTTTCGACTATTTGCCTGAGGAACTACATTCAACAGTGATTCACCAGGCCGTTTACAATGCATTGAAATCGTTGAATTCGAAACATCCGGAATGAGAGCGTTAATGCCGATTTATTTGCTGTTCATTTTGACGACTAATTGTTCACTGGCCCAGACTGGGCAACTGGATATCCGATTAGTGAATCACGACTCTCTTGAGATTCAAACGAGAGACCAATTGCTACGGCTGCTATCATCGTATGATATTCAGAAATGGTTATATACAAAGACAATAGCCATTGAAAGTGGGTTCCATGTAATTCCGCAAAGCCATCCGGCGCTTACACTTAGCACGCGTCATCTTAAAGATGATGACCTTCTATTATCAACATTCATTCATGAGCAACTGCACTGGTTTATTAACGACCACGCCTCAAAGGCGGAGATACTTGTTCAGCTAAAAGATATGTACCCGCAACCTGAAATTAGCTTTCCTGACGGAAGTGGCGGAGAAACGGATACATATTTTCATCTTGTGATTTGTCATCTTGAGTATAAGGCCTTAAAGGAGCTTCTTGGTGAATTGAGGGCGTATGAGATCGTTAAGTTTTGGCAGCAGGATCATTATCGGTGGATCTACAGGACGGTTCTTGAAGATCAGAATAGACTTGCAGGCCTGGTAAAAAAATTTGATCTGTCACCCTAACGTAGTTTGGTGTTTTAACGTTCCGCCAGGGTTTAAGAATCAGGCCTTGTTTCTAGAAAGAAATGGATAAATGGAGAATATAAAAGGACTTTTAATTATTGATATGCAGAACGGTTCTTTCACATCGAAAGCTCCGCGATTTGATGCGGCAGGAGTTGTGACCCGAATAAATAATCTCGGCACAATATTCCGGGGGCGGAATTTCCCTGTGATTTTTGTCCAGCACGATGGAACCGGAACTGGCGTATTTGAGAAAGATGCATTCGACTGGCAATTGCTTGCATCTTTGAAAATTTCCCCTGATGATTTTATGGTAGGGAAATCGGCAAATGATGCATTCTATAATTCAGAGCTTAAGGAAATATTAATTGAACGGAAGGTTACTGAATTGGTTATTGCCGGATGCGCCACCGACTTTTGTGTGGACGCTACAGTCCAGTCAGCTCTGTCCAGGGATTATAATGTTATTGTTGTTGCAGACGGACACACAACTGCCGACAGACCTCATTTGGGGGCAGAAAAGATAATTGAACATTATAATTGGGTTTGGCAGAATATGATAGCCACAAAAGGAAGAATTGAAGTTAAGACGTTTGAGCAGATCGAAAATGAATTTCAAAAGGGAGAAAGTTTGCACTTCTAAAGACTACGGAGGCGATATACCTGCATACGTATTTGCAGAACATCCCGCACATCAATAGAATTGAATATATTGAAATATATCAGCAAGCAGTCAAAACCTCATTTAACAATGGGACCATAAGAGAATATTACGAACGAATGGTCAAATTGCAGGATACGGAGTCGGAGTTTATTGCCTCTCATTTTGAGCGGAAAATATTTACCAAAAACCAGATCATTACCCGACACGGCGAAACCCAAAACTATCTTTCGTTTGTGAAACTGGTGTCGTCCGGTTTTACATTCCTGACGAAGAAGGGGAACTGACTTTTAACTTTAGCTTTGACAAAGAGTTTACATGTGCTTACGATTCATTCCTGACACAAACACCGTTGAATACGAACTGCGGGCATTAACGGAAACCGTGGTCTGGCAGATATGTTTTGAGGACTTACAAAAAGTGCATGCGCAAACATTGTCCGCACTTTGTATTCTTTAGAACTTTCCTCCATAATCTAAAGGATGAAGCGGCGTATTTTGGCATATGGACACAGCATTTTACAACAGAAATGCAATGACGTTGAAAGAAATTACGCCGGATTGGATAATATAATTGTCGATCTGTGGGAAACGATGGAAACGCCGGCGGTTGTGGGTTGGCTTCGCCACAAATCGGGCTCCCATTAAGACTTTTTATAGTTGACAGCAAAACGACTTATGAGAATCTTGAAAGCGCAGATAGGAAAATCTATTTTCCCCAGGGGGGACGAAGGAGTAAAAGAAACGTTTATCAATGCAAAAATTATTGATCGTTCCGTGGAACTTTGGGAAGACGATGAAGGCTGTTTAAGTATTCCGGGATTATCACAGAAGGTAACACGACATTGGACAATTACCATAGAATATTATAACAAATATTTTGAGTTGATGACCAGAACGTTCGGTGGGACAACGGCACGGACAATACAACACGAATACGACCACACTGAAGGGATTTTATACCTCGACTATCTGAAGCCCCTTGCCAGGAAACTAATAGGCTGAAAACTTAAAAAGATAATGAAAGGGCAAGTCAGTACTGACTATCCAATGAAGTTTGTATGACAACACTGCCCGGGTGAAAAAAATGAATTAGATTCTGGTCAACATATTAAAGTGAAGGCATTCCAATCAACAGATCAATGGAGACGCCGAACTTTCAACTTTGGTTATCTGACTTAAGAATTCTCAGGCATTTTTCGGGAAGGAACTAATTTATGTATCCTATAAACAAATGAGCATGAAGCAACTTGTCGTCAGAAAAGAAAAGGTAATCAGTGCCGCACCAAATGAAATATGGGGGGTTATAATAACGCCAAAGTATTTTGATAGATGGATGCTTGTTCCGGCAAAAGCAGGGAATGAAAGGACACTTGGATTGGGAAGTGTCATAAAATGGAGTAACGAGCAAGGTGTCGTCTATCTGGAAGGAGAAGTCATTGAATTTGTTGAGAATCAAAAAATTATAATCTCATTTCAAGACATAAGCTGGGAAAAAGTGCTACCAAAAGGAAGTGTGACATATGAGTTTCATCTAACTGAGAAGGAAGAGGGAACGTTAGTCAAATTTTATCTGGGGGATCTATCAGTCGACCCGGAAGGACAGGAGTGGTATGACGCCTATAATTCGAGTGACGAAATCGGGGCAATAGAAAAAATTATTCGGCAATAAGGGGGGTGAACGGAAACAGAATAAAAATTGCAAAATTATTAGCTATTATAGTTTACTTCAGTTCATGAGCTGGACTTGGTTGGATCTCAGCGTAGATGCACTGTTGCGATGTAGCCAACACAAGGTATTAGGGTAGCAATCCGCTAGCGCTGTCAGCGCAACTTGCTTTCTTGCCGGCGTGTCCTTCCTTTTCTCCATACTGGATTTGTCATTAGAATCCAGGGATTTTTTTTAGATTCGTTTCTGCCAGCGGATGTGAACGAATTATTCCTGCTTTTTGAGTGGCCGCCCCGTTTGAGTTGTTTATGCTTTTTGCAGCCGCTCTATTCTATTCCTCGATGGGTACCGCACCTAATCCGTTGACTTTCTTTTGCAACCAAGGTTCCGGATGCCATCCGCCGCCGAACGCGGGTGTTCAGATTCGTGCACGTCGGCAGAAGAAAATGTGGATTCCCGTCATTTCAGCCCCTTTTATTGACTGGCATCGTTCTCGCTTCGAAGGAACTCACCAAATCCCTGAACGCATGTTTCGCACCCACCTGAAGTTCTTCATTCGCGTTTTTCTCAAAGACAAATTCTTTTCGACACTAAATATCCTGGGGCTCGCACTCGGAATTTCGGTTAGCATCATCCTTCTCCTGATTCTTCAGCACGATCTGACCTACGACAAACATTATCGAGACCATGAACGGATCTATCGCCTGGGCGGGCACCTTCAGGCTACAGGGGTTGATTTTCGCGTGGCACGCTCAGCGCGGGAGTTGGGCGACGTCCTCAAAAACGAATTTCCGGAGATTCAGGCAGTCACCCGCGCCAATAGCTGGAATCATACATTAGTCAAGTATGAACGCAACGGTGAGGATATTGCTTACTACGAGGAGGACGTTGTACGTACGGATTCCACCTATTTCGACGTATTCGATCATACGTTCATTGCAGGCGACAAAAACACGGCGCTGAATCTTCTCAACTCGGTTGTGGTCAGCGAATCCACGGCCAGGCGATACTTTGGTGACGAAGACCCCCTTGATAAATCGCTCACCATTGCTGATGAGCTGTGGAAGGTAACCGGAGTCATTGAGGACCTTCCGCCGAATACCCATCTGAAATTCGACTTGTTATTATCAGGTCTTAGCCGGACGCGCGAATGGGTGGCGGAGCAGGGCGGCGTTATAAAATCGGAGGCATTCTGGAATCCCGACGTGTACACTTATCTGTTGATGCCGGAACATTACAATCCGCAGCACTTTTATGACAAGTTCCCTGCCATCTTCGACAAGTACTTCAAATCTTTTGGGGATCAGGTAGGAGGGAAGTACACCGCGATACTGCATCCGCTGGCGGAAATCCACTTCAAATCCAGGCTTGAAGCCGACGAACCCGTTGGTGAGATATCTTACCTCTATGCGTTTACCGGTGTTGGGATATTTATCATGCTCCTGGCCTGCATCAATTACATGAACTTGTCTACGGCAAAATCAATGAAGCGTGCCGGAGAAATTGCCATGAAGAAAACACTTGGGTCGGGGAAGCTTTCGCTAATGCTTTCTTTCCTGGGTGAATCGGTTTTCCTGGCGCTTATCTCCTGGTTAGTAGCCATCGCGTTGGTATCTGTGATTTTAAGTTTGCCATCCTTCAGCCTGTTGATAGGCAGAGCAATCACAGCGGACTTCCTGAGTAACCCTGCGTTGCTGTTCGGATCCATTGGCCTTGCCGTGTTTATCGGATTGCTTTCGGGTCTCTATCCGGCAGTCGTGATGCCATTTATTCCTACGTTAACTGCCCTTAAGGGCTTGTACCGGAATAAGAAATCCGGCCTGACGCTTCGTAAGGTGTTGATCGGTGTACAATTCGCCATTTCTATTTTTGTGGTGATCTGTACCGTGTTCATGCAAGAGCAGATCGACTTCGTGCGCAATCAGGATCTGGGGTTCAACAAAGATAACGTACTCATTATACCTATACAGGATACGCTGGTACAAAACCAGATTAGCTCAATCAAGAACGAATTGTTACAGCATAACGGGATAGAAGCGGCCACTACGTCTTATAACGTGATGGGCATGGGCGCAGGCGGACCGGTGATGTGGGCGGAGAGCGAGACAGGCATGACACAGCAGGCTTTTAACATGATTGCTATCGGGGACGAGTATCTGGAAACGATGAAAATCCCTTTACTAAAAGGAAGAGCATTTCAGGAAGGTCCGTCCGCTGATGTGGACAATGTATTCATGTGCAATGAAGCTGCCGCCAGACTGATGGGCTGGGGTGACGATCCGGTGGGTAAAAGAGTAAAGTGGTTCCACGGAGAAACGGACGGTCAGATTATCGGCATGGTAAAGGATTTCAATTTTAGTTCGCTTCACAACGTAGTTGAGCCACTGCTGATCGTGAAATCCCGAAGAGAAGGAGGCTTCCTGCATCTGAAGGTTGCCGGAACAAATCTGCCGCAAACGATGGACTGGATAAGAGAGAAATGGGCGGGATATGACCCTAACCATCCTTATGAATATTTTTTTCTGGATGCAAGGTTCAACGAGCAATACAGGGCCGACGAGATCCAATACCGGTTGTTGTCCGTGCTGACGTATGTGTGTGTTTTTATTTCATTACTTGGACTACTTGGTCTGTCGGCCTTCAATGCGACCCAGCGAACAAAGGAGATCGGCATTCGCAAGGTACACGGTGCAAGCACGCCACGCATCATTTATTTGTTGTTTAAAGATATCATGTACCTTGTCATCATCGCATCTGTCGTGGTTATTGCGCCGGCCTATTATGTCATAAGTGAATGGTTGGGGAATTTTGCGTATCAGACAAGCCTGAACTATGCAACCTTTGGCGTTGCGGCCTTGTTTGCTTTGCTTCTGGCCTTCGTAACCGTTGCCTTTCACTCGTGGAAGACCGCCTTGGCCAACCCGGTGGATTCGCTGAAATACGAATGACGATCCGATGGAATGGAACTTTATGCAAGGGGAGCTGCAACGGATCCTGAGCGTGGATAGTGCGGCCTTACAATACCCTTCGTTTTCTTACCGGCGTTTTTTTCGTTTTCTTCTTTGACACCTTCGCTTTATCATTAAAGTCCAGGCACAGCGTCACCCAGTATTCAAAATTCGACTTCGATTTATATCCGTCCTCACTTACGTAGCAGTAGCCTTTGAGTTGGCGACCTCGCATGATCATCGGCTGAAAGCCGGTTCTTTCGGCGACCTCGTCGCCAAGCTGGGGGTCAAAACGACACATGAGGTTTTCGTCGCTCACGTTGATGCACATCTTGCCATTCACCAGAAACGCGAGTCCGCTGAACATCTCTTTTTCCTCAACTTCTAAATGCGGCATGTTGTCCAAATAAGTCCTTAT
>JAEZEH010000036.1 GCA_023417785.1 Bacteroidota bacterium
GGTAACGTGAATACATTTTATGGACGTGGAACGACGGTGGGACCAACTATTGTCCCATAGGGACAGCATGTTTGTAGAAAGAATGACAAGACAAACCCCGTCCCAGCGGGACGGCATGTTAACGGCAACCACATTTGGTAACGTGAATAATTTTCATGTACGTGGAACCACGATGGGACCAACTATTCGCGCGACGTATCCAATACATGCATCTCACCTGTCAATGTCTACCGATAACATGCCACCCCTACGGGGCGGGGTTTGAGAACGGTTTTGTTGGCTACAAACATATTGTCCCGACGGGACAAGCTTAAATACTCGGCGAACCTGTCCGGAAACGATCTATCGTTCTATGATTTCGAACATTGCCCGAACACACAACATCATATACCTTTGGTAGAGAGAGCTTTTCGCTACTGGCATGCGCTTTGGATATTTTGTTGCAGCTTACGGATAATTATGTTTCGCAATTTTATCACCATCGCCTTTCGAAATTTCTACAAGACAAAGTTCTACACGCTGATCAATGTTTTTGGGTTGACCGTAGGCATAACGGCATGTCTGATCATTTTTTTGTATGTGCGTTTTGAACTGAGTTACGATAAGTTCAATGTTAACGCAGACCGGATTGTACGTGTCGATTGGGATCTCAACATGGGAGGCACCCGAACCTATAACGCTGCGGTAACTCCGCCGATGGCTGAAGTGCTGGTTCGCGACTTTCCTGAAGTTGAGGCGGCGGCGCGAATGCGATATAATGGCTCATATCAGTTCAGGCGGGATGCCGAAAACGTCCTGGAATGGCGTGTCGTTTACGCAGACAATGATCTTTTCAACATCTTCACAATTCCCTTCCTTAAAGGCGACCCGGCTACTGCTTTGAAAGAACCATGGACCATGGTAATCACCGAAAAATGTGCCGAACAATTCTTTCCAAACGAAGACCCGCTGGGCAAAACCCTTTTGCAGGATAACCACCGCCTCTACAAGATCACTGGCGTTGTAAAGGATCTTCCCGAAAATAGTCACTTTCATTACCGGATGTTCTTATCCATGGAAGGACTTGACGAATCGAAAAACGGAAACTGGATCGGTGGTCCTTTCAATACGTATCTTTTGCTTCGTTCCGGCACGGAACCGGCTTCACTGGAGGATAAGCTACCTATAATAGTTGAGAAGTATATCCTCCCAAATGCCGAAGCCACTTTGGGCGCGGCGTTTGTTTCGGAGTTCCAGAAGGAAGACAACGAGCTCACGCTGCGCCTGCGTCCGCTCACCGAAATTCATCTTCACTCGAATCTGCGAAATGAGCTTGAGACCAACGGTGATATTGCCTATGTCTATCTGTTTAGTGCTATTGCGATCTTCATATTAGTGCTCGCCTCCATCAACTTTGTAAACCTTGCCACCGCACGATCGGCGCGCCGTTCGCGTGAAGTTGGTATCCGGAAACTGGTTGGTTCAAGTCGCAAATCCCTGGCTCTGCAGTTTATCGCTGAATCAACTATACTTACCCTTGCTTCACTAATTCTGGCGCTGGCCAGTGCTCAGGTAGTCATGCCGTTGTTTAATTCTCTCACAGGCCTGTCATTGAGAATCCCTTTCGGCGACTTTTCATTTTTGATAATCGCCCTCGGCGCTGGTTTGTTGCTTGGATTCTTTTCAGGATTATATCCCGGCATCGTACTATCGTCGTTTAAACCTGGTCATGTATTGAAAAACAAACATGGTAATCAGGGTGGTTCTTTTTTCCGACATACACTGGTAACGTTTCAGTTCGCCGTTTCTATATTTCTCATCATCGGCACTATCGTATTGTATCAGCAAATGGATTACCTGCGTCACCGTAAACTGGGCTTTGCCCCCGAGCAGGTTGTCCTACTGAAAGACGTGAAAAATGTTGGCGACCGTCTGACCGCCATCAAGGAAGAACTTGTGAAGCAGAGTGGCTTCTTGTCCGGTACCGTTTCATCTTATTTCCCCGGCCCGGGATTCGCGCGCAAGACACCGCTGATCTGGAAGTTTGGCACATCCCCCGTACCTGAGAATTCGATTAACGCAGAGACGTGGACCGTCGATCACGATTATATCGAAACACTTGGTGTTGAGATTATTCAGGGGCGCGATTTTTCGCCCGAGTTCCCTTCTGATTCAAGTGCCGTCATCCTCAATGAAACGGCTATCGCTCAACTCGGCCTTTCAGGTAACCCGATCGGGCAAAAAATTTCGACATTCAAAGATAATCCCGATGGTTCGCAGGACCACACCAAACTGGAAACACGCGAAATTATCGGTGTGGCAAAAGACTTCAATTTCGAATCGCTTCGTCAGCGCGTTTCCCCGCTGGGATTGTTTTTCGGGAAAAGTAATGACGTACTCGCCTTCCGATTCAAAGCTGACGATACCCAACACATTATAAGCACCCTGGAGCATAAATGGAAACAACTCGCTCCCGGAGAGCCATTTCATTTTGCGTTCCTCGACCAGAATTTTCAGACTCTCTACGCTGCCGAAGAAAAGGTCAGCCGGATCTTCGGGCTCTTCGCTGGCCTGGCGATAATAATTGCATGCCTTGGTCTGTTTGCGCTCACCGCCTACACGGCTGAACAACGCACGAAGGAGATTGGCATCCGAAAAGTATTGGGCGCATCATTGCAGAGCATCGTCCTCCTTTTAACGCTTGAATACGGAAAACTCATTCTCACCGGCTTCATCATAGCATCTGTCATAGCCGGGTTTGGAATCCAGTGGTATCTTCAGGACTTCGCCTATCGGATTCCCGTAAGCTGGTGGATTTATGCTGGTGCCGGTGTGATTACATTTCTGCTCGCGTTTCTCACCATGGCTTATCAATCCCTGATGGCCGCCCGATCGAATCCGGTGGACGCACTCAAAAGTGAATAGCCAGTTCTGCCGGTAACAGGCAACAGGCAACCGGTTTGCCTTTCACCGAAACTTCCTCGATCTTTAGTGAGACACACTAAACCGAAAAGCCTATGAAATTCTGCTGTGCCCTTTTCGCTGTCTGGCTTATGGTTTATACACCAGCGTCAGGTTCGTCAATACTAATTCCAATGGATGTTGCGCAGCAGAATCACCTGAAGAGTTACGGGCTTGCCTTTCATGCGTTGCAACGGGGTGGCTATGTGGATTGGTTGCTGAATTACCGCGGTGGAAGTTTTCTAATTCCATATGATGAAGAGATTCACTCCGAGTGTGTAGTCCGCGGGATTTCCTTCGAAGTTATTTCTGAATCAGCAGTCGATGCAATCCTTCGTGAAATCGAATCACCCGCGGTGAACATGAACGTAGTACGTCTGGAAAAAGCCCCGCGGATTGCGGTGTATTCACCGAAGGGCGACATCCTGAAAGACGAAACCGATGCTGTCATCCTGGTACTCGACTATGCGGAAATCCCCTATGCGCTTCTTTATGACGAAGAAGTACTCGCCGACACGCTGAGCCGGTTCGACTGGCTGCATTTGCATCACGAGGATTTCACGGGTCAATCGGGTCGGCGACTCCGGGCGGATTCGCAGCTTGAAGCACAACTCAACAAGTTTACCGCCACTAAACTTGGTTATGGCAAAGTCTCCGAAATGAAACTCGATGTAGCGAGAAAGATCAAAGCCTTTTGCGCTGATGGTGGCTACCTTTTCGCGATGTGCTCAGGCGCCGAGACGTTTGACATTGCCCTCGCGGCTGAAGGTATCGACATCAGCGAAAGCGTGTACGACGGCGATGAACCCGATCCCGATGCGCAAACCAAACTGGATTTCACTAAAACACTCGCGTTCGAAGAATTTACCATGGAGCCTGGTTACAGCCGGAAATTTTCCGATATCAACACCGGCTGGGACGACTACCGGTCATACGGCAAAGATGTGTTCCAGTTGTTTTCCTTCTCCGCCAAGTGGGATATCATTCCTTCCCTTCTGACACAAAACCACGAGCATGCGATTCGCGAGTTTATCGGACAAACGACTGCGTTTAACCGGTACGTTGTGAAGTCTTCGGCTCTGGTTCTTGCCGAGAACCGGAATCGCAATAACGTAAGGTACATCTACGGGGAACTTGGCCGCGGCCACTGGACGTACTACAGCGGACACGATCCGGAAGGAACACCCGGACACTGGCGCACCCCTACGGATCTGAATCAGCACCCGAATTCACCAGGATACAGGCTTATTTTGAACAATGTCCTGTTTCCCTCAGCAAAGAAAAAGAAACAGAAAACCTGAACGTGCTTTAGTCACAATTCAACGTATCCCCAAAAAAGTGGCGGATTAAGTTCCATCCCTTTTAGTAGATTCCAAACTCTTCGTTACTCAGTCGCGCCTTCCAACAGCGCATCCAGAGCCTGCTGATCAAATACGGTATTATTCGTTCTGTTAAAAATTCCGCTACCAAAATTTCCGGTTCCACCGTTATCCCAATAAAAAGGCAACAGGCCATAGGCCAGCGCCTGCTTTGTTACATACTTCAGGTAATAAGCGCGCGACGCAAGGTGTTTGGTGAGTGCATCACCCACAAGCGTGGAGCGCCTCGTAACACCGTACTCGCCCAACACCACCGGTATGCCCTTATCGACAAACTGGGTTTTCATAAGCTGGAAGTTTGCATCGACGGTTTCTTCTTCGCCCCAGGTGGCATTGCGCTCAGGATCGGTTTCAGAATGATAACCCTCGCCCCAATAGTAGAACATTTTGCCCCAGTCGGCATCCGCTTCCAGTCCGCAGAAATTCCAAGGCGTATAGTAATGTACTTCCGCCATCATGCGATTTTCGGTGGGATCGACGGGCAGTGTGAGCATCAGGTTTTTGGTTTTTTCAATATCGGTTGACGGTCCCTGTATGATCAGGTTGCGATACGTGTTCCTGCCCCCTGTGGCACGCACCGCGTCAATGAACGTCTGATGGTATGAAGTAAGTACTGCCATCTGGGTTGCGTTCTCCACATTTGGTTCGTTAGCACTGGCAAAGAGTAAATGCTCATCGTAGTCGCGGAAATGAGTCGCGATCTGTTCCCAGAAGGCCTTCTGCTTTGCATTGTTCTCTTCCTGCTTTTCGGGAGTAATATTGTTCTCGAGCCAGCCGCCATCCCAATGGATGTTCAGAATGACATACATGTCGTTTTCTACACAGTATTGAACGACTTCCTCAACACGATTGAGCCACTCCGTTTTTAATTCCGCCTTCCCTGCATTTGCCATGTGCTGATTCCACGAAGCCGGTATGCGAATAGCGTTAAAGCCACTTTCCTTCACTTTATCGATCAGGGCTTTGGAAACTTGCGGGTTGCCCCACGCTGTCTCCCCGCCTGTGGCTTCCAGGGAATTACCAAGGTTCCAGCCCAACTTGATTTTCGCTGCAAGCTCCATTGCATTGGATGACATGCCCGATAGATCCGGGGGTAAAGGTGACGTGTTGTAGTTCGGATAAAGCGGTCCATCCTGCGTTACATCTATGGTCACAACGGGGGCGCCGGGTGTTTCACTTGTCAGGGTGATTTTGCCGGAGCGT